>NZ_CP085344.1:1998767-2322208 GCF_020618415.1 Cupriavidus sp. MP-37 | reverse complement strand
AGCAGCTGGCGCAGCTGGCCGGCCAGACCGATCTGCAGGCCTTCTATGAAAGCCTGAAGGCCCGCGCCAAGGTCAAGCTGCTGGCGCCCGCAGGCGCGACGCAGGAGCAGGGCGCGGAGTGAGCCGCGCAGGACGGCGCCACGCCGGCCGCGTAGGAAATACAAACCTCTGCCATGCGGCAGGGGTTTTTTGATGGATCATCGTGGAATTCCGGGGGATGATGCAGGTGCCCACGGATTGATGCGATTGACTTCGTGGATGCGCCGGCCCTCACCCCCGCCCCTCTCCCGCAAGCGGGAGAGGGGAGCAAACCGGCGGCAGCAGGCAAGCTCTCAGCACGTTCACTTGCCTCCGGCCTTCCAGCTTCCGCTTGTGTACTCCCTCTCCCGCTTGCGGGAGAGGGTTGGGTGAGGGCGGGAGCGTCAACGAAGTAAAGGCTGTCGCGATTGCCACCGCCTGCCCTCACCCCCGCCCCTCTCCCGCAAGCGGGAGAGGGGAGCAAACCGGCGGCCGCAAGCAAGCTCTCAGCACGTTCATTTGCCTCCGGCCTTCCAGCTTCCGCTTGTGTACTCCCTCTCCCGCTTGCGGGAGAGGGTTGGGTGAGGGCGGGAGCGTCAACGAAGTAAAGGCTGTCGCGATTGCCACCGCCTGCCCTCACCCCCCCCCCCTCTCCCGCAAGCGGGAGAGGGGAGCAAACCGGCGGCAGCAAGCAAGCTCTCAGCACGTTCACTTGCCTCCGGCGTTCCAGCTTCCGCTTGTGTACTCCCTCTCCCGCTTGCGGGAGAGGGTTGGGGTGAGGGCGGGAGCGTCAACGAAGTAAAGGCTGTCGCGATTGCCACCGCCGGCCCTCCTCGCCCCTCTCCCCGCAAGCGGGAGAGGGGAGCAAACCGGCGGCAGCAAGCAAGCTCTCAGCACGTTCATTTGCCTCCGGTCTTCCAGCTTCCGCTTGTGTACTCCCTCTCCCGCTTGCGGGAGAGGGTTGGGGTGAGGGCGGGAGCGTCAACGAAGTAAAGGCTGTCGCGATTGCCACCGCCGGCCCTCACCCCCGCCCCTCTCCCGCAAGCGGGAGAGGGGAGTAAACCGGCGGCAGCAAGCAAGCTCTCAGCACGTTCACTTGCCTCCGGCCTTCCAGCTTCCGCTTGTGTACTCCCTCTCCCGCTTGCGGGAGAGGGTTGGGGTGAGGGCGGGAGCGTCAACGAAGTAAAGGCTGTCGCGATTGCCACCGCCGGCCCTCACCCCCGCCCCTCTCCCGCAAGCGGGAGAGGGGAGCAAACCGGCGGCAGCAAGCAAGCTCTCAGCACGTTCACTTGCCTCCGGCCTTCCAGCTTCCGCTTGTGTACTCCCTCTCCCGCTTGCGGGAGAGGGTTGGGGTGAGGGCGGGAGCGTCAACGAAGTAAAGGCTGTCGCGATTGCCACCGCCGGCCCTCACCCCCGCCCCTCTCCCGCAAGCTGTATGGACCGGGGACATGGGTAACACATGTGCCAGGACATGGGTAACAGTCCAGTCTCCAGTTTAATTGGCCTCCTGTAGGTCTATTGTGGCCACCTTCTGATGGCAGAAGTAGACATCAAAGGTGCCGTCCAAATCCACGCGAGGGCGCAGCGCTACGGGCGTTCCGACCAAGGCTCGTCCGACCCGGAACGTCTTTCCTCGGAAGCAGATGCGCCCACCGTCGCCTACCTTTCGCACGATGTCATCGCTGCCGTACTCGATAGGCGGGAGCTCGCGCGGCATCGTCCGTGGACTAGGCGCATAGCGGCTTGCGGGTGTCTCCATATCCAGGGCGTGGTGTGGGCGCTTGAAGTTGTACACGTGGCGCCAATGGCTGAAGTGATGCTGCGCATCGTCCAGATCCCGGAAGCGCTGGTTGGCCAACAGCTCTGCCTGCATGGTTCGATGGAAGCGCTCGTCCTTACCGTTGGTCTGCGGATGGCGAGGTCGGCTATGACTGAGCCGCACCCCCAGGCGGATCAGCCAAGCACCCAACGTGGTAAGTGCACGGGGCACTGGAGAACCCCAGGGCGGGCCGTTGTCTGCATTGATGCGCTCGGGCAGCCCATAGCGCGCAAAAGCCTTCTCTAACGCTTCCTGTACGGATTCAAACTGTTCGTTGCCCAAGGCCCTGAGCAGCACATTGAACCGGGAGTGATCGTCCAAGACCGTGAGTGGGTGGCACCGCTGCGTGTCGGTAGCGAAGTGGCCTTTAAAGTCAATTTGCCATAGTGCATTGGGCCGGTCGTGCTCGAAGCGCTGCCAGGCAGTAGCGGCCGCGCTGGCGGCCGGATCGATCAAGCCATGGCGGCGCAGCACCCAATTGACTGTGCTCGGCGCGATTTGGACGCAGTGGTCACGCTCCAGTACGCGTGCGATCTTGCGGGCGCCCCAGGCCGAATGTTCGGCTCGGATCGCTAGCACGCCCTCTTCGACGGCAGCTGGCGTTCGGCCGGGAGAGCTATGTGGCCGCCGAGTTCGGTCGTCCAGATCCTCTCGGTTCAACCACTTGTAACCGGTCTTGCGACTGATGCAGAAGCGGCGGCAAAGCTCCGCAATATTGGCGTCCGCCTGGCGTGCCAGGCGGACGAACTCTTCTCTTTGCTGCTTCACGGTGGTTTGGCTCCAGGGCAACGTTGTCCTCCCGCTGACTAAGCGGGAAAAGTGTTACCCATGTCCTGGCACACCTGTTACCTATGTCCCCGGTCTATACAGCAAGCAGGAGAGGGGAGAAAACAGGCGATCACTTCGCCGCGCCGCGCTTGAGCAGTGGCTTGAGCTGCGGCCACACCGTATCGAGCAACGCCGGCTGCGCCGCGGCGGTCGGGTGGATGCGGTCGGGCTGGAACCAGTCTTGCCGCGCGATCACCTGGTCGAGGAAGAAGGGCACCAGCCGCACCTTGTATTCGCCCGCCAGCCTGGGATAGAGCGAGACGAATTTCTCGGTGTAGTCCTGGCCGTAGTTGGGCGGGATGCGCATGCCGATCAGCAAGACGCTCGCGCCCGCCTGCTGCGCCGTGGTGACCAGGTTGCGCAGGTTGGCCTCGGTGGACTGCAGCGGCAAGCCGCGCAGCGCGTCGTTGGCACCCAGCTCGATTACCACGATGGCGGGGCGGTGCCGCGACAGCAGCTCGGGCAGGCGGGTCTTGCCGCCGATGGTGGTCTCGCCGCTGATGCTGGCATTGACGACGCTATAATCGAAGCGCTCCTGCCGCAGCCGGTCCTGCAGCAGCGTGACCCAGCCCGCGCCGCGCGCGATGCCGTATTCGGCCGACAGGCTGTCGCCCAGCACCAGCAGCGCGGGGGACGTGGCCTTTGCCGGCGCGCTGGCCGGGGCCTGTGCCTGAGCCGCGGCCGATATCGCCAGCGCCATGCCGGCTGCCAGCAGCAGCCTGCGCCTTTTCCCTCGGATCCCTATATCCATGTCTTCTTCCATTCTTGCAGTCGAATCCCTCGGAAAGACCGTGGCCGACACGACCGGTTCGCTGACGATTTTGCACGACGTGACCTTTTCCGTCACGCCGGGCGAAACGCTTGCCATCGTCGGCGCGTCGGGATCCGGCAAGTCGACGCTGCTGGGGCTGCTGGCCGGGCTGGACCTGCCCAGCACCGGCACGGTGCGGCTGCAGGGCCAGGACCTGTATGCGCTGGATGAGGACCAGCGCGCCGCGGTGCGCGGCCGGCATGTCGGCTTCGTGTTCCAGTCGTTCCAGCTGGTGGGCCACCTGACCGCGCTCGAGAATGTGATGCTGCCGCTGGAGCTGCGCGGCGAAACCGCGCAGGTGCGCGAGCGCGCCGTCGACATGCTGCAGCGTGTGGGCCTGGGCGCACGCCTGGGCCACTACCCGCGCACGCTGTCGGGCGGCGAGCAGCAGCGCGTGGCGCTGGCGCGCGCCTTCGTCGCGCGCCCGGACATCCTGTTTGCCGACGAACCGACCGGCAGCCTCGATACCGCCACCGGCGAAGCGGTGATCGCGCTGATGTTCGAGCTGAACCGCGACGCCGGCTCGACGCTGGTGCTGGTCACGCATGACCGCTCGGTGGCGTCGCGCTGCGGGCGCGTGCTGACCATCGACGCCGGCCGCGTGGCCAGCGACGAATGGATCGGCGCCGAGGTCTAGCGGCTAGCTCGCCGCGCCCGCCTTCAGCACCGCGCGGGCGCGCGCGATCAGCGCGGCGGTAGAGGCATCGTGCTGGCCGGTGGCGGTGCCGGCCAGTTCGGCCTCGATCGGCCGCGCCAGGATCTTGCCCAGCTCGACGCCCCACTGGTCGAACGAGTTGATCCGCCACACCACGCCCTGCACGAAGGTGCGGTGCTCGTACAGCGCAATCAGCGCGCCCAGCACATTGGGTGTCAGGCTCTCCATCAGCAGCGTGTTGCTGGGGCGGTTGCCGTCGAACGCCATATGCGCGATGCGCACTTCGTCTTTCATTCCGCTGGCGCGCAGTTCGTCGGCACTGCGCCCGCGCATCAGCGCCTCGGCCTGCGCGAAGCAATTGGCCAGCAGCTTGGCGTGATGGCCCGGCAGGCGGCGCGGCGGCACCAGCGGCGCGACGAAATCCACCGGCACCACCTGCGAGCCCTGGTGGATCTGCTGGAAGTAGGCGTGCTGGCCGTTGGTGCCGGCCGTGCCCCACACCACCGGCGAGGTATGCGTGCGGATGCGCTGCCCGTCGAGCTGCACCGACTTGCCGTTGCTTTCCATCTCCAGCTGCTGCAGGAAGGCGGGAAACAGCTCCAGCGAGGTGGAATAGGGCGCCATGCAGCTGGTGGGCAGGTTCCAGAAGTTGCGGTACCAGATCCCCAGCATGCCGAGGATCACCGGCATGTTGCGCTCCAGCGGCGCGGTGCGGAAGTGTTCGTCCATCGCGCGGCCACCGGCCAGCAGGTCGGCAAAGGCATCGAAGCCCACCGCCAGCGTGATCGACAGGCCGACCGACGACCACAGCGAAAAGCGCCCGCCGATCCAGTCCCAGAACTCGAACATATTGGCCGGGTCGATGCCGAATTCGCGCACGGCCTCGGTGTTGGTCGAGACCGCGACGAAATGCTTGGCCAGGTCCTGTTCGGCCACGCCGCTGGCGACAAACCAGGCACGCGCGCTGCGCGCGTTGGCCATGGTTTCCAGCGTGGTGAAGGTCTTGGAGCAGACGATCACCAGGGTCCGCTGCGGGTCCAGCCGCACCAGGGTCTCGGCCAGGTCGGTGCCGTCGACATTGGAGACGAAGTGCATGCGCGGTGCGGTATGGCCGTCGGCGTCGGCCAGGTGCGACAGGGCCCGGCACACCATGCGCGGCCCCAGGTCGGAGCCGCCGATGCCGATGTTGATGACATCGGTGATGCGCTCGCCGGTGGCGCCCTTCCACGCGCCGCTGCGCACGCGGCCGGAGAAGTCGCGCATGCGTGCCAGCACCTGCTGGATGGCCGGCACCACCGCTTCGCCGTCGACCTTGTAGCCCGCGCCGGCGGTGGCGCGCAGCGCCACATGCAGCGCTGCGCGGTCTTCGGTGGTGTTGATATGCTCGCCCGCGAACATCGCGTCGCGGCGGCGGGTAACGCCGGCCTCGGCCGCCAGCTGCATCAGCAGGCCCATGGTTTGCGCCGTGATGCGGTTCTTCGAGTAATCGAGATAGAGGCCGGCGGCCTCCAGCGAGCATTGCGCGACGCGCTGTGCGCCTTCGCGATCGAACCAGTCGCGCATCTGGGCGTCGCGAAGGGTGTCATGGTGCCGCAGCAGGGCATTCCAGGCGTGAAGGTCAGTGGGCATGCAGGACTAGCGTGCAGGACTAGCGGGGTTGCGGGGCGCGAGCCGCGTGGCGTTGCCGGCTTGCAAGACGGAGCGGTAAGTATATCGCCAGCCATCGCGGCCTCGACCCGTGCGGCGGCGTCATATCGTTACCACTTGCAACATAGCAGCCGCGGCGCCGCGCGAGTATCGGTCGTTGTCTGACGGCGGCGTCGCCACCGCCGCCGGCATGTGCCGGAACGCGCTTGCCACGTGCGCCTCACCTGCGCCTCACGCGCGCGCCGCACCCAGCAACTGGTTGAATATGGCGCGCGCCGGCGCATGCAGTTCGCTTGCCGTGACGCCTGCCGGGCCCGTGCCCTGTTCGACCAGCACATCGGCGGCACGGCCGTGGATCCACACCGCCGCCTGCGCCGCGGCCAGCGGCGCCATGCCCTGCGCCAGCAGCGCGCCCAGCATGCCGGCCAGCACGTCGCCGGTGCCGGCGCTGGCCAGTGCCGCGTTGCCGGTCGGGTTCAGCGTCCACGGGCTGCCGTCGGGCGCGGCGATCACGCTGCCCGAGCCCTTCAGCACGACCACGGCCCGCCATTGCGCGGCCAGCGCCGCGGCGGCGGCGGGCCGGTCGCGCTGGACCTCGGCCACCGGCACGCCCATCAGCCGCGCGGCTTCGAGCGGATGCGGCGTGATCACGGTGGCCGCGTCGCGCGTGGCCAGCGCGCCGGCGAGCGCCGGCTCGGCGGCGAGCAGGTTCAGGGCATCGGCATCCAGCACCAGCGGCAGCGGCGCGGCCTGCAGCAGCCGCGCCAACTGCTGGCGCGCGTTGGCATCGGTGCCCATGCCCGGGCCGATCACCAGCGCCGACATCGAGCCGAGCGCGAGCGCGTCGACCGCATGCAGCATCAGTTCCGGATGCAGCGGATCGAACAGCGGTGCCGGCTGCGCCAGGAAGCCGATATGCACCTTGCCCGCGCCCAGCCATTGCGCGGCGCGGGCGCCGAGCAGCGGAGCGCCGGTCATGCCGAGGTTGCCGCCGATGACCGCCAGCGCGCCATGCGTGCCCTTGTGGCTGGCGTGGCGACGGCGCGGCAGCGCGGCACCGAACAGCGCGGGGCCGTTCACCAGGCCCTGCGGCGCTTCGCGCGGGGGATAGTCCAGGCCGATCGGCGCGATGTCGACCGCGCCGGCGCAGTCGCGCCCGTCCAGCGTCAGCAGGCCGGGCTTGGCGGCAATGAAGGTCAGCGTGCGCTGCGCACGCACGGCCGGCGCGCCCGCGCCGGTGTCGGCCGACAGGCCGCTGGCAATGTCCAGCGCAAACACCGGCAGCGCGCCGCGATTGAGTTGTGCGATCCACCACGCCATGCGGCCGTCGGCGGGGCGGTTCAGGCCGATGCCGAGCAGGCCGTCGACGATCGCGGCGGTGCCGGCGGGCCAGCGCAGGTCCTGCGCGGTATCCACCTCCGCCATCACGCGCGACGGCACGCCCGCGGCCTGCGCCTGCTGCCATGCGCGGGCGGCATCGTCAGGCAGGCGCTGCGGATCCGCAATCAGCCATACCTGCACCGCGCGGCCGGCGCGGTGCAGCTGCGTGGCGGCGACCAGCGCATCGCCGCCGTTATTGCCGGGACCCGCGAGCAACAGCAGCGGGCCCTCGGGTGCGTGGCAGGCGAGCCAGCGTGCCGCCACCGTGCCGGCGCGCGACATCAGCGTGAACGCCGGCAGTTGCGCCAGCGCGGCGTGTTCGAGGCGGCGGATGGCGGCCACGTCGTAGAGCGGCACCGGGCCGGGTGCGGCGGCATCCAGGGCATGCCAGCCTTCACCCTGGCCAGAGGGCGTGATGACGGCGGAGGCAGAGGAGCTCATGTCGGCTTATCTGGCCGGCCCCAGTCCGTAGCGGTCCGGCAGCAGGCCTTCCATGTCGATGTCGGGGCCGTCGCGGCCGGAGCGGTCGGCGCGAGCGCCCGCGCTGGCGGCGATCTGGTCAGCCGCAATCTTGCCTGATCCGCAGCTCATCGCCCAGCCCGTCGAGCCATGGCCGAGGTTCAGGAACAGCCCGGGCACCGCGGTCGGGCCGATCAGCGGCGGGCCATCGGGCAGCATCGGCCGGGCGCCGGCCCATTGCGTCGCTTCCTGGTAGTTGCCGGCCACCGGGAACCAGTCGCGCGCGACCTTGATCAGCGTGTTGAGCGCGGCGGGGCGCAGGTCGAGCCGGCGCGAGCCCAGCTCGGCCGTGCCGGCCACGCGCAGCCGGTTGCCCATGCGCGTCATCGCAACCTTGTAGGACTCATCCATCAGCGCACCGAGCGGGGCCTGCAGCTCGTCGCGGATCATCACCGTCACCGAATAGCCCTTGACCGGATACAGCGGCACGCGCAGGCCCAGCGGGCGCAGCAGCGCGGCGCTGTCGGCGCCGGCGGCGACCAGCACGCGGTCGGCGCTCAGTACCGGGGCGGCATCGCCGCCGCCGGTGGGTGCCAGCGCGAGGTCGAGCTTGCCGGCCTGGCCCGGCCGGATCTGCGCGACCCGGGTCTCGAAGCGGAACGACACGCCCGCGGCCTCGGCATGCCGGTGCAGCGCGCGCACGAACATCGGGCAGTTGCCGGATTCGTCTTCGGGCAGATGCAGCCCGCCGGCCAGCGGCGTGCCGGCGGCCAGGCCCGGTTCGATCCGCCGGCATTCCTGCGCGCTGACCAGCTGGTGCGGCACGTTGTTCTCGCGCAGCAGGGCGATGGCGGGCCCGGCCAGGTCCAGGTCGCGCGCGGTGCGGAACAGCTGCAGGTAGCCCTGCGCTTGCTCGTAGTCGATCTCCAGCTCGCTGCGCAGCCGGTGCAGGCACGCGCGGCTGTAGAACGCCAGCCGCTGCATGCGCAGCTTGTTGGCGCGGTAGCGCTCCAGCCGGCATTCGCGCAGCCAGCGCGCGATCCAGCGCCACATGGCCGGGTCGGCGGCGGGCCGGAACAGCACCGGCGCCTCGCGCGCGAAGAGCGTGCGCAGGATCTTGGCGGGCATGCCGGGCGCGGCCCATGGCGTGACGTAGCCGGGCGCGATCACGCCGGCATTGCCGAAGCTGGCTTCCTGCGCCGGCGCGCCGCGGCGCTCGAGCACGGTCACGTCGAAACCGGCCTGCCGCAGGTACCAGGCGGAGCTGACGCCGATCGCGCCGGCGCCGATGACGATCACATGCATCGGTGTGGCAGCCTCCGTGCGAATCCGTTGCGGTATCCGCCCATGCTATTTGACTTCCTGCTGCATGACCAGGTCCGGCAGCCAGGTCACCACGGCCGGCCAGATCGTGACGATGGCGATCGCCACCACCATCATCATGAAGAAGGGCAGCGAGACCCGCGCGATGTAGTTGCTGTCCTTGCCGGTCATGCTCTGCAGCACGAACAGGTTGAAGCCCACCGGCGGCGTCACTTCGGCAATCTCCACGAGCAGCACGATGAAGATGCCGAACCAGACCAGGTCGAAGCCGGCCGCCTGCACCATCGGCAGCACCGTGGCGGTGGTGAGCGCAATCATCGAGATGCCGTCCAGCGCCGTGCCCAGCACGATGTAGATCACCGTCAGCACCGCGATCAGCGCCCACGGCGACAGCTGCAGCGCCGCCACCCATTCGGCCAGCGCGCGCGGGATGCCGGTAAAGCTCATGGTCACCGACAGGAACGAGGTGGCGCCCAGCACGAACATGATCATCGCGGTCAGCCGCGTGGCCGACATCAGGCTGTCCCAGAATGCCGCGCGCGTGAGCGAGCCGCCGGCCCAGGCCAGCGCCAGCGACGCCACCACGCCATAGGCGGCGGCTTCGGTGGCGGTGGCGTAGCCGGTCACCATGATCCAGGTGATGAAGGCGATCAGCACGATGCACGGCAACAGCTGCCGGATCGACGCCAGCCGGGCGCGCCAGCCGAAATGCTCCGACGCCGGGGTCTTGTCCGGGTTGGCCAGCGCCCACACCACGATGTAGCCCGAGAATAGCAGCATCAGCAGCAGCCCCGGGATGAAGCCGGCCAGGAAAACGCGGATGATCGACACGTCCGCCGAGACCGCGTACACCACCATCGTGATCGACGGCGGGATCAGGATGCCGAGCGTGCCGGCGCACGACAGCGAACCCAGCGTGACGCGTTCGTCGTAGCCGCGCCGGGTCAGTTCCGGCAGCGCCGATTTGGCGATGGTGGCGCAGGTGGCCGCCGACGAGCCCGACACCGAGCCGAAGATGCCGCAGCCCAGGATATTGACGTGCATCAGCCGCCCGGGCAGCCAGCTCAGCCAGGGCGACAGCCCGCTGAACATCTGCTCCGACAGCCTGGTGCGGAACAGGATCTCGCCCATCCACACGAACAGCGGCAGCGATGCCAGCGTGTACGAGGCGCTCGACGACCACCACGCATTGGCCAGGCTGACCAGCGCCTCGCGGTCCGAGAACACCACCAGCCCGACCCACGACGTGACCGCGATGGCCACGGGAATCCACGCGCCCAGCGCGAGGAAGACGATCAACACCAGCAGCAGGATCAGGGCAACCACGACCGTGCTCATCAGACCGTCTCCCCGAAATCGCCGGCGGCGAGCTTGGCTTCCTGGGCCAGCTGGTAGCGCGGCTTCTGCCGCCGCACCACGCGCAGCCATTCATCCGCCACCGCCAGCAGGAAACCGGTGCAGCCCAGCACCGCGAAGCTTTGCGGTATCCACAACGGAATCACGATCTGGCCCTGCGAGACATCGCCGATCTCCCAGCTCTGCCACGCAAAGGTGCCCAGCGCCCAGGCCGCATAGGCGGCGAACAGCAGGCACACGCTCAGCGAGACCAGCTCCAGCAGCCAGCGCCGGCGCGGCCCGACCGCGCCCAGCAGCATCTCCACGCGCACGATGCCGCCATGCTGGAAGGTCTGGCCGAGCACCAGGAAGGCAGAGGCGGCGCACAGCCAGGCCACGATGTCGTCGCCGCCCTTGAAGATCACCGAGGTTTCACGCGATAGCGACATCAGGATCATGATCGCGCAGACGGCGAGGATGCACAGCGCGCCGAGCGCGGCGAACAGGTCCAGCAGGCGGTCGAGCCAGCGCTTGGAGGAGGGGGCAGTTGGCATGATGGCCGGCGCAAGGGAAGGATGGCCTCCCCGCATGGCGGCCGGCGCGGCCGCGCTGCAGGGCGCTCGAGGTCGGTGGATGCGGTGCCGCGGGCTTACTTGCGGTAGGCGTCGAGGATGGCCTTGCCGTCAGGGCCCGCGCTCTTGGCCCAGTCGTCCACCATGGTCTGGCCCAGCTTCTGCATGTCCGCCTTGAGCTGCGGCGAGGGCGGCTGCACCGTCATGCCGTTCTTGGCCAGCGTCGCCAGGTATTCCCTGGTCTTCTGCTCGGATACCTGCCAGCCGCGCTTCTCGGCGTCGGCGACGGCCTTGAGCAGCGCGTCCTGGGTGGGCTTGTCCAGCGCCGCGAAGGCCTTCTTGCTGACCACCAGCATGTTCTTGGGCAGCCAGGCATCGACGGCGTAGAAATACTTCACGCTCTCCCACACCTTGGTGTCGACGCCGGTTGCGCCCGACGACATGAAGGAGTTGACAGTGCCGGTGGCCAGCGCCTGCGCCAGGTCGGCGGCCTGGATGGTCACGGGCTGGGCACCGACCAGTTCGGCGATGCGCGAGGTGGCGGGATTGTAGGCGCGCCACTTCAGGCCCTTCATGTCGGCGGCGGAATTGATCGGCTTGTTGGCGTAGATGCCCTGCGGCGGCCAGGCCACCGCATACAGCAGCTTGAGCCCCTGCTTGTCCAGCACCTTTTCGGTGACCGGGCGCGACGCCTGCCACAGCTTGTAGGCATCGGCATAGCTGGTGGCCAGGAACGGCACCGCGTCGACGCCGAACACCGGGTTCTCGTTGGCCAGCAGCGACATCAGGATCTCGCCCATCTGCACCTGGCCGGTCTGCACGCCGCGCTTGATCTCGTTGGCCTTGAGCAGCGACCCGTTGGGATGCAGCACGATCTTGAGCTTGCCGCCGGTGGCCTTGTCGACGTCGCTGGCCATCTGCTGCAGGTTCTCGGTGTGCAGGTTGGCGACGGGGTAGCCGGTGGGCAGGTCCCACTTGGTGTCCGCCTGTGCCGCCACGGCGGCCAGCATCAGCGTGGCCGCGATCATTGCCTGGACTCGCATCTCGATCTCTCCTGGTGTGCGCGCGGGGGCGCGGTTGTACAGCGGGTTGCGTACTACCTGGTGCCACGCGCAGGCCCGGCTGCCGGGCGCGCATGGCGCAAGATCAACGGCGCGGCGGGCTCGGTCGTCGCGCGCTGAGGACTACACCATGGGCTGCACGCCGGGTTGCACGATGCGCTCCAATGCAAGCGCCGTGCCGAGCAGCGCGGCGTCGCGCATCGGTCCGTGCGACAGCATCAGTCCCACCGGCAGCTCGTCCGGCGCGTGGCAGGGCATCGACACCGAGCAGCCATCGAAGAAATTGAAGGCGGAGGTATTGCGCAACAGCAGGGCATTGACGCGGAAGAAGTGCGCGTCATCGGTGCGCAGCGGCTCGATTTCGGGCGCCACCAGCGGCACGGTGGGGCAGACCACGGCGTCGAAGCCGGCCAGCCGCGCTTCCATGCGGGCGATCCAGTCCAGCCGCGCGCGGCCCAGGTCGATATAGTCGGCGGCGCTGATGCCGGCGCCGCGGTCGATGCGCGATGCCACGCGCGCATCGTAGCGGTCGCGGCGGGACGCCAGCAGGTGGCGGTGGATGGCATAGGCCTCGGCCGCGCTGAAGCCGCCCTGCGCGTTCAGCGCGGCCAGTTCGCCGAGTTCGGGCAGGTCGACATGCTCCAGCCGCACGCCGGCGGCCGACAGCCGGCCCAGCGCGCGGTCGAAGGCGCGCGCCACCACGGGGTCGAGATCGTCCAGCAGCAGCTGGCGCGGGATCGCCAGCCGCGTCGCGGCGGGGTCGGTCACGCGCGGCAGCACCGCGCTGTCGGCAATCACGCTGTCCACCGCAATGCAGTCGCCGACCGTGCGCGCCATGGCGCAGGCGGTGTCGAGCGTGTACGACAGCGGGAACGCGCCGGCCAGCGGCACGCGCCGCGCGGTCGGCTTGAAGCCGGTGATGCCGCACAGCGCGGCCGGGATGCGGATCGAACCGCCGGTGTCGCTGCCCAGCGCGGCCACCGCCAGCCCCAGCGCCACCGATACCGCGGCGCCGGACGACGACCCGCCCGGGATGCGCGCGGCGCCGTCGCCGCCGGCCGGATTGGCGGGCGTGCCGTAATGGGGGTTGATGCCCACGCCCGAGAACGCGAATTCGGTCATATTGGTGCGCCCGACCAGCGCTGCGCCGGCCGCGCGCAGCCGCGCCACCACCGGGGCGTCGGCGGCGGCCGGCGCGGCGTCGGCGCGCACCAGCGAGGCCGCGCGGGTGACCTCGCCGGCCACGTCATACAGGTCCTTGACCGAGACCGGCAGGCCCGCCAGCGGATGCAGCGCCTTGCCGGCCCGGCTGGCGGCATCGGCGGCGCGCGCCACCTGCGCGGCGGCCTCGAAGGTGCTGTGCAGGAACACGGCCGCGGCCGCCGGCGTGGCCGCCTGGGCCGCGGCCTGCTCGACGATCTGCGCGCGGCTGGTGGTGCCGTCGCGCAGGCGGGCGTTGAGGGTATCGAGGTCGGGAAGCATCAATGGCATGGGTTGGCAAATGGGGGCGGATGCGCGCGCAGCGCGCGCGGGCAGGGCGGGCAATGCCGCCGAGCCGGCCCGCGCAGTCGCCGGAGGGGCAGCCTGGGAACCTCAAGGGTAGCAAGAAGCCCTGCAAGGTGACAGATAGGGATGGCCTCTATGTGAGGGCGCGCGGGCCGCTGGTAGCACCGGCATGGCGCGGCAGGCATACCTCGAACACGGTCCCGGCCGCATCCGAGCGGGCTTCGATGGACCCGTGGTGGGCCTTGGCGATCTCGCTGGCGATATACAGCCCGAGCCCCAGGCCCGGGGCATTCCTGTCGTGCGGATCCTCGCCGCGCCTGAGCGGGTCGAAGATCTGGCTCAATGTCGGCGGATCGATCGGCGCGCCGCTGTTCCAGACCGCGACGCGGACCTGTGCATCGTCGCCCGTCACGGCCACGCGGACCGGCGTGTCCGCCGCGCCGTACGTGACCGCATTGGTGACCAGGTTGGAAAGCAGCTGCTGCAGCCGCAGGCCGTCCCAGACACCTTGCACGTTGCCATCGACCGCGAATTCGATGCGGTGGTCCGGGTGGGCGGCGCGCAGCTGGTCCACGGCATCGCCGAATACCTGCGCCAGGTCGATCGCGGCCGGCGCGATATTGATGCCCAGGCCAAGCTTGGTCCGGTTGAAATCGCACAGGTCGTCCAGCAGCGAATGCATGCGGGCGCCGCTGCGGATGAGCCGGGTGGCGGCTTCCGATACTTTCTCGCCGGCATTCAGCGCGGCCAGGTATTGGGCGGTGGTCTGGATGGTCTGCAGCGGGCTGCGCATGTCGTGCCCGAGCATGCCGAGCAGCAGGTTGCGCGCCTGCTCGACCTGCGCATCGAAATAGTCCACCGATTCCGCGACGGCCTGGTCGATGGCCTCGTTGAAACGGATCATGTCATCGAGATCCGGCGGCTCCGGATGGCAGCCATCGATCCACAGGCGCAGCACGCTGGCGCGCAGGGCCCGGTACTCGCCGACCATCTGGTTGATGTTGAAGCCGTGGCGCGCCCGCAGCAGCGCGTGGGTCTGGGCCGCGGTTTCCGGTGCACTGGCCAGGCGCGGCGCCCGCCCCATCGATTTTTCACGCTGGGCGTGGCGGGTTTGCGGGGTCGCCAGGTCCTTGGCCACGGCGCGCAGGATATGCACCGCGTGATTGCGCAGCGCGAGTGAATCCATGTGTCTGGCGGCCGGCAGCTGGGTGGCGGCAAACGCCTCCCATTCCGTCAGGATGCGGCTCATGTCGCGCAAGATGAAATCAGCAAGTCGCATGTCTGCTCCGGCAGTGGGGGGAACCCGTCAAGGCACGGTGGGGCCATCTTACGCTGATTGTCGGCAGGGGCCAGGCACGCTGCCGGCCGGCCTGGCTTCAGGCCGGTTCCGCGCGGTAGGCCGACCAGTAATAGTGGCTGTGCCGGTTATGGCGCGCGAGTTTCTTCACGATAAACAGCCGGACCGTGCCGAGATGGCCCGCTTCGACCAGCACTTCATGGTGATTGGGCGCGTCTGCCGTGGCGCGCGGCAGGGTCTGCAGCGCGGCGGCGACATGGTGGCCCTGCACTTGCGCCAGGATGCCGTTCGCCCCCGGCACCGGATACCCGGGCGTGGCGGCCGGCAGGTGGCAGGCCGCCGCCCGCTTGCTGTTGCCCATGCTCACCTCCGCCCGGGCACGATGCGCACGCCGTCCCGGCAGACCTCGATCTGCGGCTGATGGCCATAGGCGCGCAGCAGCCGGACATCGTGCCTGGCGGATGCCGGAATGTCCTGGCGGCAAGCCAGGGCGCTGCGGCTGATGTGATAGGCGCCGCAACCGGGGCAGAGGTAGAGGTAGCCGCGGGGCGCGGCGCGCGTGCGCTCGGCAGCAGCGCCGCAGAGGGGGCAGTTTGCAGGTTCGGGCGACATGGGGGCTCGGGGTCGATACTGTATGGATATACAGTATAGCGTCTCCGGCCCGTCTGAGAAGCGTCCGAAACGCGGTGTGCACGATTCGATACCCTGGCCGGGCGGGGGGCGAAATGTCGTTTTGTTCGTGGTAATTCACCGATAAACTGCCAGGCTAAAAGCCCCTGCCACCGTGGTCGGCCCGGTGAAATCCGGCGCCATGAACCGCCTGTACGCGGTGTGCGCAGCCCCCCATTGAAAGGAATCTCCCGCATGTCACGCAAGCCAGCCGAAAGCGCGCCCGCCGCGGCTACCGCCGATGTCCCTGCCGGCAGACACGCCACCGCGCTGTCGCGCGCCGCCGGCGCGAATATCGTGTCGTCGTCGCACCTGGTGTCGGTGCGCAGCCCCGAGTTGTCGGAATTCGAGTTCGGCCTGAACACCGCCTACAACGCCTACAGCCGCTGGGTGGTGCGCTGCATGGGCGCGGCCGGCGTGCGCGACCTGACCTTCCTGGATGTGCTGGTGCTGCACCACGTCAACCACCGCGGCCGGCCCAAGCGGCTCGCCGATATCTGCTTCGTGCTCAATGTGGAAGACACGCACCTGGTCACCTATGCGCTGAAGAAGCTGCAGGGACTGGGGCTGGTGAGCGGGGAGCGCGTGGGCAAGGAGGCGACGTACTCGACCACCGAGGCCGGCGCCGAGGCCTGTTCGCGCTACCGCGAGATCCGCGAGCAATGCCTGACCAGCAATTTCACCGCAGGCAGCGAAGAGAATGCCGAGATCGGCGAGCTGGCCCGGCTGATGCGGGTGCTGACCGGCCTGTACGAGCAGGCCGCGCGCTCGGCAACGTCACTCTGACGCGCGCATCGCCTCCAAGTGATGCATAAGCATTATCACGCTCGAGGCTGACACAGCGCAGCCGTGATGTCGCAGTGCAAAAAGCGGGGCGCGGCAAGGTACAATAGCGGTTTCCCGCCAGCCGGCACCCCATGCAGCGGTGCCGGCCATGCTGCAGCCCCTACCTCTCGCCTCCCTGACCGCTACGATCATGGCGCATTTCTCGTGCTTCCCCGGCGCTTTGGCGCTTTCCGCCTTCCGTCAGCAACGCCTGCTCACCGCTCTCCGGCAAATCGACGCCGATATCGAGTCGGTGCACGGCCAGTTCCTGCATTTCGTCGATGCGCAGACGCCGCTGTCGGCCGACGACCAGTCGCGCGTGGCGGCGCTGCTGACCTATGGCGCACCGTTCGCCGAGCAGCCCGAGGGCGACCGCTTCGTGGTGATCCCGCGCTTCGGCACGATCTCGCCGTGGGCCAGCAAGGCCACCGACATCGCCCACAACTGCGGCCTCACGCATATCCACCGCATCGAGCGCGGCATCGAAATCACCGTGGTCTGCAAGAAGGGCCTGCTGCGCGGGCGCAAGTCGCTGGACGCGGACACCCGCGCCGCGGTCGCCGCGCACCTGTTCGACCGCATGACCGAGACCGTGGTCGCGTCGCGTGACGATGCCGCCGGCCTGTTCCAGGAGCTGCCGGCCAAGCCGCTGCGCTTTATCGACATCTCCGCCGGCCGCAGCGCGCTGGCCGCGGCCAACGTCGAGATGGGCCTGGCGCTGTCCGAGGACGAGATCGACTACCTGGTCGACGCCTACGCCAGGCTGCAGCGCAACCCGACCGACGTCGAGCTGATGATGTTCGCGCAGGCCAACAGCGAGCACTGCCGCCACAAGATCTTCAACGCCACCTGGACCATCGACGGCGTGCAGCAGGACAAGTCGCTGTTCGCGATGATCCGCAATACGCACCAGCTCAATCCGCAGGGCTCGATCGTGGCCTATTCGGACAACTCGGCGGTGATGGAAGGCGACGTGGCCGAGCGCTGGTTCCCGCGCGGCGACGACCACAAGTACGGCCGCCACCAGGCGCTGACGCATACGTTGATGAAGGTCGAGACGCACAACCACCCGACCGCGATCTCGCCGTTCCCGGGCGCCTCCACCGGCGCCGGCGGTGAAATCCGCGACGAGGGCGCGACCGGCCGCGGCGCCAAGCCCAAGGCCGGCCTGACCGGCTTCACGGTGTCCAACCTGATGCTGCCCGACGCGGTCGAGTCATGGGAAAACGACCGCGACGCGGCCCAGCCGGTGGCGCACCGCAACCCCGACCACAAGCCCGGCGTGACCGGCAAGCCGGACCGCATCGCCTCGCCGCTGCAGATCATGATCGACGGCCCGCTCGGCGGCGCCGCCTTCAACAACGAATTCGGCCGCGCCAACCTGGGCGGCTACTTCCGCGTCTACGAGCAGAACGTCGGCGGCACCGTGCGCGGCTACCACAAGCCGATCATGATCGCCGGCGGCATCGGCAATATCGATGCCTCGCACACGCACAAGAACCCGCTGCCGGCCGGCACGCTGCTGATCCAGCTGGGCGGCCCGGGCATGCGCATCGGCATGGGCGGCGGCGCCGCCAGCTCGATGGCGACCGGCACCAACACCGCCGACCTGGACTTCGATTCGGTCCAGCGCGGCAACCCCGAGATGGAGCGCCGCGCGCAGGAAGTGATCAACGCCTGCTGGCAGCTTGGCGACGCCAACCCGATCCTGTCGATCCACGACGTCGGCGCGGGCGGCATCTCCAATGCCTTCCCGGAACTGGTCGACGGCGCCGGCCGCGGCGCGCGCTTCGACCTGCGCCAGGTGCACCTAGAAGAGTCCGGCCTGTCGCCGGCGGAGATCTGGTGCAACGAGTCGCAGGAGCGCTATGTGCTGGCGATCGCGCCGGACAGCTTCCCGCAGTTCCAGGCCATGTGCGAGCGCGAGCGTTCGCCGTTCGCCGTGGTCGGCATCGCCACTGAAGAGAAGCAGCTGCAGCTGGTCGACGCCAGCGTCGACGCCGCGCTCAAGGAGCACTACGCGGTCAACATGCCGATGGACGTGCTGCTGGGCAAGCCGCCGCGCATGCACCGCGACGTCAGGCGCGTCGAGCAGCCGCTGCCGGCGGTGGACGTGACCGGCATCAGCCTGGAGCAGGCCGTGCGCGACGTGCTGCGCCACCCGACCGTGGCCAGCAAGTCGTTCCTGATCAGCATCGGCGACCGCACCGTCGGCGGCATGAACGCGCGCGACCAGATGGTCGGCCCGTGGCAGGTGCCGGTGGCCGACGTGGCCGTGACCACGCTGGACTACCAGGGCACCGCCGGCGAGGCGATGACCATGGGCGAACGCACGCCGCTGGCGGTGATCGATGCCCCGGCTTCGGGCCGCATGGCGATCGGCGAGGCGCTGACCAACCTGGCCGCGGCACCGGTCAAGGACCTGGGCAAGGTCAAGCTGTCGGCCAACTGGATGGCGGCCTGCGGCGTCGAGGGCGAGGACGCGAAGCTGTACGACACCGTGCACGCCGTCGGCATGGAACTGTGCCCGGCGCTGGGCATCAGCATCCCGGTGGGCAAGGATTCGCTGTCGATGCGCACCAAGTGGCAGGACAACGGCGTCGACAAGGAAGTGGTCGCGCCGGTGTCGCTGATCATCTCGGCCTTTGCCGCGGTGGACGACGTCAACCGCACGCTGACGCCGCAGCTGCGCACCGACGCCGGCGACACCGTGCTGATCGCCATCGACCTGGGCCGCGGCAAGAACCGCATGGCCGGCAGCATCCTGGCGCAGGTGACGCAGCAGGTGGGCGACAGCGCGCCGGACGTCGACAATGCCGAGGACCTGAAGAACTTCTTCAACGTGATCCAGCGCCTGAACCGCGACGGCAAGCTGCTGGCGTACCACGACCGCTCCGACGGCGGCTTCATGGCGGCGCTGGCGGAAATGGCCTTTGCCGGCCATTGCGGCATCTCGCTCAACGTCGACATGCTGGCGCTCGATCCGCAGCAGGAGCAGGACTACGGCGACGCCAAGAACTGGGCCCAGCAGATCGCCGAGCGCCGCAACGACCAGACCCTGCGCGCGCTGTTCTCGGAAGAGCTGGGCGCGGTGGTGCAGGTGCGCATGGAAGACCGCGACGCCGTGTTCGCGGTGCTGCGCGAGGCCGGGCTGTCAGCGTGCAGCCATGTGGTAGGCAAGCCCAACACCACCGACCAGGTCGAGATCTACCGTGACGCCAAGAAGGTCTTCGGCGCGTCGCGCACCGACCTGCAGCGCAACTGGAGCGAAGTCAGCTGGCGCATCGCGCGCCTGCGCGACAACCCGGCCTGCGCCGACAGCGAATACGACCGCCTGCTCGACGCCGCCGACCCCGGCATCAGCCCGGTGCTGACGTTTGACCCGGCACAGGACATCGCCGCCCCGTTCATCGCCACCGGCGCGCGTCCGCGCGTGGCGATCCTGCGCGAGCAGGGCGTCAACTCGCAGATCGAGATGGCGTACAGCATGGACCGCGCCGGCTTCGACACGCACGACGTGCACATGAGCGACCTGATCGCGGGCCGCGCCAACCTGGCTGACTTCCAGGGCTTCGTCGCCTGCGGCGGCTTCAGCTACGGCGACGTGCTGGGCGCCGGCGAGGGCTGGGCCAAGACCATCCTGTTCAACGCCCAGATGGCCGAGCAGTTCGCGGCCTTCTTCAACCGCCAGGACACCTTCGCGCTGGGCGTGTGCAACGGCTGCCAGATGATGAGCAACCTGGCTCCGATCATCCCGGGCGCCGGCGCCTGGCCCAAGTTCACGCGCAACCAGTCGGAGCAGTACGAAGCGCGCTATGTCACGGTCGAGGTGCAGTCGTCGCCGTCGATCTTCTTCGCCGGCATGGAAGGCAGCCGCATCCCCATCGTGGTCGCGCACGGCGAAGGCTTTGCCGACTTCTCGCAGCAGGGCAATATCGACCAGGCCCATGTGGCGCTGCGCTTCGTCGACAACTACGGCGCGGTCACGCAGACCTATCCGCTCAACCCGAACGGCTCGCCGGACGGCATCACCTCGGTGACCACCGTCGACGGCCGCTTCACCGTGCTGATGCCGCACCCCGAGCGCGTGTTCCGCGCCGCGACCATGAGCTGGGCGCCGGATGCGTGGAAGCAGGTTGCCGACGGCGGCAGCCCGTGGATGCGGATGTTCCGGAATGCGAGGAAGTGGGTGGGGTAAGGCTGCGCTGATCCCGCTGCCGGTTTGCTCCCCTCTCCCGCTTGCGGGAGAGGGGCCGGGGGAGAGGGCCGGCGGTGGCAATAGCGACAGCCTTCACTTCGTTGAGATTCCCGCCCTCACCCCAACCCTCTCCCGCAAGCGGGAGAGGGAGTACCCAAGCGGAAGTTGGAAAGCCCAAGGAAAATGATGCCGCTGAGGGTTTGCTCCCCTCTCCCGCCTGCGGGAGAGGGGCGGGGGTGAGGGCCGGCGCATCAACGAAGTCAGGCCCTCAATCCCAAACGCCCCCACCCGATATCCACATCCACCCGAGCCACAAAGCCAGGCGTCAGGTAGCAGCCGCACCTCGCGGCCTCGAACTCCAGGCCACATACGCATACGTCAGCATCCGCGCGCCCTCATAGCCGCGCGCAGGCACCAGCGTGCCGCTGGCCCGTTGATAGGCCACGACCGCATGCAAGGTCTTTTCCGGGGAATACCGATCCCGCAAGGGGAGGTGGGGATGGAGCCGGCGCCAGCCGGGGGCGGCGCCGTCCAGGGTGGTCCAGGCCAGTGCGCAATAGCACAGGCCCCGGGACGAGAGATGCCAGAGCTGCCAGTAGCGGCCGGTCGTCTGCACGCGCTGCATCCTTGAGGGCTGCAGGGCCGGCGGGGGCGACCGGCCCGCGGCTTACTGGATCTTGGCCTTGTCCTTGAGGGCCTTCATCATGGCCTGGAACTGCTCGCGCTGCCAGTTCTGGTCGCCCATCAGCATCTGCGTCAGCTGCGGCTTGACCTCTTCGAACGACGGGATCTTGGCGTCGCGCACGTCGACCAGCTCGATGATGTGCCAGCCGAACTGGGTCTTGACCGGGGTGTCGGTCATCTGGCCCTTCTTCAGGCCGGTCATGGCTGCCGAGAACTCGGGCACGTAGCTGCTGCTGTTGGCCCAGTCCAGGTCGCCACCGTTGGCGGCCGAGCCGGGGTCCTTCGACGCGGCCTTGGCCTGGTCCTCGAACTTGGCGCCGCCCTTGATCTTGGCGATGATGGCCTTGGCGTCGGCTTCCTTTTCCACCAGGATATGGCGGGCATGGTATTCCTTGCCGTTGCCGAACTGCGACTTGATCTTGTCGTATTGCTTGCGCAGCTCGGCGTCGCTGGCGCCGTGGGTCTTGACGTAGTCTTCGAACACCGCGCCGGCCAGCACGTTCAGGCGTGCCTGTTCCAGTTGCTCCTGCACGTCGTCGCGCTGGGTCAGGCCGCGCTTGTTGGCTTCCTGCACGAGCAGTTCGCGATCGATCAGCATGTTGCGGGCGCGCGTGCGCAGCTCCGGGCTGTCGGGCTGGCCGGTGCCGGCGATCAACTTGTCCAGCTTTGCCGACGGAATGGCCTTGCCATTCACGACGGCGGCATTCTGGGCGATGGCCGGCAGGCTGCCGGCAGCAAGCACAGCCGCCAGGCTGAACGAGAGGACGGTGGTCTTCATGGAATCAGGTCTGAGAGTTGCTGGAAGAATCGCGTGAGGGTGCGAGGGATTGTGCGCGGGATTGGTACTCTTGGTCGGTGAACGCAGTCACGGCGAGGGCGTGGATCTGCGTGGGGAACAGAGCGCGCAGCGCATCATACACCATGCGGTGTCGGGCAACCCGGTTGTGACCCGCAAAGCGCTCGCTGACGATTGTCACGTCGTAATGTCCGCCGCCGGACGCGGCGCCGGCGTGGCCGGCGTGCAGCGCACTGTCGTCGCGCACGGCCAGGTGGCTGGGGGCGAGCGCTGCGCGCAGCATTGCCTCGATCGTAGCGGGATCGGCTGCCATCGGTGGTTTTCCTTCGGTTCGTGGGAACGGGACAGGGCGCGGCGGCGCCGTCAGTCCTGGGTGTTTTCGGGCATATGGCGCGACAGCCAGACGCTTTGCGCGACGATGAAGACCAGCATCAGCCCCATGCTGCCGAACAGCTTGAAGTTGACCCAGGCCTCGGTCGAGAACTGGTAGGCCACGTACAGGTTGAGCACGCCCATGGCGGCGAAGAAGCCGGCCCACGCGAGATTCAGCCGCGCCCACACCGGATCCGGCAGGGACACCTGCTTTTCCATCATGGCGCGGATCAGGTTCTTGCGCCACACCAGCACCGAGCCCAGCAGCGCGGCCGCGAACAGCCAGTACAGCACGGTCGGCTTCCACTTGATGAAGGTCTCGTTGTGCAGCACCAGCGTGGCGCCGCCGAAGACCGCGATGATCAGCAGGCTGACCCACTGCATCGGCTCGACCTTGCGGTGCCGGAACCAGACCCAGCCGATCTGCAGCACCGTGGCGCCGATGGCCACGGCGGTGGCGGTGTAAATGTCGGCCAGCTTGAATGCGGCAAAAAACAGGATGACCGGGAACAGGTCGAACAGGAATTTCATGCGGGTCCAGGTTGTGCCCGGCGCGGGCGGCCGGGCAATTCAGGCTTCAGGGCTGCGGGTCGCGTTTGGGCGCGTCGCCAGCGTGGGCATCATCCGCCGCACGCTGCGCCGGATCACGATCGTCGAATTTTAGCGCAGCCGAGTTGATGCAATAACGCAGGCCGGTCGGCGCCGGGCCATCCTCGAACACGTGGCCGAGGTGGCTGCCGCATTCCTTGCAGCGGACTTCGATCCGCGTCATGCCGTGGCTGTGGTCGACATGCTCGGCAATCACCTCGCCGTTGATCGGACGGAAATAGCTGGGCCAGCCGCAGCCGGCATCGAACTTGGTGGCCGACTCGAACAGCGGCGTGCCGCAGCCCACGCAGTGGTAGATGCCCTGGTCCCAGTGGTCCCAGTAGCGCCCGGTGAACGGGCGCTCGGTGGCGGCCTCGCGGGTCACGCGGTATTCAATGTCGGAGAGTTGGGCACGCCACTCGGCGTCGGTCTTGGTGGTGGTCATGGTTGTCCTCGCGGAGTTGCTTGGAGTCGGTTGCCGGTCAGGCGTTCATCCGCGTTGGTCGCCGGCGCTGCGCGAACCTTACACCGGCCCGCGCCAGCTTGCACAAGCGCGCAGCGCGTCGCGGCCGGCCGCGGTGGTCAGGACGAGCAGCTGACTTCCAGCCCGGCGGCCCAGTCCGGCGGCAGCGCCGCGTAGTGCTCGGCTTCGGGCTGTTCGTCGAACGGGCGCGACAGCACCGCCAGCAACCGGTCCACCTCGCTGAAGTCCTTGTCGCGGGCACGGCGGATGGCGGTCTCGGCGAGGTGGTTGCGCAGCACGTATTTGGGGTTGACCGCCAGCATTTCCAGTTCGCGCGCGGCATCGTGCGATTGCTCGGCGCGCAGGCGCACGCGGTAGTCGGCCACCCAGGCGTCGAAGGCGGCGCGGTCGAGGAACAGGTCGCGTACCGGACCATCGCGCGAGGCATCGGTGGACGAAATGCCGCACAGCTTGCGCCAGAACAGCGTGTAATCGACGCGCTGGCCGTGCAGCAGCTGGAACAGGCTGGTCAGCAGCGGCTCGTCGGTCTTGTCGTCGCCGCCGGCGGGCGGGCGCAGGCCCAGCTTGGCGCGGTAGTGGCGGAAGAACGCCGCGGCGTAGCGGTCGCGGAACGGGTCCAGCGCGGCACGCGCGGCTTCGACGGCGGCGTCGCGCGCGCTTTCCTGGTCGGCCTGTTCGGGCGCCAGCCACAACGGCAGCAGCGCCTGCGCCAGGCAGTGCAGGTTCCAGAACGCGACCTGCGGCTGCTGGCTGTAGGCGTAGCGGCCCTGCGTGTCGGAGTGGTTGCAGATATGGTTGGCGTCGAACGCATCGAGGAAGCCGAACGGGCCGTAGTCGATGGTCAGGCCGAGGATCGACATGTTGTCGGTGTTCATCACGCCGTGGCAGAAGCCAACCGCCTGCCAGTGCGCGATCAGGTCGGCGGTACGCAGCGAGACCTCGCGCAGCAGCGCCTGGTACGGCTGGCCATCTTCGCGGCAGGCCGGCATGAAGTTGTCGATGACGAAGTCCGCCAGCTTGCGCAGCGCCGCCACGTCGTCATGCGCGGCGAAATGCTCGAAGTGCCCGAAGCGTATGAAGGTGGGCGACAGCCGGGTCACGACCGCGGCGGTCTCGATGGTTTCGCGCCGTACCGGCGCGTCGGAGCCCATGATCGCCAGCGCGCGCGTGGTCGGCACGCCGAGCGCGGCCATGGCCTCCGAGCAAAGATACTCACGGATCGACGAACGCAGCACCGCGCGCCCGTCGGCCATGCGCGAATACGGCGTCAGGCCCGCGCCCTTGAGCTGGATCTCCCACGGGCCGGTGGCGGTCTGCGCCTGCGCCAGGCGGATGGCGCGGCCGTCGCCGAGCTGGCCGGCCCAGACCCCGAACTGGTGGCCGGAATAGACCGTCGCCAGCGGATCGGCCCAGTCCGGCACCTGGTTGCCGATGAAGGTGTCGATGAAGTCCGGCTGGCTGCCGACGCTGGCGTCCCAGCCAAGCAGTGCCGCGGCCGCCGGCGCCACGCTGACCAGGTACGGCGACGGCAGCGGGGTGGGACGCAGGCGCGTGAAGAACTGCGGGCCCAGCTCGGCAAAGCCGGGCGCGGTCGCGAATGGCGCCGGCAGTGTCGCGGGCGTGGTTGCGGCGGAAGGACCGGGTTGGGAAGCGTGCGGCAGGGGCGTATCTGGCATCGCGTAGGGGCGCTCGGGCGCCAGGTGGCAGTGCGCTTTCGGTGCGCTCGACGGGCCGCCGCGGCACGCGTCTGAGGCGGTGCGGCGCGGCATGCAGAAGGCACGAAAATGCGATGGTGGCTAGGGAAAACGACATGTTGAGGTGCAACATGCCACGCAGTATTGTACGTCCTCAACGGTACCAGACCGCGGCGCGAGACGCGCCCGGCCCGGACATGCCGCCATGCACCGCAAGGTTATTTCCAGCCTTCACTTAGCCCATGAATCCGGTGCATGGACTTCCGCAGAATTGCGGCCCCGACGACAGCGACGCGACGACAGTACGGCAGTGCACGACCGGATCGGCTTCTTTTGCCGATGCCATACATGCGAACGACCGTCCAAAAATAGTACGGTTGTTCGTTTTTTCGGTGGAACAGAACAGCATTCAGGAGGCAGGTTCATGGCATTGATGGGTCAAATGATGAGCGCACCGCTGCTCATTTCCTCCATCATCAAACACGCCGCGCGTTATTACGGCAGCACCGAGATCGTCTCGCGGCGCACGGAGGGCGACCTGCATCGCTATACGTACCGCGATTGCGAGCTGCGTGCCCGCAAGCTGGCGCAGGCGCTCGGCGCGCTCGGCGTGAAGCAGGGCGAGCGTGTCGGCACGCTGGCCTGGAACGGCTACCGCCACCTGGAGATCTACTACGGCGTGTCCGGCATGGGCGCGGTCTGCCATACCGTCAACCCGCGCCTGTTCCCCGAGCAGATTGCCTATATCGTCAACCACGCGGAAGACGGCTATATCTTTTTCGACCTGACCTTCCTGCCGCTGGTGGAGGGCGTCGCCCCGCATTGCCCCAATGTCAAGGGCTGGGTGGCGATGACGGACCGTGCGCACATGCCGGCGGAATCCAAGGTGCCGCTGCTGTGCTACGAAGAGCTGCTCGACGCCCAGGACGGCAACTACGAATGGCCGCAGTTCGACGAAAACCTCGCGTCGAGCCTGTGCTACACCTCGGGCACCACCGGCAATCCGAAGGGCGCGCTGTATTCGCACCGCTCGACGGTGCTGCACTCCTATGCGTCGGCCATGCCCGATGCGCTGGGCTGCTCCGCCAGCGACGTGATCCTGCCGGTGGTGCCGATGTTCCACGTCAATGCCTGGGGCCTGCCGTATTCGGTGCCGCTGGTCGGCGCCAAGCTGGTGCTGCCGGGACCGAAGCTGGACGGCGCCTCGCTCTATGAACTGTTCGAGCAGGAAAAGGTGACCTTCTCCGCCGGCGTGCCGACGGTGTGGCTTGGCCTGCTGCAGCACGTGCAGGCGAACCAGCTGAAGTTCTCCACCTTCCGCCGCACCGTGATCGGCGGTTCGGCCGCGCCGCCGGCGATGATCCGCGCGCTCGAGGCGCTCGACGTGGAGGTGATCCACGCCTGGGGCATGACCGAGATGTCGCCGCTGGGCACCGCCAGCAAGCTGCTGGCCAAGCACCACGACCTGCCCGACGCCGAGCGCCACAAGATCCAGGAAAAGCAGGGCCGCGTGATCTACGGCGTCGACATGAAGATCGTCGACGGCGAGGGCAAGGAGCTGCCGTGGGACGGCAAGGCCTTCGGCGACCTGCTGGTGCGCGGGCCGTGGATCATCGACCGCTATTTCCGCAATGACGCCAGCCCGCTGGTCGACGGCTGGTTCCCGACCGGCGACGTCGCCACCATCGATGCCGACGGCTTCATGCAGATCACCGACCGCAGCAAGGACGTGATCAAGTCCGGCGGCGAATGGATTTCGTCGATCGATATCGAGAACGTCGCCGCCGCGCATCCCGCCGTGCATATGGCGGCCTGCATCTCCGCCTACCACCCCAAGTGGGACGAGCGCCCGCTGCTGGTGGTGGTGAAGAAGCCCGGCGCCGAAGTCAGCCGCGAGCAACTGCTGCAGTTCTTCGAAGGCAAGGTTGCCAAGTGGTGGATTCCGGACGACGTGGCCTTCGTCACCGAGATTCCGCTGACCGCCACCGGCAAGATGCAGAAGCTGCGGCTGCGCGAGCAGTTCAAGGACTACAAGCTGCCGACTGCCTGAGGCCGGCAGGCCCGCATCCGGTGCGCCGGGCCAGCTTGCGGCACGGCGCGGCCGGCCGCATCGACGAGATCGAACGACAAGCCACGACAAGAGTGAAGGAGACAGGTATGACCAAAATGCGTCCGCTGGTGGCCGGTGTGGCCATGTTTGCCGCACTGGGTTCTGCGCTGGTTTCGGGGTCCGCACTCGCGGATACGGTGAAGATCGCCTTTATCGATCCGCTCTCGGGGCTGATGGCCCCGGTTGGCCAGAACCAGCTCAAGAGCTGGCAGTACGTGGCCGAGGTTGCCAACCAGAAGGGCTGGGCCGGTCCGCACAAGTTCGAGGTGGTGGGCTTCGACAACAAGCTGTCGCCGCAGGAAAGCCTGACCATCCTGAAGCAGGCGGTCGACCAGGGCATCCGCTACGTGGTGCAGGGCAACGGCTCGTCGGTCGGCCTGGCGCTGCAGGATGCGGTGGCCAAGCACAACGAGCGCAACCCCGGCAAGGAGATTATCTACCTGAACTACGCCGCGGTGGACCCGGACATGACCAATGCCAAGTGCAACTACTGGCATTTCCGGCTCGATGCCAACTCGGACATGAAGATGGAGGCGCTGACCACCTTCCTGGCCAAGGACCCCAACGTCAAGAAGGTCTACCTGATCAACCAGAACTATTCGTTCGGGCACCAGGTGGCCAAGGCCGCCAAGGACTACCTGAAGCGCAAGCGCCCCGACGTCCAGATCGTCGGTGAAGACCTGCACCCGCTGGCCCAGGTCAAGGACTTCGCGCCATATGCCGCCAAGATCAAGGCTTCGGGCGCCGATACGGTCATCACGGGCAACTGGGGCAGCGACCTGGCGCTGCTGATCAAGGCGGGCAAGGACGCCGGCCTCACCACCAACTACTACACCTACTACGCCGGCACCACCGGCGTGCCGACTGCGATGGGCGCCGCCGGTGCCGACCGCGTCAAGTACGTCGGCTACTACAACCCCAACAACAAGGGCTTCCGCGGCGCCGACATCATCGAGGGCTACAAGAAGAAGTACAACGACGACTTCTACGTGATGGCCTCGTACACCGGCATTGCCATGCTCAGCAAGGCGATGAAGGAGACCAACTCGACCGACCCGGTCAAGGTGGCCAAGGCGCTGGAAGGCATCAAGGTCGACAGCATGAACGGCACGGTCGAGATGCGCAACACCGACCACCAGGCACAGCAGCCGCTGGTGGTTGCCACCTGGACCAAGGTCGACGGCAAGGAAATCAAGTACGACCAGGAAAACACTGGCTACGGCTGGAAGACCAACGCACTGATGGACCAGTACGTATCGGCGCAGCCGACCTCCTGCCAGATGAAGCGGCCAGGCTGATCCTGGCGGCGGCGCGCGGCCACGCTGACAAAGTGGCCGCGCGGCCGGCATACTTCCGGTCTTTCCGGCCGACATTCCGGTCTTTGTCTCAGACCACCACGGGGAGTGTCCGGGGGCGATGTCCGCCCCTGGCGGAGGCGCTCACCCTCGATCGACCCGGACGGTCGCCGGCATGCGCGCGCATGACGGCACCAGCTTGAAGGACACGCTGTGGAATTCTTCGTCATCTCACTGCTGAACGGCATCAGCTACGGGCTGCTGCTGTTCATGCTGTCGTCGGGCCTTACGCTGATCTTCAGCATGATGGGTGTGCTCAATTTTGCCCATGCCAGCTTCTACATGCTGGGCGCCTACTTTGCCTACACCATCGCCAGCAAGATCGGCTTCTGGCCGGCGCTGATCTTCGCGCCGCTGCTGGTGGCGGGCGCGGGCGCGCTGGTGGAGCGCTTCGGCTTGCGCACGGTGCACAAGTACGGCCACGTGGCCGAGCTGCTGTTCACCTTCGGCCTGGCCTACCTGATCGAGGAGGGCGTCAAGCTGGTGTGGGGCCTGGCGGCGGTGCCGTACCGGATTCCCGCGGAGCTCGACGGGCCGTTGTTCACGGTGTTCACCTCGTCGTTCCCCAAGTACCGCGCCTTCATGATGCTGGTGTCGCTGGGCATGCTGGTGGCGATCTACCTGGTGCTGACGCGCACCCGCATCGGACTGGTGATCCAGGCTGCGCTGACCCATCCGGAAATGGTCGAGGCGCTGGGCCACAACGTGCCGCGCGTGTTTATGATGGTGTTCGGCGGCGGTGCCGCGCTGGCCGGGCTGGCCGGGGTGATCGGCGGCAATGCCTTCGTCACCGAGCCGTCGATGGCCGCGGCGGTCGGTTCGATCGTGTTCGTGGTCGCGGTGGTGGGCGGCATGGGGTCGCTGGTGGGCGCGTTCATTGCGTCGATCCTGATCGGCGTGCTGCAGACCTTCGCGGTCACCATCGACGCCTCGCTGGCGGGCCTGATGACCAGCCTGGGCCTGGCGGTGAGCGAGGCCACGCCGTTCTATTCGCTGTGGAAGCTGACGGTGGCCCAGGTGGCGCCGGTGCTGCCATACCTGCTGCTGGTGGTGATGCTGATCTTCCGCCCGCGTGGACTGATGGGAACCCGGGAGAGCTGACGCCATGGAGCAAGCGATGCAACAACCGCGCGAGCCGGTGTCGACCGGCCGCACCCTGCGCTACCGCCCGCTGAACCTGGCGCGCTGGATCATCTGGAGCCTGACGATCCTCATCATGCTGGTGCTGCCGCTGGTGTTTACCGGGGGCTTCGCCATCACGCTGATGTCGCAGATGGGCATCATGATCATCTTCGCGCTGTCGTACAACATGCTGCTGGGGCAGACCGGCATGCTGTCGTTCGGCCATGCGGTGTATTCCGGGCTGGGCGCCTTTATCGCCGTGCACGTGCTGAACATGGTCGGCGCCGGCAAGGTGTGGCTGCCGGTGTCGATGCTGCCGCTGGTGGGCGGGCTGGCCGGCGCCTTCTTCGGCGTTATCTTCGGCTACGTCACCACCAAGAAGGCCGGCACCACCTTCGCCATGATCACCATGGGCATCGGCGAGATGGTCTTTGCCAGCTCGCTGATGTTCCCCGAGTTCTTCGGCGGCGAGGGCGGCATTTCCACCAACCGCGTGGTCGGCGACCCGTTCCTGGGCATCAGCTTCGGGCCCGGGCGCCAGGTCTACTACCTGATCGCGGCATGGTGCCTGGTGTCGATGGTGGCGATGTACGCCTGGACCCAGACCCCGCTGGGGCGCATTGCCAACGCGGTGCGCGACAACCCCGAGCGGGTCGAGTTCATCGGCTACAACACCCAGCGCGTGCGCTACCTGGTGCTGATCCTGTCGGCGTTCTTCGCCGGCATTTCCGGCGCGCTGGCGGCGATCAACTTCGAAATCGTCTCGGCCGAGAACGTCAGCGCGGTGCGTTCGGGCGGCGTGCTGCTGGCGGTGTTCATCGGCGGCGCCGGGGTGTTCTTCGGGCCGATCATCGGCGCGGTGGTGTTCGTGCTGTTCGCGGTGGCGCTGTCGGACCTGACCAAGGCCTGGCTGCTCTACCTGGGGCTGTTCTTCGTGCTGATGGTGATGTTCGTGCCGGGCGGCCTGGCCAGCCTGCTGCTGATGCAGCTGCCGCTGCTGGGCAAGGGCAAGCTCGGCCGCATGCTGCCGTACTACGCGCGTGCCGGCGGCGCCGGCGTGGTGCTGCTGCTGGCCATGATCGTCACGGTCGAACTGGTCTACAAGGTCCAGGTCGACAGCGCCAATGGCACCGCCATGAAGCTGTTCGGCATCGGCTTCGATGCCGCGACCTGGACCCCGTGGCTGGCGGCGGCGGTACTGTGGGCGGTCGGGCTGGCCGCGTGGCGGCTCGCGGTACGCGCGTCGCGCGCGCAATGGGACAAGGTGCAGGCAGAGATCGCAGGAGGCAGGGCATGAGCGCGGCGGCACTGGAACTGACCGATGTACGCAAGAAGTTCGGCCAGACGGAGATCATCCGCGGCGTGAACCTGAGCATCCCGAAGGGCGAGCGCCATGCGCTGATCGGCCCCAACGGGGCCGGCAAGTCGACCACCTTCAACCTGATCTCGGGCCGCTTCGCGCCCAGCAGCGGCACGGTGCGCCTGAACGGCGAAGAGATCGGCGGGCTGCAGCCCTTCGTCATCAACCGCATGGGGCTGTCGCGCAGCTTCCAGATCACCAATATCTTCCACCGGCTGTCGGTGTTCGAGAACCTGCGCTGCGCGGTGCTGTGGTCGCTCGGCTACAAGTATTCGTTCTGGCACCGGCTCACCGGCCTGCGCGACGCGCGCGAGCGCGCCGAGGACGTGCTGGAGCTGATCGGCATGCAGCATCGCCGCGATACCCAGGCCGGCCTGTTGACCTATGCCGAGCAGCGCGCGCTGGAGATCGGCATCACCATCGCCGGCGGCGCCGAGGTGATCCTGCTGGACGAGCCCACCGCGGGCATGAGCCGCTCGGAATCGGACCACGCGGTCGAACTGATCCGCAAGGTCACGGTGGGCAAGACGCTGGTGATGGTCGAGCACGACATGAGCGTGGTGTTCGGGCTGGCCGACCGCATCTCGGTGCTGGTCTACGGCGAAGTCATCGCCACCGACACCCCGCAGGCGATCCGCAACAACCGCAAGGTCAAGGAAGCCTACCTGGGCACCACGCTCGACGAAGCCACCACCGAAGGAGCGCATTGATGGGCAAGCGGATGCTGGAAGTCACGGGCCTGCACGCCTATTACGGCAAGAGCCATATCCTGCATGGCGTCGACGCGCATATCGACGAGGGCGAGATCGTGGCGCTGCTGGGACGCAACGGGGTGGGGCGCTCGACCATGGCCAAGGCCATCCTCGGCATGGTCAAGGCCGAAGGGTCAGTGAAGTTCCGCGGCGAAGAGATCCTCGGCCGGCGCACCTTCGAGATCGCGCACCTGGGCATCGGCTACGTGCCGGAGAACCGCGACATCTTTCCCACGCTGACGGTGCGGCAGAACCTGCTGCTGGGGGAGAAACGCAATCCGCGCCAGCCGAAACCGCGCTGGTCGGTGGAGGACATGTTCCACATGTTCCCGCGGCTGAAGGAGCGCGAGCACACCTCGGCCGGCGTGCTCTCGGGCGGCGAGCAGCAGATGCTGACGCTGTGCCGCACGCTGATGGGCGATCCTGACCTGGTCCTGATCGACGAGCCCACCGAAGGCCTGGCGCCGATGATCGTGGCGCTGGTGGGCGATTACCTGAAGACGCTGAAGGAGCGCGGCGTTTCCGTGCTGCTGATCGAGCAGAAGCTGGCGATCGCGCTGGATATCTCGCAGCGCGTCTACGTCATGGGCCACGGGCATATCGTGTTCGAGGGCACGCCGGCCGAGCTGAAGGCGAACGGGCAGGTCAGGAAGGAGTGGCTGGAGGTGTAGCCCTGGGGCCGCCCTGCGCTATACCGCTTGTGTGCTCCCCTCTCCCGCCCGCGGGAGAGGGGCGGGGGAGAGGGCCGGCGCATCCACGAAGCGAGCGCTTCAAAAGCATCGCCGCCTCCCTTCCGCCTTACGCCTTAACGCCTTACGCCGCCTCCCTCTCGCGCCTGTCCTCACCTCGCTGCGGAAACTCAAACGGCATATCCTCATACGCAATCAACCGCGACCCCGTAACCAGCCGATACCCCAGCCACAGCACCAAGAACACCGGCACGCCAATATAGGTGGCGACGATCTCCGGCCAGCGGTTGGGGATGTCGGCGAAAGCCTGGTAATTCTGCCCGCCGATGATCACCAGGCACAGCACCGTGGCAAAGATCGGGCCGAACGGATACAGCGGCGAGCGATAGGCCAGCTTGCTGACATCGTGCCCCTGGTGCGCCATGCCGCGGCGGAAGCGGTAGTGGCTGACGGCGATGCCGAGCCAGGCGATAAAGCCGGTCATGGCCGAGGTGTTGAGCAGCCACAGGTAGGCGGTCTTGTTGCCGAGCAGCGAGCTGAGGAAGCACAGCGCGCCGATGCCGGTGGTCGCCAGCAGCGCGTAGAACGGCACGCCGTTCGGCGTGAGCCGGGCGAACACGCGCGGGGCGCGGCGGCTGACGGCGAGGCCGTACAGGATCCGCGTCGACACGTACATGCTGGAGGTGCCGGCCGACAGCAGCGCGGTCAGCACCACCGCGTTCATCAGCCCGGCGGCGAAAGCCAGCCCGGCGTGGCGGAACACCAGCGCGAACGGGCTCACGCCCACGTCGGTCACGTCGTTGCGCAGCAGGTTGGGGTCGGTATAGGGGATCAGCACGCCGATCACCAGGATCGCCAGCACGTAGAACAGCAGGATGCGCCAGAAGGTCTGGCGGATCGCGCGCGGAATCGTGATGGCGGGCCGTTCGGCTTCGCCGGCGGCGACGCCGACGGTTTCCGTGCCGAGGAAGGAGAAGCCCGCGATCATGGCCACGCCGAACATCGCCGGGATGCCGCCGACGAAGGGCGCCTCGCCGGTGGTGAAGTTATGCCAGCCGGATTGCGGGCCGCCCTGCATGATGCCGAAGATCATCAGCAGGCCCACGCCCAGGAACACCACCACGGTGATCACCTTGACCAGCGCGAACCAGTATTCGGCCTCGCCGAAGCCGCGCACCGAGAACGCGTTGAGCCCGAACATCAGCAGCAGGAAGCCGGCGCTCCACAGCACCCCGGGCACGTCGGGGAACCAGTACTGCATCACCAGCTGCGCCGCGGTCAGTTCGACGGCGATGGTCACCGCCAGGCTGAACCAGTAGTTCCAGCCCAGCGCGAAGCCGAAGCCTTCGTCGACATAGAGCGCGCTGTAGGTGACAAAGGAGCCGGCCACCGGCATGTGCACCGCCAGCTCGCCGAGGCTGGTCATCAGGCAATAGACCATCACGCCGAGCAGCATGTACATCAGCAGCGCGCCGCCCGGGCCGGCCTGCGCGATCGACGCGCCCGACGCCACGAACAGGCCGGTGCCGACCGCGCCGCCGACGGCAATCATGGTCAGGTGGCGCGCCTTGAGCTTGCGCTTGAGGTCGTCGTGTTCGACCACCGGGTGCTGGTGTGCCTGCGGCCGGGAAGCGTGCTCGGGCGAGGAAGAGGTTGGGGAAGACATCAGGGTCGCTGGACCTTCCGCCGCCTGGCATCTCGTGAAGGCCAGCGGCAAAAAACGAAAAGCCGCGAGTCTACCGCGTCTGCGCCGGCGATTTTCCCGTGGCGGTCAAATAAAGTCCGATACTGGTCTGGGGGGACCGCGCCCGCGCAGGCTCGCAAGTGCCTTAACCGGCATCGCGGGCGGGTGCCGTGCGGAGGTGAAGCGCCGGCTCCATGCAGCGCGATCAGGGGCCGCATTCGCATTGCGCATGGTCGTGGAAATGTTCGGAAATTAAAATTGAACGACCGTGCTATTTTGTGTATGCTTGTTTCGCCCAAGCGCCGGAAGGCGTTGCGGGGCGCGGGAAAGCGGCAGATCGGGTCAAGGGTTAACCCGCCCGTGACGGCCGCCACCCGGGGGCAGGCGCGGCACCGGCCGGCACGCCCCGCGCTGCAGAGAACATTCATTCGAGAATTCGAATCCCGAGACAACTTCTGACACCAAAGGAACCAGCATGACAGCGCAGTATCAGGTTCAGGACGGCGTAGCCGTCATCACGCTCGACAATCCCCCTGTCAACGGCCTGGGTCACAGCACCCGGCTTGGCATCGTCGAAGGCATGACCCGTGCGCTGGACGATGCCGCCGTCAAGGCGATCGTCATCACCGGCGCTGGCAAGGCATTCTCGGGCGGCGCCGACATCCGTGAATTCAATACGCCCAAGGCCATGCAGGAGCCGACGCTGCACTCGGTGATCCGCGTGCTGGAAGCCTCGCCCAAGCCGGTGGTGGCGGCGGTGCATTCGGTCGCGATGGGCGGCGGCCTGGAACTGGCGCTGGGCTGCAACTACCGCGTCGCGTCCAAGGGCGCCCAGATCGCGCTGCCGGAAGTGAAGCTGGGCCTGCTGCCCGGCGCCGGCGGCACGCAGCGCCTGCCGCGCGTGATCGGCCTGGAAGCCGCGGCCAACATGATCGTGTCGGGCACCGCGGTGCCGTCCGAGAAGTTCGCCGGCACCAAGCTGTTCGATGAAATCGTCGACGGTGACGTGCTGCCCGCCGCGGTCAAGTTCGCGCAGAACGTTGGCGCCGCCGCCGGCCCGCACCCGAAGGTGCGCGACCTGAAGGTGCGCCACGAGAACGCCGAAGGCTACCTCGGCTTCGCCCGCAACACCGTGGCCGCGATGGCCAAGAACTTCCCGGCGCCGCTGAAGTGCCTGGAAGCCGTGGCCGGCTCGCTCAAGCCGTTCGAGCAGGGCCTGAAGCAGGAGCGCGAGGGCTTTTTGTACCTGGTGACCACGCCGGAATCGCGCGCGCTGCGCCACGCCTTCTTCGGCGAGCGTGCCGCCAGCAAGATCCCCGACGTGCCCGAAGGCACGCCGACCCGCAAGATCGAGAAGGTCGCGGTGATCGGCGCCGGCACCATGGGCGGCGGCATCAGCATGAACTTCCTCAACGCCGGCATCCCGGTCACGATCCTCGAAACCAAGCAGGAAGCGCTCGACCGCGGCGTCGGCATCATCCGCAAGAACTACGAGAACAGCGCCAAGAAGGGCAAGCTCACGCAGGAGAAGGTCGAGCAGCGCATGGGCCTGCTCAGCACCACGCTGTCCTATGACGACATCAAGGACGCCGACATGGTGATCGAGGCCGTGTTCGAAGAGATGGGCGTCAAGGAAATCGTGTTCAAGAAGCTGGACGAAGTGATGAAGCCCGGCGCGATCCTGGCGTCGAACACCTCCACGCTGGACGTGAACAAGATCGCCTCGTTTACCAGGCGTCCGCAGGACGTGGTCGGCATGCACTTCTTCAGCCCGGCCAACGTGATGAAGCTGCTCGAAGTGGTGCGCGGCGACAAGACCGGCAAGGACGTGCTGGCCACGGTCATGCAGGTGGCCAAGAAGATCAAGAAGACCGCGGTGGTGTCGGGCGTGTGCGACGGCTTTATCGGCAACCGCATGATCGAGCAGTACAGCCGCCAGGCCGGCTACCTGCTGGACGAAGGCGCGCTGCCGGAACAGGTCGACAAGGCCATCGAGAAGTTCGGCTTTGCCATGGGCCCGTTCCGCATGGGCGACCTCGCCGGCAACGACATCGGCTGGGCCATCCGCAAGCGCCGCGCGGTGGACAAGCCGGACATCCAGTACTCGAAGACCGCCGACCTGCTGTGCGAGATGGGCCGCTTCGGCCAGAAGACCGGCGCTGGCTGGTACGACTACAAGGCGGGCGACCGCAAGCCGTACCCGAACCAGCAGGTCAACGACATGATCGTGCAGCATTCGAAGGACCTGGGCATCACGCGCCGCAAGATCTCGGACGAAGAGATCGTCGAGCGCCTGGTGTTCGCGCTGGTCAACGAAGGCGCCAAGATCCTGGAAGAGGGCATTGCTTCCAAGGCCTCGGATATCGACATGGTGTACCTGACCGGCTACGGCTTCCCGCTGTTCCGCGGCGGCCCGATGCTGTACGCGGACCAGGTCGGCCTGTACAACGTGGCGCTGGCCATGAAGCGCTACGCCAAGGGCTACCACGGCGAAGCCTGGCAGGTTGCGCCGCTGCTGCAGAAGCTGGCCGACGAAGGCAAGGGCTTCAACGGCTAAGCGCCACCACGGTTCTCCCTGGCACTGACATGGACACCACCATCCGACCTGACGATTGCCTGCTGGTGATCGACGTGCAGAACGACTTCATGCCGGGCGGCGCGCTGGCCGTGCCCAACGGCGACGAGGTCGTGCCCGTCATCAACCGGCTGGCGCGCGCGTTCGGGCACGTGGTGCTGACGCAGGACTGGCATCCGGCCGCGCACGTCTCGTTCGCGGCCAACCATGCCGGCACGCAGCCGTTCCAGACGCTGGCGCTGCCGTATGGCGAGCAGGTGCTGTGGCCGGTGCACTGCGTACAGGACACGCCCGGCGCCGCGCTGCATGCGGGGCTGCACGTGCCGCACGCGCGGCTGGTGATCCGCAAGGGCCACCATGCCGGCGTGGACAGCTACTCCGCCTTTATGGAAGCGGACCGCACCACGCGCACCGGGCTGGCCGGCTACCTGCGCGAGCATGGCGTGAAGCGCGTGTTCTGCGCCGGGCTGGCGACGGACTACTGCGTGGCCTGGAGCGCGCTCGATGCGCGCGCCGCGGGCTTCGACGCCGCGGTGATCGAGGATGCGTGCCGCGCCATCGACCTGCAGGGGTCGCTGGCGAAGGCATGGCAAGACCTCGGCGCCGCCGGCGTCGCGCGCGTGATGTCCGCCGACCTGCCCAGTGGCCAGGGCCGAACCGAACCACCGAACTGAACGACACAAGAGATTCCGAGGAGCAACACATGAACGAAGCAGTCATCGTATCCACCGCACGGACCGGCCTGGCCAAGAGCTGGAAGGGCGCCTTCAACATGACCCACGGCGCCACGCTGGGCGGCCATGCGGTCCAGCACGCCATCGCGCGCGCCAGGATCGAAGCCGCCGAAGTCGAGGACGTGCTGATGGGCTGCGCCAACCCGGAAGGCGCCACCGGTGCCAATATCGCGCGCCAGATCGCGCTGCGCGCCGGCTGCCCGGTCACCGTGCCCGGCGCCACCGTCAACCGCTTCTGCTCGTCGGGCCTGCAGACCATCGCCATGGCGGCGCAGCGCGTGATCGCCGATGAGGGCGACATCTTCGTCGCCGGCGGCGTCGAGAGCATCTCGTGCGTGCAGCAGGAGATGAACCGCCATATGGTCCAGGAAAGCTGGCTGACCAAGAACAAGCCGGAAATCTACTGGAACATGCTGCAGACCGCCGAGAACGTGGCCAAGCGCTACAACATCTCGAAGGAGCGCCAGGACGAATACGGCGTGCGCAGCCAGCAGCGCGCCGCGGCCGCGCAGGAAGCCGGCAAGTTCAACGACGAGATCGTGCCGATGACGGTGCTCGCCGGCGTTGCCGACAAGTCCACCGGCCAGCTGGTGACCAGGGAAGTCACCATCGACCGCGACGAAGGCATCCGCCCGGATACCACGCTGGAAGGCGTGGCCAAGATCCGCAGCGCGGTGCCCGGCGGCGTGATCACCGCCGGCAATGCCTCGCAGTTCTCGGATGGCGCGTCGGCGGCGGTGGTGATGAATGCGCGCGTGGCGGCGGCCAAGGGCCTGCAGCCGCTGGGCGTGTTCCGCGGCTTCGCCGTGGCCGGCTGCGAGCCCGACGAGATGGGCATCGGCCCGGTCTTTGCCGTGCCCAAGCTGCTGAAGAAGGCCGGCCTGAAGGTCGACGACATCGGCCTGTGGGAACTGAACGAAGCCTTCGCGGTGCAGGTGCTGTACTGCGCCGACACGCTCGGCATCCCGATGGACCGCCTCAACGTCAACGGCGGCGCGATCGCGGTCGGCCACCCGTACGGCGTGTCCGGCGCGCGGCTGGTCGGCCATGCGCTGATCGAGGGCAAGCGCCGTGGGGTGAAGTATGTGGTGGTGACGATGTGCATTGGTGGCGGGCAGGGTGCTGCCGGGCTGTTCGAAGTTCTGTAATCGCCAGCCATGCCGGCACGCTGCCGGTTTGCTCCCCTCTCCCGCTTGCGGGAGAGGGGCAGGGGGTGAGGGCTGGCGCTTGCAGTACTGACGCGCCGCACTTCGTGGCCACGCCGGCCCTCACCCCAACCCTCTCCCGCAAGCGGGAGAGGGAGCACCCCATTGGGCGTTCAACGCCAGGCGTTCCAGCCAGCTCCACGCCGTTCCGCGGTCACAGAACAATTCGCGAGCGCCCCACGCAGTGCGCCGCACGGAGACACCATGTCGATGATCCTTTCCCGCCGCGACCTGAACTTCATCCTGTACGAATGGCTCAAGGTCGACGAGCTGACCCGCATCCCGCGCTACGCCGACCACTCGCGCGAGACCTTCGATGCCGCGCTGGACACCTGCGAGAAGATCGCCACCGACCTGTTCGCGCCGCACAACAAGAAGAACGACCAGCACGAACCCGAATTCGACGGCGAGACCGTAAGCATCATCCCCGAGGTCAGCACCGCGCTGAAGGCCTTCTGCGACGCTGGCCTGATGGCCGCGGGCCAGGATTACGAACTGGGCGGCATGCAGCTGCCGGTGGTGGTCGAGAAAGCCGGCTTCGCCTACTTCAAGGGCGCCAACGTCGGCACCAGCTCGTACCCGTTCCTGACCATCGGCAACGCCAACCTGCTGCTGACGCACGGCACGCCGGCGCAGGTCGAGACCTTCGTCAAGCCGGAGATGGAAGGGCGCTTCTTCGGCACCATGTGCCTGTCCGAACCCCAGGCGGGCTCGTCGCTGTCGGATATCACCACGCGCGCCGAGTACGAGGGCGAATCGCCGCTGGGCGCGCAATACCGCCTGCGCGGCAACAAGATGTGGATTTCCGCCGGCGAGCACGAGCTGTCGGAGAACATCGTCCATCTGGTGCTGGCCAAGATCCCCGGTCCGGACGGCAAGCTGATCCCGGGCGTGAAGGGCATCTCGCTGTTTATCGTGCCCAAGTACCTGGTCAACGAAGATGGCTCGCTGGGCGAGCACAACGACGTGGTGCTGGCCGGCCTGAACCACAAGATGGGCTATCGCGGCACCACCAACTGCCTGCTGAATTTCGGCGAAGGCATGAAGTACCGGCCGGGCGGCAAGGCCGGCGCCATCGGCTACCTGGTGGGCGAGCCGCACAAGGGCCTCGCCTGCATGTTCCACATGATGAATGAAGCGCGCATCGGCGTGGGCCTGGGCGCGGTGATGCTGGGCTACACCGGCTACCTGCATGCGCTGGACTATGCGCGCAACCGGCCGCAAGGGCGCCCGGTCGGCCCCGGCGGCAAGGATGCGGCCAGCCCGCAGGTGAAGCTGGTCGAGCACGCCGATATCCGCCGCATGCTGCTGGCGCAGAAGAGCTATGTCGAGGGCGGCCTGGCGCTGAACCTGTATTGCGCGCGGCTGGTGGACGAGGAAGAAGCCGCTGCCGCCGCCGGCGACCAGGACGCGCATGCGCGCCTGGCGCTGCTGCTCGATATCCTGACGCCGATCGCCAAGAGCTGGCCGTCGCAATGGTGCCTGGAGGCCAACAGCCTGGCGATCCAGGTGCATGGCGGCTATGGCTACACCCGCGAATACAACGTCGAGCAGTTCTACCGCGACAACCGCCTGAACCCGATCCACGAAGGCACGCACGGCATCCAGGGCCTGGACCTGCTGGGCCGCAAGGTGGTGATGAAGGATGGCGCCGCGTTCAAGCTGCTGGGCGAGCGCGTGCAGGCCACCATCGGCCGCGCGCTCGCCGCGGACGATGCCGAACTGACGCAGCAGGCGCGCGCGCTCGGCGCCGCAACGAAGCGCCTTGCCGAAGTAACCCAGACCCTGTGGAGCGCCGGCGATGCCAACGTGACGCTGGCCAACGCCTCGGTCTACCTCGAAGCCTTTGGCCATGTGGTGGTGGCGTGGATCTGGCTGGAGCAGGCGCTGCTGGCGCAAGCCGCGCTGGCGCACGCGAGCGGCGAGGACCAGGACTTCTATCGCGGCAAGCTGGCCGCGGCGGCGTACTTCTTCCGCTTCGAGCTGCCCAGGGTCGGTCCGCAATTCGACCTGCTGGCATCGCTCGACCGCACCACGCTGGACATGCAGGACGCCTGGTTCTGAGCGCCGCTTCGGCCGCCAGCTACCTCATTCAAAGACAACCAAGGAAGAGACACATGCGCACCATCCAGCAACTGTTTGACCTGAAGGGCAAGACCGCGCTGATCACCGGCGGCTCGCGCGGCCTGGGCCTGCAGATTGCCGAGGCGCTGGGCGAGCAGGGCGCGCGCCTGGTGCTGTCGGCGCGCAAGGCCGACGAACTGCAGGCCGCACAGGCGCACCTGAAGGCGCTCGGCATCGAGGCCGACTGGATCGCCGCCGACGGTTCGCAGGAGTCCGAGATCACGCGGCTCGCCGACGAAGCGATCGCAAAGCTGGGCCACGTCGACATCCTGGTCAACAACGCCGGCGCCACCTGGGGCGCGCCGGCGGAAGACCATCCGCTGGAAGCGTGGGACAAGGTGATGAACCTGAATATCCGCGGCCTGTTCCTGCTGAGCCAGCGCATCGGCAAGCTGTCGATGATCCCGCGCCGCTACGGCCGCATCATCAACGTGGCGTCGATCGCGGGCCTGGCCGGAAACCCGCCGGGCACCATGGAAACCATCGCCTACAACACTTCCAAGGGCGCGGTGGTCAACTTCACGCGCACGCTGGCGGCGGAGTGGGGCGAGCACAACATCACCGTCAACGCACTGGCGCCGGGCTTCTTCCCGTCGAAGATGACCAGGGGTTCGCTCGAGCGCATGGGCGTCGAGGCGATGTGCGCGGGCGTGCCGCTGCACCGGCTGGGCGATGACGAAGACCTGAAGGGCGCGGCGCTGCTGTTCGCCAGCGATGCCGGCAAGCACATCACCGGCCAGATCCTGGCGGTGGACGGCGGCGTCAGCGCGGTCTGAGGCCCAAGGGCAAGCCGGCGCCGCTTGGCGGATTGCCGGATTGCCCTCAAACTTGGGGCCGGCGCGAGGCCAGCAGCCTCGCGGGCATCTTATCTTCAGACTTGCATCGCACATGAACCAGTTCAAAGGCCCCCTGACCCACATTCCCTTCCTTGCCGATCTTGGCGTGACCTGCAGCCTTGCCGAGGGCGGACGCAGCGAGATCGCGCTGCCGATCGAGAAGCGCCACCAGAACAGCTGGGACATGGCGCACGGCGGCGTGATCATGACGCTGCTCGACGTAGCCATGGCCGTGGCCGGCCGCAGCAGCGACGCCGACGGCCGCGGCGTGGTCACCATCGAAATGAAGACCAGCTTCATGGCGCCGGGACGCGGCCACCTGACCGCGCGCGGCACCACCGTGCACCGCACCACCACCATGGTGTTCTGCGAAGGCGAGATCGTCGACGCCGACGGCAAGACCGTGGCACGCGGCTCGGGCACGTTCAAGTACATCCGCCGCATGCCGCCGCAGCGCCCGGGTGAAGCCGATACCGGCGCCGACGGCTGAGCGCCGGCGCCAGGACAGGCGGGGCGGCTCTGGCCCCGCATCGCAGTTTCCATGCAGTTTCCATCTCCCATTGGAAGGAACCCACCATGTCCAACACGTTCAAGCGCATCGTTCTGGCCTCGCGTCCCGAAGGCGCGGTCACGCCGGCCAATTTCCGCCTGGAAGAGGTGCCCGTGCCGCAGATTGCCGACGGCCAGGTGCTGGTGCGCAATCATTACCTGTCGCTCGATCCGTACATGCGCGGCCGCATGAACGACAGCAAGTCCTACGCCGCGCCGCAGCCGCTCGATGAGGTGATGATCGGCGGCACCGTCGGCGAAGTGGTGGAGAGCAGGAACAGCAAGTTCAAGCCCGGCGACAAGGTGGTCGGCATGTTCGGCTGGCAGGAAATGGGCGTCAGCGACGGCACCGGCCTGCAGCCGGTCGACACCACGCATATCCCGCTGTCGGCGTACCTGGGCGCGGTCGGCATGCCGGGCGTGACCGCATGGTACGGCCTGAACAAGATCATCCAGCCCAAGGCGGGCCAGACCATCGCGGTCAGCGCCGCGTCGGGGGCGGTCGGCAGCGTGGTGGGCCAGCTCGCCAAGCTGGCCGGCTGCCGCGCGGTGGGCTTTGCCGGCGGCAAGGACAAGTGCGACTACGTGGTCAACGAGCTGGGTTTCGATGCCTGCATCGACTACAAGGCGGCCAAGGATCCCAAGGAGCTCTACACCATGCTCAAGGAGGCCACGCCCGACGGCATCGACGGCTACTTCGAGAACGTCGGCGGCGATATCCTCGACGCGGTGCTGTCGCGCATGAACGCCTTCGGCCGCATCGCCATGTGCGGCATGATCGCGGGCTATGACGGCCAGCCGCTGCCGCTGAAGAACCCGCAGCTGATCCTGGTCTCGCGCCTGACCATCGAGGGCTTTATCGTCTCCGAGCACATGGAAGTCTGGCCGCAGGCGCTGAAGGAGCTCGGCACCGCGGTCGCGCAGGGCAAGCTCAAGTTCCGCGAGAGCATCGCCGAAGGGCTGGCCAGCGCGCCGGAAGCCTTCATGGGCCTGCTCAAGGGCAAGAACTTCGGCAAGCAGCTGGTCAAGCTGGTGTAAGTGCCGGCCATGCTGGTGAGGTACCAATAGCCAGCACGTCGTCCCCGCGGAGGCGGGGACCCAGTGGCTTTCTCCCCGAAGGGGACGTGAAAGACGCTGGATTCCCGCTTGCGCGGGAATGACGTAGTCGGGCGCGAACTTTGTCACTTCCATAAGCGTTGCCGTCTATGACGGACCGCCAACACAAGAGGAGACACCCATGAATGCCCCGCAAGTCCCGCAAGCCGCTGATGACGATATCGGCGCCGGCCTGCCCGAAGAAGTCAAGGCGCGCTACCGCAACCTGCCGCGGCCGCCGCAGTTCGCCACCGCCGCCGAAGAGCGCCTGCACCGCAAGCAGCGCCTGGCCGCCGCCTTCCGGCTGTTCTCGAAATTCGGCTTCGACGAAGGCGTGGCCGGCCATATCACCGCGCGCGATCCCGAGTTTCCCGATACCTTCTGGGTCAATCCCTTCGGCGTGCATTTCAGCCAGGTCCGGGTCTCGAACCTGATCCGCTGCGACCACCACGGCGACGTGGTCGAGGGCGACTACCCGGTCAACGCCGCAGCCTTCGCCATCCATTCGCGCGTGCACCAGACCCGCCCCGACGCGGTCGCGGCGGCGCATTCGCACAGCACCTATGGCCGCGCGTGGTCGACGCTGGGCCGGCCGCTCGACCCGCTGACGCAGGACGTGTGCGCCTTCTACAACGACCATGCCGTCTATGACGACTTTGGCGGCGTGGTGGTGGAGCTGGACGAGGGCCAGCGCATCGCCAACGCGCTGGGGCAGAACAAGGCCGCGATCCTGCAGAACCATGGCCTGCTCACCGTCGGCAAGACGGTCGACGAAGCGGCGTGGTGGTTCATCACCATGGAGCGCTCGTGCCAGGTGCAGTTGCTGGCCGAGGCGGCCGCGGCGCGCACGCAGGCGCCGCTGAAGACGATTGCCGATGCCGCCGCACGCCAGGCGTATTCGATCGTCGGCACGGCGCAGGCGGGCTGGTTCCAGTTCCAGCCGCTCTATGCCCGCATCGTCAAGGAACAGCCTGACCTGCTGGACTGAGCCAGCATGCCCGCCATGCAGCGGACAGCCTCCCATTCGACTCACGCGACAGGACAGACGATATGAAGGATTTCTCCAACAAGGTGGCCGTCATTACCGGCGGCGCCTCGGGCTTCGGCAAGGAATTTGCCCGCCTCGCCGCCGACCTCGGCATGAAGCTGGTGCTGGCCGACGTGCAGGAAGACGCGCTGGACGCGACCGTCGCCGAATTCAAGGCGCGCAACGTGCCGGTGATCGGGCTGCGCACCGACGTCTCGCAAGCCGGGCAGGTCCAGGCACTGGCCGATGCCGCGATCGAGGCCTTCGGCCAGGTCAACCTGCTGTTCAACAACGCCGGCGTCGGCGCGGGCGGCCTGATCTGGGAAAACTCGGAGCGGGACTGGGAATGGGTGATGGGCGTCAACCTGTACGGCGTGGTGCATGGCGTGCGCATCTTCACGCCGCTGATGCTGGCCGCCGCGGAGCAAGATCCGGCGTTCGAGGGACATATCGTCAACACGGCGTCGATGGCGGGCTTGCTGAATCCGCCGGCGATGGGCGTCTACAACGTGTCCAAGCACGCGGTGGTGGCACTGACCGAAACGCTGTACCAGGACCTGGGGCTGGTGACGCAGCAGGTGCGCTGCTCGGTGCTGTGCCCGTACTTCGTGCCGACCGGCATCAGCCAGTCGCAGCGCAACCGGCCCGCCGGCCTGGCCAACCAGGCGCCGCCGACGCGCTCGCAGCTGGTGTCGCAGGCCTTGTCGGACAAGGCCGTCGGTTCCGGCAAAGTTAGCGCGGCGGAAGTGGCGCAGATCACCTTCGATGCCATCCGCGACGAAAGCTTCTATATTTATTCCCACCCCCAGGCGCTCGCCCCCGTGCGCCAGCGCTTCGAGGATATCGTCGGGCAGCGCAACCCCGGCGATCCGTTTGCCGACAAGCCCGAGGTCCGCGCGGGCCTGGTTGCCGCGTTGCGCGGCTGAGCCGACGCTCGCCAGCAGCGTTCGTCAACGCTGGCCAGCACCACGCCACAACGAGGAGGGACCGCATATGGAGAACAACATGGCAGCCCCAGCCGCCGTGATCCGCCACCTGCAGTACGCCACGCTGCCCAATGAAACCCGCCTGCACTACGCCAGCGCGGGCGAGCGCGGCAAGCCGCTGATGCTGTTCGTGCACGGCTTTCCGGAATTCTGGTTCGAATGGGAGGCGCAGCTGGCCGAGTTCGGGCGCACGCATTTCGCCGTGGCGCCCGACCTGCGCGGCTTCAACCTGTCGAGCAAGCCCGCCGACGTGAATGCCTACCGGCCACGCCATATCGTCGAAGACCTGGTGCAGCTGATCGGCGCGCTGGGCTATGACCAGGCCGTGGTGGTGGCGCACGACTGGGGCGGGGCGATCTGCTGGAACCTGGCGATCCAGTTCCCGCAGCTGGTGCGCCAGCTGATCATCATCAATTCGCCGCACCCGTACCTGTTCGCGCGCGCGCTGGCCACCGATCCGGCGCAGCAGGCGGCGTCCGCCTACATGAACTGGCTGCGCAAGCCGGGCTCGGAACAGGCGCTGGCGGCCAACGACTTTGCGTTGCTGGACCGGATGCTGTCCGACGACGACGGCAAGCCGGCGGCCTGGTACACCGCCGAGACGCGCGCCCGGTACCACGCGGCGTGGTCGCAGCCGGGCGAAGGCAAGGACGCCGGCGTGCATCCGCTCACCGGCGGCGTCAATTTCTACCGGGCCTCGCCGATGCATCCGCCGGGCGAGGGCGAGCCGCCACCGGACATTTCCCGGCTGGACCCGGCGGCGTTCGTGGTCAGGGTGCCGACGCTGGTGGTGTGGGGCGAGCGCGACCGCGCGCTGCCGAAGTCGCTGGTGGAGGGGCTGGCCGATTTCGTTCCCGAGCTGCGGCTGGAACGCATTCCCGAGGGCAGCCACTGGGTGATCCACGAGCAGCCGGAACGGATCAACCAGCTGATCCGCAGCGCGCTGCCGGCCTGACCGCCGGCACCGCAATCCCCCGCATGCCGGGTTTCAGCTCAGCCGCTCGCGGTACAGGCGGTAGTTCTCGTCATCGAAGCAGACGAAGGTGACCTGCTCGATCTCGGGCGCAGCCACCAGCGCTTCGCGCACCGCGGCAATGGCGATATCCGCCGCGCGCTCGCGCGGGAAGCCGTAGATGCCGGTGCTGATGTTGGGGAAGGCGAGCGTGCGCAGGTGGTGCTGCGCCGCCACGCGGATGCTGTTGCGGTAGGCGTTGGCAAGCTGTTCGTCCTCGCCCTGGCCGCCGCCATGCCAGACCGGCCCCACTGCGTGGATCACGTACGGCGCCGGCAGGCGCCCGCCGGTGGTGATTACCGCCTCGCCGGTGGGGCAGCCGCCCTGCGCGTCGCGGAGCGCGCGGCAGGCCTCCATGATGGCGGGGCCGCCGGCCCCGTGGATGGCGCCGTCGACGCCGCCGCCGCCCATCAGGCCGCTGTTGGCCGCATTGACGATGGCATCGACTTCCATCCGGGTGATGTCGCCATGGACTACCTGCAAGTGCTCGCCGCTCATGGTGTCTCCTGCGCTGTGGAGGGAGGGCCGCCGGACAGCCGCTTGGTCGGTCCGACCGGCGGGAAGCCGCTGGGTGCTACGCGGTGTGCTACATGGACTGCTCAAGCATACGCCGATAATCCGCGGCGCTGGCTTCTTTCGGGTTGGTCTTGTGGCAGTGGTCGCGCAGCGCGCCGGCGATCACCTGGTCGAACATGTCCTCGGTGACGCCCATCTGGCGCAGCCCGGTGGGCAGGCCCAGGCGTGCGGTCATGTCGTGCACCGCCTGCGCCAGGTCGGCGCCGTCGGGCAGGTGCATGGCGCGGCGCAGGCGCGCGTAGCGGTGGTCGCGCACCACGGTAGGCGCGTCGGCATTGAAGCGCAGCACCGCCGGCATCACCACCGCGTTGAGGGTGCCGTGGTGCAGGCCGGTGCGGCCGTCGATCTTCAGCCCGCCGAGCGGGTGCGACAGCGAATGCACGCAGCCCAGTCCCTTCTGGAACGCCATCGCGCCCTGCATCGACGCGCTCATCATGTTCAGGCGCGCATCGCGATCGTTGCCGTCGCGGGTGGCGCGCTCGATATGGGTCCAGCCGCGCTCCAGGCCGTCGAGCGCGATGCCGTCGGCGGGCGGGTTGAAGGCGGGCGCGAGGAAGGTCTCGATGCAGTGGGCGATGGCGTCCATGCCGGTGGCGGCGGTCAGGCCGGCGGGCAGGCCCAGCGTCAGCTCGGGATCGCACACCGCCGACTTGGGCAGCAGGTGCCAGGAATGGAAGCCCAGCTTGCGGCCGTCGTCGAGGATGATGATGGCGCCGCGCGCGACCTCGCTGCCGGTGCCGGAGGTGGTAGGCACCGCGATCAGCGGCGCGGCCTGGTCGGTGATCTTGCCGCTGCCGCCCTCGATGGTGGCATAGGTGGTCAGCTCGCCCTCGTGCGTGGCCAGGATGGCGATGCCCTTGGCCAGGTCGATCGACGACCCTCCGCCCACCGCCACCAGGCCGTCGCAGCCTTGCTCGCGGTACTGGGCGGCGGCCTTGCGCACCATGGCCTCGGTCGGGTTCGACGGGGTCTGGTCGAACACCGCCACCGGCAGGCCCTGCAGCGCGTCGATGGCGCGCTGCGCCACGCCGGCCGCGACCACGCCCGGGTCGGTCACCAGCAGCGGCCGGCGGATGCCGATGCGCTCGCATTCCGACTTCAGCACGCTGACCGCGCCGAAGTCCAGGTGAATGTGGGTCAGATAGTAGATGAACGCCATGTTTGCTTGTCTCCTGCTGGGATCTGCCGCGAAATCGTTGGGAAAGCGTTGGAATGCGTCGGTATCACGTGCCTGGCCCGTGGCTGGCGCCGTGGGCTGAGCTGGGGTTCAATGGGCCTGCTGCTTCGTTTCCGCCAATCCGCCCGGCGCGCTCCAGCCGATCATCGCGCAAAAACTTGCCGTGTGGCGTGGCAGGTAGGACTTTTCGGGGTTATCTCGGACTGCCCGGGGTCGGAAACATCTGGCATCATACTAAAATCGAACGATCGTTCACTATTCGAACTTGTCCCGATGCCGACGTCGCGCCACGGCTGCGCGCGAGGCCTGCGCCGGGTTCGCGCCGCATCACGCCCTATGTCTGTCGCACCGTCTTCCCAATCCGCCACGCCAGGCCTGCCGGACCATCCGCTGGACCCGCAGATGGCGGCGCTGCTGGCCCTGATCGCGCGCGCCAAGCGGCCGCCGATCCACGCCATGGCGCCGGAAGACGCCAAGATCGCCTACGAGAAGAGCGCGCCGATCCTGGACATCAACCCGGCGCCGGTGCATACCGCCGAAGACCTGCTGGTGCCGGCCCGCGACGGCCACGCCATCCCGGTGCGGCTGTACACCCCGCGCGAAGCCAGCTGGGTCGAGCCGCTGCCGTTGCTGGTGTACTTCCATGGCGGCGGCTTCACCGTCGGCAGCATCGATTCGCACGATCCGCTGTGCCGGCTGCTGTGCGGCCAGGCCGACTGCATGGTGCTGTCGGTGGATTACCGGCTCGGGCCCGAATGGCGCTTTCCGACCGCGGTCAACGACGCCTTCGATGTGCTGCACTGGGTCTTCGCCGAAGCCGACAAGCTCGGCGCCGACCCGGCCCGCATCGGCCTGGGCGGCGACAGTGCCGGCGGCACGCTGGCCGCCGCCTGCGCGGTCGAGGCGCGCGATGCCGGCCTGGCGCCGGTGCTGCAGCTGCTGATCTATCCCGGCACCTGCGCGCGCCAGGATACGCCGTCGCACCGCGCGCTGGCCGACGGCTACCTGCTGACGGCGGACATGATCCGCTGGTTCTTCGCGCAGTACCTGGACCAGGAGGCCAGCCGCGACGACTGGCGCTTTGCTCCGCTCGACGGCGGCGGCACCGGCGCCGAAGTGGGCGGCGTGTGCCCGGCCTGGATCGCGGTGGCCGGCTACGACCCGCTGCATGACGAGGGCGTGGCCTACGCCGAAAAGCTGCGCGCCGCCGGCGTAGCCGCCACGCTGGCCGACTACCCCGGCATGATCCATGATTTTTTCAAGCTGGGCCGGTTCGTGCCCGCGGTGGCGCAGGCGCATGCCGATGCCGTCGCCGCGCTGCGCACCGCGTTCGGCACCTCGCAGGACTAGGCCCCGCGTTGCGGTCGCGCCGGTCCACACATTCTTTCAAGCAGTGATTTGCAGCACTAGGAGACATCGTCAAATGCAACGCCGCCACTTCCTCGCCCGCGCGGGCATCGCCGCCGCCACCGCGGCCCTCGGTCTTGCCGCCATGCCTGCCCAGGCCCAGGCCGACAAGTTCCCGCAGCGCCCGATCCGCCTGGTGATCGGCTACACCGCCGGCGGCTCGACGGATATCCCGTTCCGCGTGCTGGCCGACAACGCCTCGAAGATCCTGGGCCAGCCGGTGATCGTCGAGAACAAGCCGGGTGCCGGCGGCGTGCTGCCGGCGCAGCTGATGCAGAGCACCGCGCCCGACGGCTACACGCTGGCGCAGGTGGCCATGCCGGTCTACCGCCTGCCGTACACCACCAAGATCAACTGGGACCCGGTCAAGGACCTGAGCTACATCATCAACCTGGCCGGCTATTCATTCGGCCTGGTGGTCCCGGCCGATTCGCCGATCAAGACCATGCAGGACTACATTGCCTACGCCAAGGCCAATCCCGGCAAGCTGACCTACGGCTCGCCCGGCTCGATGACGACGCTGCACCTGACCATGGAAGAGCTGGCGATGAAGCAGGGCGTGCAGTTCTCGCACATCCCGTACAAGGGCAATTCGGAATCGATGCAGGCGCTGCTCGGCGGCCACGTGATGTCGGTGGCCGATACGCCGGCATGGGCGCCGTACGTGGAGCAGGGCAAGCTGCGCCTGCTGTCGACCTGGGGCGAGAAGCGCTCGGCGCGCTTCCCCAACGTGCCGACGCTGAAGGAACTGGGCATGGGCATCGTGCAGACTTCGCCGTTCGGCCTGGTCGCGCCCAAGGGCACCGACCCGAAGATCGTGCAGAAGCTGCACGATGCCTTCAAGAAAGCCATGGAAATGCCCAACTACCGCGAGTCGCTGGCCAAGTTCGACATGGAGCCGTTCTACATGAACACCCAGCAGTACGCGCAGTTCGCGGCCGACACCGTCAAGAAGGAAAAGGCGATCATCGAAAAGCTGGGGCTGGCCAAGCCGCAGTAATTCCGCGGCCATCAACAAGGAGACCAACGTCCATGGCCAAAGAGGAGTTCCGCCATACCATCCCGCTGCGCGTGCGCTGGTCCGAAGTCGATCCGCAGTCGATCGTCTTCAATGCGCACTACCTGACGTATTGCGATATCTGCGTGACCGAGTACTGGCGCGCGCTGGGCATCCGCTATCCGGAAGACGTGCTGCACGCGCACGGCGTGGATATCTTCGTGGTCAAGTCCACGCTGGAGTACCACGCCTCGGCGCGCTTCGACGATGAACTGGACATCCGCGGCCGCATGGCGCGGCTGGGACGGTCGAGCATGCTGTTCCGGGTGGAGATGTACCGCGGCGACGAACACCTGATCACCGGGGAAATCGTCTATGTGTGCGCGGACCCGGCGACGCAGAAATCGGCGCCGATTCCGGGGGTGGTAAGGGAGGTGATCGAGGGGTATGAGGTGGTGAAGCCGGCTTCGGCCTGACCATTTCCGCTTGTTTTCTCCCCTCTCCCGCTCGCGGGAGAGGGGCGGGGGTGAGGGCGGGCGGTGGCATACCGACGGCTTGACTTCGTTGAGAAGCCGGCCCTCACCCTAACCCTCTCCCGCAAGCGGGAGAGGGGACCGGCTCTCAGCAAATATCAGGGCCGTCGCAGCAGGGTTGCTAGATTCGCTTACTTGGCCAGCCCCGCATCTTCCATATAGGCCCGGATCACCGCATCAAAGCTCGCGTCGCTCTGGAACCCCAGCGACAAGGCCCGCTCCGCATTCCACGCCGCCGGCCACGTGCCGACGATCTTCTCGACGCGTTCCTCGCGTTCCCACGTCACCAGGTCCGCCACCGCATCGCCCGCGACGCGGCGCAGCGCGTCGACCATGCCCGCGGCGGTGACTGACAGCCCCGGCAAGTTCACCACGCGGCGGTTGCCCAGGCGCTCGCCCGCCAGTTCGATGCCGTTGACCAGCGCCGCTACCGCGGCGCGCGGCGACAGCAGCCACAGCCTGGTGTCGGGTGCCACCGGGCAGTTGGCCGCGATGCCCGACAGCGGCTCGCGGATGATGCCGCTGGCGAACGACGACGCCGCGGCATTGGGCTTGCCGGGGCGCACGCTGATGGTGGGCAGGCGCAGCACGCGGCCGTCGACGAAGCCGCGGCGGCTGTAGTCCGACAGCAGCAGTTCGCCGATGGCCTTCTGCACGCCATACGACGATTGCGGGTTCAGCGCGGTGTCGTCCTGCACCACCGGCGGCAGCTCGCCGCCGTAGACCGCGACCGAGCTGGTGAACAGCACGCGCGGCTTGTGGCCCAGTTCACGGCAGGTTTCGAGCAGCGCGCGCGAGGCGTCCAGGTTGACGCGCATGCCCAGGTCGAAATCGGCCTCGGCCTGGCCGCTGACCACCGCGGCGAGGTGGAACACCGCGCCGGTATCGGTGTCGAGCGCCTGGCGCAGCACCGCAGGATCGGACAGGTCGCCGGTGACCACGCGCACGCGCGCGTCGTCGAGGCCTTGCGGCGCGACCACGTCGAGCAGCGTCAGGCGCTCGAAGGCCACGGCCTGGCCGTCCAGGTTCAGGGTGCCGCGTTGCAGCAGCAGGCGGGCCAGCTGCAGGCCCAGGAAGCCGGCGCCGCCGGTAATCAGTACGTTCATGGCAAGAGCTCTTCAGTGGTTTGCATCAGCGGCCGAGGTAGGGCTTGAGCCAGCCCAGGCCTTGAGACGTGCCGGCGCGCGGCCGGTATTCGCAGCCGATCCAGCCGGCATAGCCGAGCGCGTCGATGACGTCGAACAGGTAGGGGTAGTGCAGCTCGCCCAGGTCCGGCTCATGGCGCTCGGGCACGCCGGCAATCTGGATATGGCCGATGCCGGCGAAGTCGCGCCTGAGCTTCATCGCGACATCGCCCTCGACGATCTGGCAGTGGTAGCAGTCGAACTGCACCTTGAGGTTGGCCGCGCCGACCTCCTTGCAGATCGCCTGGCCGTCGTCCTGGCGGTTGAGGAAATAGCCCGGCATGTCGCGCTTGTTGATCGGCTCGATCAGCACGGTCACGCCCTGCGCGGCCGCCGCATTGGCGGCGAAGGCCAGGTTCTCCAGGTAGGCGGCGCGGCAGCGCGCGGGGTCGGCATCGGCGGGAACCAGGCCGGCCATCACATGGATGCGGTCGTTGCCGATCACGCCGGCGTATTCGAGCGCGCGGCCGATGCTGCCGCGGAATTCCGCCTCGCGTCCCGGCAGTGCTGCCAGGCCACGCTCGCCGGCCGTCCAGTCGCCCGGCGGGGCATTGAACAGCGCCTGCGCGAGGCCGTTCGCGTCGAGTCGCGCGCGCAGCTCGGCGGCGGGGTGCTCGTACGGGAACAGGTACTCGACCGCCTGGAAGCCGTCGGCCGCGGCAGCGGCAAAGCGGTCCAGGAAGGCGTGCTCTTGGTACATCATCGACAGGTTGGCGGCAAAGCGCGGCATGGGAAACTCCGGAAGCGAAAGCGGGTTCAGCGATTGACCAGTTTAGCGGGCGTCAGCCACACCAGCACGGCGCCGACCACCAGGATGGCCGACAGCACGTACATCGGCAGCTGCGTGCTTTGCGTCAGGTCCTTCAGCGCGCCCACCATGTACGGCGACACGAAGCCCGCCAGGTTGCCCACCGAGTTGACCACCGCAATGCCCGAGGCCGCGGCGATGCCCGACAGGAACGACGTCGGCAGCGACCAGAACAGCGGCGCGCAGGTCAGCACGCCGGCGGCGGCCAGCGACAGCGCGGCGATCGCCACGGTCGTATTGCTGGTGAACGAGGCGGCGATGGCAAAGCCCGCCGCGCCCATCAGCGCCGGCACGATCAGGTGCCAGCGGCGCTCGCGGCGCGCATCGGCGCTGTGGCCCAGCAGGTTCATCACCACCACCGCGCAGAGGAACGGAATCGCGGACAGCAGGCCGATATTGAAGTTGCCGGTCACGCCGCTGGACTTCACCAGCGTGGGCATCCAGAAGGTCAGCGCGTACTGGCCGGTGACGAAGCAGAAGTAGATCAGGCACATCCACCACACGCGGCGGTCGGCGAACACCGCGCCGAGCGAGTGGCCGTGCCCCTTGCCGGCGGCGGCGCCGGCATTGCGCTGGTCTTCCTCGATATTGCGCTTGAGCACGCGCTTCTCGTCGGCGTCCAGCCAGGGGGCCTTGTCGATGCCGTCGCGCAGCACGAAGATCGTCAGCAAGCCGATCACGAACGCGGGCAGCGCCTCGAGCAGGAACATCCACTGCCAGCCGCGCATGCCGTGGGTGCCGTTGAACGCGTCCATGATCCAGCCCGACAGCGGGTTGCCGAACATGCCGGCGATGGGGATGCCGGACATGAACAGCGCGATCATCCTGGCGCGGCGGTTGGCCGGGAACCAGTAGGTCAGGTACAGGATCACGCCGGGGTAGAAGCCGGCTTCGGCCAGGCCGAGCAGGAAGCGCATCACGTAGAACTGCGTCGGCGTCTGCACGAACATGAACAGCGCCGAGATGATGCCCCACGTGATCATGATGCGCGCGATCCAGATGCGCGCGCCGATCTTGTGCATCAGCAGGTTGCTGGGCAGTTCGAACAGGAAATAGCCGATGAAGAACAGGCCCGCGCCCAGGCCGAACACGGTCTCGGAGAAGGCCAGGTCCTGGCCCATCTGCAGCTTGGCGAAGCCGACGTTGACGCGGTCGAGGTAGGCGACCACGTAGCACAGCATCAGGAACGGCATGATGCGCCAGAACACCTTGCTGTAGGCGCGTTTCTCGATCTGGCTGTCGGCGTCGAGCCGGGCGTTGCCGCCCAGGCTGTCGAAGGCGGGCACGCTGGCCGCCGGTTGGTTGGATGGCATCGGTGGTCTCCGGGTATGGTGGTGGGTCTGGTCTTGTCGTCAGCGGCCACGCGCGGATTGCAGGCGTGCGCGTCCCCCGCGCGGTGGCCGGTGCCGCCGCGCCAGGATCAGGCCGGGGTGGTCAGGGAAGCAGCGGGTCTGGTGCTACCAGCGCGCCTGGAAGGCGTCGCGCAGCTCAGCCAGGGCGCTGTCGGGCAGCGCCGCGCGGGCGGCAAAGCCGGGTACGTCTTTCATGGTCATCCATAGCTTGGCGGTCTCCTCCAGTTCTTCCAGCGCGAACGCGGCGCGCGAGACGCTGGACTCCCATACCACCGGCCCCAGGCGCTCCAGCAGCACGCCGCGCACCTGCGCGGCCAGCGTGGCCACGCGCGCGGCCACCGCGGGATCGCCGGGCCGGTGATAGGGAATCAGCGGGACATGGCCGACCTTCATCACGTAGTAGGGCGTGAGCGGCGGCAGTACGTCGTCCGGTTGCCAGACACCGGCCAGCGTCAGGGCCACGAGGTGCGTCGAGTGCGTATGCACCACGGCGTGCGCCCCGGGGTTGTTGTCATAGATGGCGCGATGCAGCGTCAGCGTCTTCGATGGCTTGTCGCCCGAGACCCAGCTGCCGTCGGCGGCGACCTTGGCGACCGCGGCCGGATCCATCATGCCCAGGCAGGCATCGGTCGGCGTGATCAGCCAGCCGTCATCGAGCCGTGCGCTGATGTTGCCGGCCGAGCCGACGGTATAGCCGCGCTGGTACAGGCTGGCGCCGATGCGGCAGATTTCTTCGCGCAGCTGGCTTTCGGTGCTCATCACTGGCCTCCCAGCTGGCGCAGCGCTTCGTCGAAAAAGTCCGGTCCGCCGAAGTTGCCGGATTTCAGCGCCAGCGCCAGCGGCGTGGCATCCAGCGTGACGGTGGCCGGCACGCCCGGGGCGATCTGCGCGCCGATGCGCAAGGCGCGCACGCCCAATGCCTGCACCACTGCGCCGGAAGTCTCGCCGCCCGCGACCACGAAGCGGCGCGTGCCGCGTGCCTGCAGTCCGGCGGCGACCGTGGCCAGGCATTGCTCGACCAGGTGGCCGGCGCGCGCCACGCCCAGCTCGGCCTGCACCGCCTTGACCTGGTCGGGGCTGGAAGTCGCATAGACCAGCACGGGCTGGTCGTGCGCGGCGGCGAAGGCGAGCGCCGCGTCGGCCACGGCCTCGCCGCGCGCCAGCGCGAGCGGATCGATGCGCAGCGCCGGGCGGCCTTGCTCCAGCCAGCGCGCCACCTGGCCATTGGTCGCGCGCGAGGCGCTGCCGGCCAGCACCACGCCGGGACCGGCGATGGCCGGCACCGCAGCGGCGTCGCCGCGCTGCGGCAGCAGGCCGGCGCGGCGGAAATTTTCGGGCAGGCCCAGCGCGATGCCGGAGCCGCCGGTGACCAGCGGCAGGCCGGCGCACGCCTCGCCCAGCGTGAGCAGGTCCGCGTCGGAGACCGCATCGGCAATCGCCATGCGCACGCCGTCGGCGCGCAGCGCGGCGATGCGCTCGGCGGTGGCCTGCGCGCCGCGCGCGACCGCGTCGTAGCGCAGCAGCCCCACCTTGTGCTTGCTCTGGCGCTGCAGCACGCGCACCAGGTTGGCATCGGTCATCGGCGTCAGCGGATGGTGTTCCATGCCCGATTCATTCAGCAGCGCATCGCCGACGAACAGATGGCCGCGGAAAATGGTGCGGCCGTTCTCGGGGAAGGCCGGGCAGGCGATGGTGAAGTCGCTGTCGAGCGCCGCCAGCAGGGCTTCGGTGACCGGACCGATATTGCCGGCGTCGGTCGAATCGAAGGTCGAGCAGTACTTGAAGACGAACTGGCGGCAGCCCTGCGCGCGCAGCCACTGCAGCGCGGCCAGCGACTCGGCCACGGCCTGCGCCGCGGGCACGGTGCGCGACTTGAGCGCGACCACCACGGCGTCGGCGCTGCCGATATCGGCCATGGATCCGGGCACGCCGATGGTCTGCACGGTGCGCATGCCGTTGCGCACCAGCGTGTTGGCGAGGTCGGTGGCGCCGGTAAAGTCGTCGGCGATGCAGCCAAGGAGCGCGGTCATCGTCTGTGCTCCTTATGCAGCCTGGCCCGGCAGTTCGATGCCCGGGAAGATCTTGATCACGGCCGAATCGTCCTCGCCGCCGTGGCCGGCGGTCGACGCCATCATGAACATCTGGTGCGCCGCGGCCGACAGCGGCAGCGGGAATTTGCTGGTGCGCGCGGTGTCGAGCACCATGCCCAGGTCCTTGACGAAGATGTCGACCGCCGACAGCGGCGTGTAGTCGCCCTTCAGGATATGCGGCACGCGGTTCTCGAACATCCACGAGTTGCCCGCGCTGTGGGTGATCACGTCATAGAGCGCGTCCGGGTCCACGCCTTCGCGCAGGCCCAGCGCCATCGCTTCGGCGGCGGCGGCGATATGCACGCCGGCCAGCAGCTGGTTGATGATCTTGACCTTGGAGCCGGCACCGTGCGCGGCCCCCAGGCGGTACACCTTGCCGGCGATGGCGGCCAGCACGTCCTCGGCCAGCGCATAGGCCTCGGCCGGGCCGGAGGTCATCATGGTCATCTCGCCGCTGGCGGCGCGCGCGGCGCCGCCCGAGACCGGCGCGTCGAGCATCAGCAGGCCTTTTTCGGCGAGGCGCTGTCCCAGGGTCTCGGCAAAGCCCGGCGGCACGGTGGCGCTGGCGATCACCAGCTTGCCCGGCTGCATTGCCGCCACAGCACCGTCGGCGCCGAACAGCACGGCCTCGGTCTGCTGCGCGTTGACCACCAGCGTCAGCACCACGTCGCAGCGGCTGCCCAGCTCGGCGGGCGAGGCGCAGGGCGCGCCGCCGGCATCGGCAAAGCGCTGCAGCACTTCGGCGCGCAGGTCGCAGGCGTGCACGTTGAAACCGGCCCGCAGCAGCGACTGCGCGACACCAAAGCCCATGGCACCAAGGCCGATGACGCCGATATTCCTGGACATAGGGACTCCCTGAAACAGATACGGATGATTCGATGTGGCGCGTCAGTTGGTGGCGCCGTGCGCGGCGCCGCTTTCGTCGGCGCCCAGCTGGGCCAGCCGGTGCGCGGCGTTGTACATATGGTTCTGCGCGGCATTGCGCGCGGCCAGCGGGTCGCCGGCGCGGATCGCGGCGACGATGGCCTGGTGTTCCTCGCGCACCTGCCGCGAAAAGTCCGAGCGCCGCGCCTCGTTGGTGCGCGTCACGCGCGTGGCGGCTTCCAGGTACTGGCTCAGGAACTCCAGCGTCTTGAGGAAGTAGGGGTTGCCGGTGGCCTCGGCGATGGCGCGGTGGAACGCCACGTCCTCGGCGACGCCGTCGCCGCCCTGCGCCACCACCTCGTCCAGTCGCGCCAGCGCGGCGTCGATTGCCGCCATCGAGGCATCGGTACGGCGCCGCGCCGCCTGCGCGGCCACTTCGGCCTCGATCGCGCGGCGCAGTTCGACGATCTGCAGCACCGCTTCCAGCGTGCCGGTGTCGGTGTAGTCGATGCGCAGCGGCCGGATGCCGGCCTGCAGCGTCACGAACACGCCGCTGCCCTGGCGCGACTCGACCACGCCTTCATATTTCAGCCGAGAGATGGCCTCGCGCACCACGGTGCGGCTGACGCCGAACTCTTCGGACAGCACCGCCTCGGTGGGCAGCTTGTCGCCGCGGGCAAAGGCGCCGCTCTGGATCTTGTCGAGCAGCTGTTCGGCCACGTTGTCGGTCAGGGCGCGGGCAGGGACTTTCTGGAACACGGCGGCTTTCCCGGTCATTCGGTAATCAGGTCATCATACAAATTTGCTATACGGCTGCCGACCCCAGGTAAACCCTGATATGGTGCAGAAAATCGGGGTGCCGTGCGGACAATGCTCCACACTGGTGCGGCTGCGATGGCGTCGGGGCTGGCGTATCATTGGCGCCCACGTTTTCACTTGCCCGTTTCCACTCAGCCGTATTCACCGCCATGCCCACCACTGTCCTGATCTGCCCCTGGTCCGAAGCCCGCGATCGCGCGCGCGCCATCCGCTACACCGTCTTTGTCGAAGAGCAGGGCGTGCCGGTGGAACTGGAATGGGACGAATGGGACGAGCCCAGCTGGCACGCGCTGGCGCTGGCCGACGACGGCACGCCGCTGGCCACCGGACGGCTGCTGCCCGACGGCCATATCGGCCGCATGGCCGTGCTGAAGCCGGCGCGCGGCAGCGGCGTCGGCGCGCTGGTGCTGGAGGCGCTGATGCGCAAGGCCGAACAGCTGGGGTATGCGGAACTGGTGCTCAACGCGCAGACCCACGCGGCGCCGTTCTATGCGCGCGTGGGTTTTGCGCAGGTGGGACCGGAATTCGAAGAGGCGGGCATCCCGCACGTGGAGATGCGCAAGCGCCTGGCCGGCTGAGGCGCCGGTGCGGCGCGGCCGTCAGCGCGGCGCCTGCACGATGCCGGTGTCGCGCGACAGGTTGAGCGTGCCGTGGAAGGCGACGTCGCCGATGCGGCCATCGGCGTCGAAGCTGCGTTCGCTCAGGTCGAAGCGCCCGTCGTGGCGGATGCGCAGGACCGTGCTGGCGCGCGTGCCATACATCGGCGAGCGGATAAAGGCGGACGACAGCAGTTTTTCCCAGTCCGGCGCCACGCCGGTGGACGGCAGCTCGAAGTCCGCCGCCTGGCGCTCGTCGGCCAGCATCTGCAGGTAGGGCTCGGCGCTGGCAGTGGCCTGGCCGCTGTCGGCGGCCAGCACTTCGGCGAGCGCGCCGACGCGGCTGCGCACCTTGGGCCAGGGCGTATCGAGCAGCGCGTTGGACAGGCCGTACAGGCCCGGACGCAGCCGTTGCGGCTGGCGCGAGGCCGAGCGGTTGCTGTACCACCACAGTTCGCGCAGGTCGCTGGCGAGCAGGTTGAAGCCGTTGTAGGCGCCGTCTTCGCCGGCGAGGCCGTCGAGGTAGTCGAACGGCGCCGCGTGGCCGCGCAGGAAGCCGGCCACCAGCTCGCCGCGCGAGCGCGCGTCGGTGCGTTTTTCGGACGGGGCACGGTAGTTGGTCAGCGCGGCGAAGCGGCCGTCGGCGTTGACGCCCATCCACGTGCCGGGTTCGCCGATGACCTCGGCGAGGTCGCGGCCGGCCAGCACCTGGGGCGCATCCTGCCACCAGTGCGCGGCCGCCGCCGGGCGGGCATAGAATTCATCGCGGTTGCCGGCCACGACCAGGGCATAGTCCGGGTGCGATTGCCAGGCAACCAGGATCAGACACATCGTTTTGCTTCCTTTGCCGGGGGACCGCGCCAGCGGCTCCCGCGTACTTCAGTCCGACGGCGCCCACACGACGTCTGTAGTGCGCCTACAGCAAGTCCAGGTCGATAAAGTGTTCGGCGCGCCGCTCGCCTTCCACCCACTGGTCCAGCCCGCTCTGGCGCCACAGCCCTTCCAGCGTGGCATCGAACGCGGGCGGCACGTCGGCGTAGCACTCCATCCAGGTCTGCACGCCGGCGCGGGTTTCCGGCCTGCGCATCAGCGTACCACCAATTCCGGTGGCTTCGGCGACCGTTTCCATCCAGCGGTGCCAGTGAGGCAGCGCTTCGGCGGCGACGGCTTCCGGCACGCGGAAATAAACGTAGAGGTGATCGCTCATGGCGGGTCCTGTGGCAATCAGCCGGCGGCCTGGGCGGCCTCGCCCAGCGGCACCGCGTAGGGCAGGCTGGCCGTGGCCACGGCCGTGCCCTCGGCGCTGCCCAGCCGCAGCGCGCTGCCGGCGGCATCGATCTTCAGCTCGGCCAGCCCGGCCCAGCCGCCATCCGGCGCGGGCGCGGCGTTGACGATCATGCCGCAAGGCTGGCCCGGGTCTTCCGGGCGATAGATCTCGGCGGCGGGCGCCGGCACTTCGCCTTCGCCCTGCACCAGCCACATGCGGCGCTTGAGGGTGCCGCGGTACTGGCTGCGCGCCACCACTTCCTGGCCGGGATAGCAGCCCTTGCGGAAATTGACGCCGCCGACCAATTCGAAATTGATCATCTGCGGCACGAACTGCTCCTGCGTGGCCGCGACGATGCGGGGCAGGCCGGATTGCACGTCGAGCCAGTCCCACAACGCCGGCGCGGCGCCGGTGAGCGTGGCGGACAGCGCCGCGCGCACCGCGTCGGCGCGCTCGGCCGGCAGCACCAGCTGCCAGCGCGGCTGGCCGGCGCTGTCCGGCAGGCGGATCACGCTGGCGCCGTCGGCCGTGGCCACGGCAAAGGCGGCTTCCGGCGCGGGCAGCCCGGCCGCGGCCAGCGCCGCGGCGGCGCCGGTGCCGGCAACGCCGAGGATGGCGTGGGCCGGGGTGATATCGGACAACCTGGCCTTGGCGCGCAGCACGAACATCGACAGCCGCTTCTGCACCGCGGCCTGGATCTCGGCCGACAGCTGCAGCACGATGCCGTCGGCGTCGCGCCACATCAGGAAGGTGGCCAGCAGCCGGCCCTTGGGCGAGCAGTAGCCGGCCAGGCGCGCCGTGCCCGGCGCCAGGTCTTCGACCGCGTTGGTCAGCTGGGTGTGCAGGAAGCTGGCGGCGTCTTCGCCCGCCACGCGAACGAGGCCGAGCCCGGCGGGGGTGCAAACCACGCCGCCGGCCTGCAGCGCGTCAAGGTTTGCGGCGAGTTCCTGGGCTTGGGGATTCAATGCTGGCATTGCGAGGCAATCGTCGAGGCAAATCGGGGAGGGAAGGAAACGGCACGCGCCGAGTCTGCGTGGCGCCCGACGCGCGGGCGGCGCCGGCGCCACGGCTCACGGTCGGGGCCAGGCTGCCGGTTATTATATGGGGCTACGAGATTTTCGGCCGGCACCGGTGGTCCGCTGCGGTGCGCGCTTGCGCCGGGGGTGCCGGCGGCCGGTCCCTACGACAGATACATGAAACGTTTACTCCTCAGCCTTGGGCTGGCCGTGCTGGTGTTCGCGCTGGCGGCCGTGGGCGGCTTTGCGTGGTGGGCCAATCACCCGGTGTCGCTGGGCAAGTCGCCGCTCGAAGTGGTGATCAAGCCCAATTCCGGCGTGGCCAGCGTTGGCCGCCAGATCCAGCGCGGCGGCGTGGGCATGGACCCGCGGCTGTTCATGCTGCTGGCGCGCCTGACCGGACACGGCGCCGACCTGAAGGCCGGCGGCTATACCTTCGAAACCGGCGCCACGCCGCTGTCGATCCTGGGCAAGCTGGCGCGCGGCGAGGTCACGCACTACGTGGTCACGGTGATCGAGGGCTGGGAATTCCGCAAGATGCGCGCCGCGGTCGATGCCAGCCCGGCGCTGCGCCACGACACCCGCGGCATGTCCGACGCCGAACTGATGAAAGCCATCGGCGCGGCCGAGGCGTCGCCCGAGGGGCTGTTCTTTCCGGACACCTACCTGTTCGCGCGCGGCAGCAGCGACCTCGAGCTGTACAAGCACGCCTACCGCGCCATGCAGCGCCGGCTGAACGAGGCCTGGAACGCGCGCTCGCCCGACCTGCCGTACAAGACCCCGTACGAGGCGCTGGTGATGGCGTCGATCGTCGAGAAGGAAACCGGCCAGGCCGCCGAGCGCCCGATGATCGCCGCGGTGTTTATCAACCGGCTCAGGAAGAACATGCTGCTGCAGACCGACCCGACCGTGATCTACGGCCTGGGCGAGGCCTTCGACGGCGACCTGCGCAAGCGCGACCTGCAGGCCGACACCCCGTACAATACCTACACCCGCACCGGCCTGCCGCCCACGCCGATCGCGCTGCCGGGGCTGGCCTCGCTGGCCGCGGCGACCACGCCGGCGCCGTCCGACGCGCTGTACTTCGTCGCCCGCGGCGACGGCAGCAGCCATTTCTCCAACTCGCTACCCGAACACAACCGCGCGGTCGACAAGTACCAGCGCGGCAAATAGGCATTCCATGCGCGGAAAATTCATTACCTTCGAGGGCATCGACGGCGCCGGCAAGAGCACCCACATCGACTGGGTTGCCGACCGCCTGCGCGCGCGCGCCGACATCGCCGGGGTCGTCACCACGCGCGAGCCCGGCGGCACGTCGCTGGGCGAAGACCTGCGCCAGATCCTGCTGCACCGCAAGATGCATCTGGAAACCGAGGCGCTGCTGATGTTCGCCGCCCGCCGCGAGCATATTGCCGAAGTCATCGCCCCCGCGCTGGAGCGCGGCAAGTGGGTGATTTCCGACCGCTTCACCGATGCCACCTTTGCCTACCAGGGCGGCGGCAGGGGCCTGCCCACCGGCCGGCTCGAAGTGCTGGAAGGCTGGGTCCAGGGCGGCCTGCAACCGGACCTGACGCTGCTGTTCGACGTGCCGCTCGAAACCGCCAGCGCCCGCCTGGCCGCCGCGCGCACGCCGGACAAGTTCGAGGCCGAATCGCGCGCCTTCTTCCAGCGCACCCGGGACGAATACCTGCGCCGCGCGGCGCAGTCGCCGCAGCGCTTCCGCGTGATCGACGCCACGCGCAGCATTGCCGATATTCGCGACGAGCTTGAGAAGATCCTCGCAACTATTTGATTCATTAGGACATAGACCCGCACCGTCATTCCCGCGAAAGCGGGAATCCAGCGACTTTGAAACGCGTCTGTGCTGCAAAGACGCTGGTTCCCCGCTTTCGCGGGGACGATGTGGCAGTCCGCAGGGATGTCGCTCCTTGAAACTACATTCAATACCGCCTTTAACCCACTGATTCACATGCTATATCCCTGGCAGAACGAAGATTGGCAACGGCTTGGCGCGCTGCGCGGGCGGCTGCCGCATGCCTTGCTGATCCACGGCCAGCAAGGCATCGGCAAGCGCGACCTGGCGCTGCATTTCGCCCAGGGGCTGCTGTGCGAGGCGCCGCGGGCGGACGGGCAGCCCTGCGGCCAGTGCGCCGCCTGCCACTGGTTCAGCCAGGGCAACCACCCGGACTTCACCGTGGTACGGCCCGAGGCGCTCGACGCCTCGGCCGAGGCGGAGACCGACGAGGGCGGCAAGAAGAAGGCGCCCAGCAAGATCATCCGCATGGAGCAGGTGCGCGCGCTGATCGAGGCCGTCGGCGTCGGCACGCACCGCGCCGGGCTGCGCGTGGTGGTGGTCTATCCGCTCGACGCGCTGCAGACCGAGGGCGCCAATGCCTTGCTGAAGACGCTGGAAGAACCGCCGCCGTCGACCGTGTTCCTGCTGGTGACCGACCGCCTGGACCGCATCCTGCCGACCATCCTGTCGCGCTGCCGCCAGTTCTCGGCCCAGCGCCCGACGCCCGAGGCCGCGCTGGCGTGGCTGCGCGGCCAGGGCGTGGCGGATGCCGAGGCCCAGCTGGCGCTGGCCGGCGGCTCGCCGCTGACCGCATTGCATGCCGCCGAGGCCGAGGAGCAGCCGCTGCAGCGCTGGCTGGTCGGCCAGCTCGGCGCCGCCGCCGCCTTCGACGCCGCCGCGGCGGCCGAGCAACTGCAGAAGCTGCCGGTGCCCGCCGTGCTTGGCATCCTGCAGCGCTGGACGTACGATCTGCTGGCATTGCGCCTGGAGGGCGGCGCCGCGCCGCGGTATTTCCCCAAGGAGCGTGCCGCGCTGGCGCGCTGCGCCGCCGCCACCGATGCGCACGGCCTGCAGGCGTTCGCCGCGCGCCTGAATGCACACCGCCGCAGCGAGAACCATCCGCTGGCGGCCAGGCTGGTGATGGAAGCGGTATTCCTGGAGTACCGGCAGCTGTTCCGCTAGCGCGGCAGGCGGCCGGGCCCGAACCATAACAACAAGCAGCGACGCCATTGTCAGGGGGTCAACCATGAACACAGCAGTCGCCGGCACGGCGCCGGCCGGGGCGGGATTCGGAAACGCCCCGGGGAACGGACCAGGGAACGCCCCGGGTAGTGGATCGGCCAGCGGGGCAGCGTCGCGCCCCAATGTGCTGTCGCTGTCGATCAAGGACCAGGCCGGGCTGTACGCGGCCTATATGCCGTTCCTGGCGCGCGGCGGCATCTTCGTGCCGTCGAACCGGCCGTTCCGGCTGGGCGAGCAGGTGTTCCTGGTATTGTCGCTGCTGGACCGGCCGCAGAAGTACCAGATCGCCGGCCACGTCGCCTGGATCACCCCTGCCGGCACGCCGATGAAGACCCCCGGCATTGGCGTGCACCTGCCCGACGACGACAACGGGCGCAACCTGCGCCGCGCGATCGAGGAAATCCTGGGCAAGATGCTGGAGTCCGGGCGTCCCACCCAAACTTTATGAACGTTGCGAGAAACCTCTCGCAATTTATTGATTTTCAATGAATTTCTCGCTACGAATTGCTGAACCCCGCGACCTCGCGGGCATCGTCGCCATCTACAACGGCACCGTGCCTTCGGGCATGGTCACGGCCGACACCGAGCCGGTCACCGTGGCCTCGCGCCAGGCCTGGTTCGACGCCCACCAGCCCGGGCGCCGCCCGCTGTGGGTGTGCGAGGACGCCGACGGCAGCATGGCCGGCTGGATGAGCTTTTCCGACTTTTACGGGCGCCCGGCCTATGGCGCCACCGCCGAGGTCTCGATTTACCTCGACGCACAGCGCCGCGGCCAGGGGCTGGGGCGCTACCTGCTGCAGCAGGCCATCGACCACGCGCCCGCGGTCGGGGTCAACACGCTGCTCGGCTTTATCTTCGGCCACAACGCGCCCAGCCTGGGCCTGTTCGCGTCGCTGGGCTTCACGCGCTGGGGCGAGCTGCCGCGCGTGGCCGTGCTCGACGGCGTCGAGCGCGACCTGATCATCGTCGGCCGCCGCGTGGACGCGGCCTGAGCCGGCTTCCGAGATTCCCCATGTTTGTCGATTCCCACTGCCATATCGATTTCCCCGAACTGGCCGCGCGCCTGCCCGAACTGCTGGACAACATGCGCGCCAACCAGGTCACGCATGCGCTGTGCATCTCGGTCACGCTGGAAGATTTTCCGCGCGTGCTGGCGCTGGCCGAGCAGCATCCCAACCTGTACGCGTCGGTCGGCGTGCACCCGGACTACGAAGAGGGCGAGGATCCGACGCTCGAGCGGCTGGTGGCGCTGTCGGCCCACCCGCGCGTGGTCGGCACCGGCGAGACCGGGCTGGACTACTACCGGCTCAACGGCCGCAGCATCGCCGAGATGGAATGGCAGCGCGAACGCTTCCGCACCCATATCCGCGCCGCGCGCCAGACCGGCAAGCCGCTGATCATCCATACCCGCTCGTCCGCCGACGACACGCTGCGCCTGATGCGCGAGGAAAACGCGGGCGAGGCCGGTGGCGTGATGCACTGCTTCACCGAAACCTGGGACGTCGCCCGCCAGGCGCTGGACCAGGGCTTCCATATCTCGTTTTCCGGCATCGTCACCTTCAAGAGCGCGGCGGAGCTGCAGGAAACCGCGCGCAAGGTGCCGCTGGAGCGGATGCTGATCGAGACCGATTCGCCCTACCTGGCACCGGTGCCGTATCGCGGCAAGACCAACGAGCCGGCCTGGGTGCGCCATGTGGGCGAATTCATCGCACAGCTGCGCGGCGTGCCGGTGGAACAGGTCGCGGAACAGACGACGGAAAATTTCTTCAATCTATTCGAGCACATTGACAGGAAATCTCATGTTTGACATGAAATTTGTCCGACGTGCCGCCGGCGCTGTTGCGCTGGCCGCCGCCACGCTCGCGCAGGCCGCGCCGGCCGACGACATGCGCAAGGCGGTGGAATTCGACGACGCCAATACCGTCAAGAAGCTGCTGGCAAAGGGCGTCGACCCCAACGTGGTCGACAACCGCGGCAACCCGGCGCTGGTGCTGGCGCTGCGCGAGAAGTCGCTGAAGGCGGCGACGGTGCTGATCCGCGCCAGGGACATCGACTTCGACAAGGCCAACCCGGCCGGCGAAACCCCGCTGATGATGGCCGCGCTGCAGGGCCAGCTCGACATGGTCAAGCTGATGGTCGACGACATGGAGGCCGAGATCAACAAGACCGGCTGGACGCCGCTGCACTATGCCGCCACCAACGGCCACAACGACGTGGTCAAGTACCTGGTCGACCATGCCGCGTATATCGACGCCGAAAGCCCCAACGGCACCACCCCGCTGATGATGGCCGCGCGCGGCGGCCATATCGAGACCGTCAAGCTGCTGCTGGACGAAGGCGCCGACATGCGCCTGAAGAACCAGCAGGGCATGACCGTGATCGACTTTGCCGAGCGTTATAACCAGGGCGAGATCGCCAGCGGCCTGAAGGCGCGCTGGCAGAAGCTGTATCCGCAGACCCCGATCGTGCCGGCGCCGCCGCTGAAACCGCCCGTCGCCGAGCCCGGCGGCCAGCGTCCCGCCGCGCCGCAGAGCAAGGGCTGGTAAGCCGGGCCAGCGCCGATGGCGACCGGCTCGCGCCTGCGCCAGTGGGCGCGCGGGCTCAAGGGCAGCCTGCTGATGCTGTGGTTCTGCAGCCGCCATCCCCGGACGCCGTGGGCGGCGCGGCTGCTGGGCGCGCTGGTGGTGGCCTATGCCTTCAGCCCGCTCGACCTGATCCCGGATTTCATTCCGGTGCTGGGCTATCTCGATGACGTGCTGCTGGTGCCGCTCGGCATCTGGCTGACGCTGCGGCTGATTCCCGCCGAGGTCAAGGACGAATGCCGGGTCCGCGCCGACGCCTGGCAGGCCACCCATGCGCAACGGCCGCGCAATCGCGCGGCCGCGGTGGTCATCGTGCTGGTGTGGGCCGCGCTGGCCTGGCTGGCCTGGCGCTGGCTGGCGCCAGACTGGGCGCGGCCCTAGACGTCGTCGGCCAGCCGCACTCCGGTGAACTGCCAGCGCTGGTGCGGATAGAAGAAATTGCGGTAGCTCGCGCGGATATGCGATTCGGGGGTGACGCACGACCCGCCGCGCAGCACCATCTGCCCGCTCATGAACTTGCCGTTGTACTCGCCCACCGTGCCGGCGTTGGGGCGGAAGCCCGGATAAGGCAGGAAGGCGCTGGCGGTCCATTCCCAGACGTCGCCGAACATCTGGCGCAGCACGCCGGCGGTGTTCTGCCGGTCCGGCAGCGGCCGCAGCGCGCGCCCCTCGACAAAATTCCCGGTGGCCGGCAGGCGGCTGGCGGCATGCTCCCATTCCGCCTCGGTCGGCAGCCGGCGCTCGGCCCAGCGCGCGAACGCGTCGGCCTCATAGAAGCTGAGGTGGGTCACCGGGCTGTCGGGGTCGACCGGATGCATGCCGCGCAGCGTCATCTGCCACCAGGTGCCGTCGCGCTCTTCCCAGTAGAGCGGGGCCTGGATGCCTTGCTCGCCGACCCAGCGCCAGCCGTCCGACAGCCACAGCCCGGCGCTCTGGTAGCCGCCATCCTCGATGAACTCGAACCATTGCCGGTTGCTGACCGGGTGCGAGCACAGCGTGAACGGGGCCAGGTAGACCTTGTGGCGCGGCGTTTCGCAATCGAAGGCGAAGGTCTCGCCGTGGTGGCCGATTTCGACCAGTCCGCCGTCAAAGCCGATCCAGTCCGGCGCGGGGCGCGGGTCGGCAATCACCGGGGCGGGCAGTTCCGGGGCAAAGGCGGGGCGCAGCGGGTTCTGCGCGAACAGGTGCAGCACGTCGGTCAGCAGCAGTTCCTGGTGCTGCTGTTCATGCTGCAGGCCGAGCGTGATCAGCGCCGCCTCGGCGTCGGTCTGGGCGCTGCCCAGCAGCGCCAGCATGGCTTCGTCGACGGCCTCGCGGTACGCCAGCACTTCGTCCAGCGACGGACGCGTCAGCAGCCCGCGCCTCGGCCGCGGATGGCGCGCGCCGACCGCTTCATAGTACGAGTTGAAGAGATAGCGGTAGGCCGGGTCGACCGGCTCGTAGTCCGGGATGCGCGCGGCCAGCACGAATTCCTCGAAGAACCACGTGGTGTGCGCCAGGTGCCATTTTGCCGGGCTGGCATCGTCCATCGACTGCACGGTGGCATCGGCATCCGACAGGTCGGCCACCAGGGTTTCGGTGGCGGCGCGTACATGCCGGTACTGCGACAGCAGGGCGGGTTCGTGCGGCGGATGGAGGGCGGCTCCTGGCAACAGGGCTGAAGTCATGCGGGCTCCCGGGTTGGATCGGTCGATGACTGCAGGCGGTGCGCGGCCGCGGCCAGTGGCCCGCGGCCGCGCGCCGCCCATGGCACGCGGGGCGCCGTAGCGCCCCGAACCATCATAGACCCGATCCGGCCCCGGGGCGAGCCGGCGCCGTCCTACAGCGCCGGCCCGGCCCGCCGCGGCGTCGCCTGGCGTCAGGCGGCCAGGCGGCTGGCGTCGTTCAGCGCCGCGATCTCGGTGCGGGCGCTGGCCAGGCCGGCTTCGCGGAACTGCGGGCCCATGGCCAGGCCGTGGGCGCGCACGTAGGTGATGTCGGTGATCCCCAGGAAGCGGAACACGACGTCGACGGTCTTTTCGTGCAGGTCCAGCTCATTGGCATCCTGGCGCACGCCGCCGCGCGACGACACCACGATCACGCGCTTGCCGCCGGCCAGGCCCACCGGGCCGTTCTCGGTGTACTGGAAGGTGCGGCCGGCCTGCGCGATGCGGTCGATCCAGGCCTTGAGCTGGCTGGGGATGCTGAAGTTGTACTGCGGCACGCCCACCACCAGCACATCGGCGGCCAGGAACTCGGCCAGCCACTGCTCGGTGCGCTGCAGCTCGGCTTGCTGCACGGCGTCCAGGCCGTCCTTGGGGCCGCCCAGCACGGGCAGCAGGTTGCCGGACAGGTGCGCCGGCGCATCCTGGTCCAGGTCGCGCACGGTCACCGTGGCGCCGGGGTTGGCGGCGACCAGGTCGGCCACCACGCTGGCGGTCAGGCTGCGCGAAACGGAGTTGTCGCCGAGGACGCTGGAATCGATCTGCAGGATGTTCATGTCTTTCTCCACAAGGGTGCGGTTGCGATGGAGGAAAGATAGCGGCTGGCCATTGGTATCGGTAGTGAGGCAAAATGCAAATGATTGTTCTATCGATGCAACGCCATGCCGGACGGTATCCCTGCGGGGAGGCGCGCGCCGTCCGGGTGACCCCGGAGCCATCCATGCAAGACCTCAATGACCTGTCGCTGTTCGCCCAAGTGGTCGAGCACGGCAGTTTTTCCGCGGCCAGCCGCGCCACCGGCGTGCCCAAGTCGCGCCTGAGCCGGCGCATCGCCCAGCTCGAGCGCGACCTCGGCGTGCAACTGCTGCGCCGGACCACGCGCCAGGTGCGCGTGACCCCGCTGGGGGAATCGTTCTACGAACGCTGCCGCGCCATGCTCAACGAGGCCGCGGCGGCGCGCGAGGTCATCGAGCAGGCGCGCGAGCAGCCCGGCGGCACGCTGCGGGTGAGCTGCCCGATCGCCATCGCCCAGATCCTGCTGGCGCCGGCGATCGGCCACTTCATGCGCGCCAACCCGGCGGTGCGCATCGAGCTGGAAACCACCAACCGGCGCGTCGACGTGATCGCCGAGGGCTTCGACCTGGCGCTGCGCGTGCGCGAGGTGATGGAAGACTCCAGCCTGGCGGTGCGCACCTTTGGCGAAAGCGAGCTGATGCTGGTGGCCAGTCCGGCGCTGCTCGACAGCATCGGCCGGCCGCGCACGCCGCAGGCGCTCGACGGCATGCCGGGGGTGGGCCAGCAGCCGCACGACGGCAAGCACGCCTGGACCCTGCGCTGCAAGAGCGGCGATGCGATCCAGATCGCCTACGATCCGCGCCTGGTCACCGACGAGTTCGCCTTGCTGCGCGAGGCCGCCATCGCCGGGGTCGGCGTGGCCATGCTGCCGCGCATGTTCTGCCGCGAGGCGCTGGAGAACGGCGAGCTGGAACTGGTGCTGCCGCAGTACGACATGCCGGTCGGCACGCTGCACGCGGTGTTCCCGTCGCGCAAGGGGGTCACGCCGGCGACCCGGCGCTTCCTGGACTTCCTGGGCGAGGTGCTGCCCGAATGCGCGCACAAGGTCGGCATGCAGGAGCCGCGGCAACCGTCGATGCACCGGGTGGTGTAGCGCAGGGTGGGCGTTCCGCAAGGCGCGGTGGCGGCCGCAGCGGCGCCGCCGGCCACCGCGCATTTGCGGCTTTACGTTCACGCCGCGTCGAACTAAGGTACAGGGGCGAACCTTGCGCGTGAGGGTAAAGGCGCATGGCTCGGCAAACAATACGGTAGACAACGGCAAGGAGGAATGGCCATGGGTGGCTCTCAGGGTTCCCAGGACTTGGGCAAGGCGCTGCTGCGCATCGTGCTTGGCGTGCTCATCCTGATGCACGGCATCGCCAAGCTGACCGGCGAGTCCGGCGTCGGTTTCGTGTCGAAGGTCGTCACCGACGCCGGCTTGCCGGCCTGGGTGACCTACGGTGTGTATATCGGCGAAGTGGTGGCGCCGATCCTGCTGATCATCGGGCTGTGGAGCCGGCTGGCGGCGCTGGTGGTGGCCATCAACATGCTGTTCGCGGTGGCGCTGGTGCACAGCAAGGAGCTCGCCATGCTGTCCAAGACCGGCGGCTGGGCCCTGGAGCTGCAGGGCATGTTCCTGGGCGCGGCGCTGGCGGTGGCCCTGCTGGGGGCGGGCAGGTTCAGCGTGGGCGGGATCAACGGCAAGCTCAACTAGCGCCCCGCGGCGGCGCGGCAGGGCGCGCCGCCGTCAATTCCTGGAGGTGTATCGTGAATGCGTTCCGGCAACTCTTCCCGGTGGCGGTCGCGGCGCTGCTGCTGTCGGGCTGCGCCAGCGTGCCCGACATCAAGACGGACTACAACCGCGCCACCGACTTCAGCGCCTACCGCACCTTCGGCTTTGTCGAGCGTCCCGGCACCGACCGCGCCGGCTATGAAAGCCTGACCACCCAGTACTTCAAGACCGCGGTCCAGCGCGAGCTGAGCGCGCGCGGCTACCGCTACGCGGCGCAGGCGCCGGACCTGCTGGTCAATTTCAATGCGAAGCTGCAGGAAAAGGTGGAAGTCAGCCCCGCGCCCGCGCCAATGATGGGCTACTACGGCTACCGCGGCGGGCTCTATGCGCCGTGGCCGGGCTATGGCTTCTATAACGACGTCTATCGCTACACCGAGGGCACCGTGAATATCGACCTGGTCGACCGGCGCCAGATGAAGCTGGTGTGGGAAGGCGTGGCGGTCGGCAGTGTCGACACCGGCGACAAGGCCAGCGCGCAGCAGCGCATCGACAAGACCGTGGCGCAGATCTTCGCCAAGTATCCGTTCCGGGCCGGGCAGTAGCGCCGGCGGCGCCAACGCTCAGGCCGGCGGTCTTGCCGCCGCCCGCTCGATGGCTTCCGCGACGAAGGATTCGGCCGGCTTGGGTGCCGACCACAGGTAGCCCTGGCCCAGCGGACAGCGCAACGCCAGCAGCGCGGCGCGCTGGGCGTCGGTCTCGACGCCCTCGGCCACGCACTCCAGGCCCAGTTCCCTTGCCAGGCCGATCATGTGGCGGCAGATCGTGGCACGCTGGCCGTGCCCGTCGACTGCGGCGACGAACGAGCGGTCCACTTTCAGCTGCGTGAACGGCAGGTCGGCTAGCAGCTTGAGCGTGGCGATGCCCACGCCGAAATCGTCGATCGCCACGCCGTAACCGAGCAGCCGCAGGCGGTTCAGCGCGACCGACAGGGCCAGCGCGTCGGGGACCGGACAGCTCTCGGTCAGCTCCACCGTGAAGGCGTGCCGCGGCACGCCGCTGGCGGCCACCAGCGCATCGAACGCTTCCAGCACGCCGGGCCGGCACAGCGTTTGCGCCGACGCGTTGAGCCCCATCGCAATCTCGATGCCGGCGGCGCGCAGGCGCTGCAGCGCCGCCGCGCACTCGCGCGCGACCAGGAAGAACACCGGGTCGGCAGCGTCCATGGCCTCGAGCTGCGGGATGAAATGGTCGGGCGGCACCAGGCCATGCTCGGGATGGCGCCAGCGCACCAGCGCCTCGGCCCCGGCCAGGCGGCCGCTGGCAATGTCGTGCTGTGGCTGCAGCATGACCAGCAGGTCGGTGCCGGCGCGGCTGGCGGCGAGCAGTTCCGCGGCATCGGGGGTCCAGGCGGGTACGCCGGCCGCGGCATCCTGGCGCGCCAGGGCATCGGCCAGGATCACTTCCAGCGCATCGCGCGACAGCGGCTTGCGCAGCGCATGCACGCGCGGGATGCCGGCGGCATGCGCCAGGCCGCGATTGGAGTCGAGGATGTCGTCGGCCAGCGCCGTGACCCAGACCCACACCGGCGGCGCGCCGGCAAAGGCGCGCGCGCCGCGCCGGTGCAGCGCGGCGATCAGCTCGGGGCCATTGCAACCCGGCATTTCGATGTCGCACAGCACCACGTCGAAGGGCTCGCGCGCCAGCAGCTCCGCCGCCTGCGTGCCGTTCTGCGCGCTGGCCAGGGTCTGCACGCCGACATGGCGCAGCAGGCCCTCGGCGGCGGCGCGCTGGAACGGATGGTCTTCAACGACGAGGATGCGCAGCCTGGCGTAACGGATTGGCATGGGAGGGGAGGGCGGCGGGCCGCCCGTATGCAATGCGATCGGGTTTGCCGAATGGTAGCGCGGCGCGGCTGCGCCACGCGCAGGCAGCGTCATGGCGAGGCGCTGCAGGTGCCCGCGCTCGCCCTGGCATCGTTGCACCATGGCGCGCAAAACGCGTGGCGTTACGAATATTTGCGCTTTCCGATTCAATCGCTGACTGCCATAACCGCTACAATCGCTGCCCGGTGTTTTGAAGATGGCATGTCGATAATGGGTTTGGGCTGGTTCGGGTTTTCGACCTTCTGGATAGTACCGCTGCTGTGGCGGCTGGTGACGCGCTGGCTGGCCGGCGAGCGGCGCCTGGCCGGTCCCGGCTCGCTGCGCGTGTGGCTGGGCACGCTGGCGGTGCTGTGCGCCAGCGCCTGCCTGGAAGCGCTGACCAGCGGGGACGATCCCGACTCGAGCGCCGGCGGCGCCGCCGGCCGCGCGCTGGCCGGCAGCTTCGGCAACCTGTTCGGCTGGACCGGCGCCTTGCTGCTGATGCTGGGCGTGCTGGCACTGGCCGCGCCGATGGTGTTCGGCGAAACCTGGCGCAGCCTGTTCGCGCGCAAGCCGCGCCGTGCCGCCACGCCCGCCGCGGCGCCGGACGAGGCGCCGGTGTCCTTTGCCGCGACCCAGCCGCTGCGCGAGGCCGAGCGCCGCGACGCGCCGGCCGCTGGCAACGCCGGCTGGAGCGCGCCCGCGCCGCGCCATCGCAGTTTTGAAGCCGTCTCAGCGCGCCGCCAGCCCGCCTGGCAGCCGCCGCGCCGCACCCGTGAATCGCCGCCGCAGCCCGGCGAAATCTGGCTGCATCATGCCGACGCGCCGGGCGCGGCCAGGCCGGTGCGTGCCCCGCAGCCAGCGCCGGCTGCCGCTGCGCCGGCAACGCGTCCCGCCCAGCCGGCGGCACGCAAGCCGGCCGCCAGCACCCCCACACCGGCGCCCGCACCGGCCCCCGCGCCGCGGCCGGCACAGCCGTTGCGCGGCACCGTGGTCAGCAGCCCGTTCCGCCAGCCGCAGCCGCTGGTGCGTTCGGCGATCACGACGCTGCCGGAAGCGTCCGCGAAGCCCGCCGCCGCATCCGCGGTGCCGGCCCCTGCCGCCGCTGCCGCTGCCACTGCCACTGCCACTGCCACGGCCGAGATCGCTGTCGCCGCGCAGGCGGCGGCCAGTGCCGCTCAGGATGCCATTGCACCGGCGCAGCCCGTCGCTGCGCCTGAGCCGGCGCCTGAGCCGGAGCAGGAAACCGTGCTGGCTGCGCCGGCCACGCCTTCCGTTCCGGTCGACGACGCTGTTGCCGCCGCCCCGGCCGAACCCCTCGCGCTGGATGGCGATGCCCCATCGCTGGCCGCGCTCCGGCAGGAAGCGCTCGACCTGCTCGCCGAATTGCAGGCGCTGGCGGGCAAGGCCGCGACATGGCAGTCGGCTGACCCGGCATCGGACCCCTTGCCGGTGGCCATGCCCGAAGCGGCTACGGATCCAGCCATCGAGGCGGACGCTGCAGAGCCCGGCCCGGTTGCGACACAGCCGCCGGCTGACGTCGCGGAAGCCTCCATCGAAGGGGAAGCCGAAACGCTGTTGGCCGAGGTGCCGGAAAGCACGAGCGAGACCGCCCAGGAACGCGAAGCAAGCGCGCCTGATCACGACGCCGACGCGGTAGCCCACGCCGTGGCAAGTTCCGCGATGGAGGAGGGCAGCGAGCCCGAGCCCGACGACGTGGCGCTGGTCCCGGCCGAAGACGCCGGCACCGAAAGCGCCCTGATGGATGCCAACGACCTGGTCAGCGAAGCGGTCGAGCCGGAGGCGTTGCCGGCCATCGGCTCGGCCGAGGTAGCCGCCGCGACCGATGCAGTGGAAGCAGCCGCGCCCTTCGAATCTGCCGCAGCCACCGAACCCCAGGCACCTGCGGAAGCCGAAGCAGCCAGCCTGCCGCCGCCACTGCCCGCCAAGCCCCGCATCGTGCTGCCCGCCGTGGTCGGGCGCACCGTGCCGCTGGCGGCCGCGACGCCGCCCGCTGCAGCCGCGGCGCCTGCACCGGCGCCCGCACCGGTGGCGCCACCTCCGCCGCGCCCGGCGGTCGACTACCGCCTGCCGCCGGCGGAGTTGCTGGAGCGCGAGGTCGACAGCGCCGAGCAGGTGTCGGAAGAACGCCTGCGCGAAACCGGCGACCTGATCGCCCAGCGGCTGGCCGAATTCAAGGTGCCGGTCGCCGTGGTCGGCGCCGGCGCGGGCCCGGTGATCACCCGCTTCGAGGTCGAGCCCGCCATGGGCGTGCGCGGCGCGCAGGTGGTGGGGCTGATGAAGGACCTGGCGCGCGCGCTCGGCGTGACCTCGATCCGCGTGGTCGAGACCATTCCCGGCAAGACCTGCATGGGGCTGGAGCTGCCCAACGCGCGCCGGCAGATGATCCGGCTGTCCGAAATCGTCAATGCCGCCTCGTTCCAGGCGCACCATTCGCGGCTGGTGCTGGCGATGGGCAAGGACATCACCGGCCATCCGGTGGTGACCGACCTGGCGCGCGCGCCGCACCTGCTGGTGGCTGGCACCACCGGCTCGGGCAAGTCGGTGGCGGTCAATGCCATGATCCTGTCGATGCTGTACAAGGCCACGCCGGAAGACGTGCGCCTGATCATGATCGACCCCAAGATGCTGGAGCTGTCGGTCTACGAGGGCATTCCGCACCTGCTGGCGCCGGTGGTCACCGACATGAAGCAGGCCGCGCACGCGCTCAACTGGTGCGTCGGCGAAATGGAAAAGCGCTACCGGCTGATGTCGGCGCTGGGCGTGCGCAACCTGGCCGGCTACAACCAGAAGATCCGCGCCGCCGACGCCGCCGGGCACAAGGTGCCCAACCCGTTCTCGCTGACGCCGGACGCGCCCGAGCCGCTGTCGCGCCTGCCGATGATCGTGGTGGTGATCGACGAGCTGGCCGACCTGATGATGGTCGCCGGCAAGAAGATCGAGGAACTGATCGCGCGCCTGGCGCAGAAGGCGCGTGCCGCCGGCATCCACCTGATCCTGGCCACGCAGCGCCCCTCGGTCGACGTGATCACGGGCCTGATCAAGGCCAATATCCCCACGCGCGTGGCGTTCCAGGTCTCGTCCAAGATCGATTCGCGCACCATCCTTGACCAGATGGGCGCCGAGAGCCTGCTCGGCCAGGGCGACATGCTGTTCCTGCCGCCGGGCACCGGCTATCCGCAACGCGTGCATGGCGCCTTTGTCGCCGACGACGAGGTGCACCGCGTGGTCGAGCACTGGAAGCAGTTCGGCGAGCCGGACTACGATGAAGCCATCCTCGCCGGCGACCCGGCCGAGGCTAGCGGCGCCGACCTGTTCGGCGACGGCGGCGGCGACGGCGAGGCCGACCCGCTCTACGACGAAGCCGCCAGCTTCGTGCTGACCAGCCGCCGCGCGTCGATCTCGGCGGTGCAGCGGCAGCTGCGCATCGGCTACAACCGCGCGGCGCGGCTGATCGAGCAGATGGAAGCGGCCGGTTTGGTATCGCCGATGGGCCGCAACGGCGCGCGCGACGTGCTGGCGCCCGGGCCGGCGGATTGACGCAACGTTACCTTCGGGGGGCAGTGATGGCGCTCGATCATGGCAGCTTGCTGGCCGACGTGCCGGTGAACCTGGCGCAGGAAGTGTTCGAGCCGCTGCTGGCGCGGCCCGGCCTCAAGATCGAGCGCATCGTCTCCAACGGGCAGGCCAGTCCGGAAGGGTTCTGGTATGACAGCGCGCAAGCCGAGTGGGTGCTGCTGGTCAGCGGCAGTGCCGCGCTGGAGATCGAGGGTAAGGCAGGCCGGCATGTGATGCGGCCCGGCGACTGGCTGCACTTGCCCGCGCAATGCCGGCATCGCGTGGCATGGACCGACGAAGCGCAGCCGACGGTGTGGCTGGCGGTGCATTACGACGGCGCTGGCAAATAAGCTTCTGTCTCCCGCTCGCGGGAGAGCAACCGGCGACAGCATCATTGCTTCGAACTTTCCAATTCTCGATTGCGTGCTCCCTCTCCCGCTTGCGGGAGAGGGTTGGGGAGAGGGCGGGAGCCTCAACGAAGTGAAGGCTGTCGCTATTGCACACGCCGGCCCTCTCCCCCGGCCCCTCTCCCGCAAGCTGTATGGACCGGGGACATGGGTAACACATGTGCCAGGACATGGGTAACAGTCCAGTCTCCAGTTTAATTGGCCTCCTGTAGGTCTATTGTGGCCACCTTCTGATGGCAGAAGTAGACATCAAAGGTGCCGTCCAAATCCACGCGAGGGCGCAGCGCTACGGGCGTTCCGACCAAGGCTCGTCCGACCCGGAACGTCTTTCCTCGGAAGCAGATGCGCCCGCCGTCGCCTACCTTTCGCACGATGTCATCGCTGCCGTACTCGATAGGCGGGAGCTCGCGCGGCATCGTCCGTGGACTAGGCGCATAGCGGCTTGCGGGTGTCTCCATATCCAGGGCGTGGTGTGGGCGCTTGAAGTTGTACACGTGGCGCCAATGGCTGAAGTGATGCTGCGCATCGTCCAGATCCCGGAAGCGCTGGTTGGCCAACAGCTCTGCCTGCATGGTTCGATGGAAGCGCTCGTCCTTACCGTTGGTCTGCGGATGGCGAGGTCGGCTATGACTGAGCCGCACCCCCAGGCGGATCAGCCAAGCACCCAACGTGGTAAGTGCACGGGGCACTGGAGAACCCCAGGGCGGGCCGTTGTCTGCATTGATGCGCTCGGGCAGCCCATAGCGCGCAAAAGCCTTCTCTAACGCTTCCTGTACGGATTCAAACTGTTCGTTGCCCAAGGCCCTGAGCAGCACATTGAACCGGGAGTGATCGTCCAAGACCGTGAGTGGGTGGCACCGCTGCGTGTCGGTAGCGAAGTGGCCTTTAAAGTCAATTTGCCATAGTGCATTGGGCCGGTCGTGCTCGAAGCGCTGCCAGGCTGTAGCGGCCGAGCTGGCGGCCGGATCGATCAAGCCATGGCGGCGCAGCACCCAATTGACTGTGCTCGGGGCGATTTGGACGCAGTGGTCACGCTCCAGTACGCGTGCGATCTTGCGGGCGCCCCAGGCCGAATGTTCGGCTCGGATCGCTAGCACGCCCTCTTCGACGGCAGCTGGAGTTCGGCCGGGAGAGCTATGTGGCCGCCGAGTTCGGTCGTCCAGATCCTCTCGGTTCAACCACTTGTAACCGGTCTTGCGACTGATGCAGAAGCGGCGGCAAAGCTCCGCAATATTGGCGTCCGCCTGGCGTGCCAGGCGGACGAACTCTTCTCTTTGCTGCTTCACGGTGTTTTGGCTCCAGGGCAACGTTGTCCTCCCGCTGACTAAGCGGGAAAAGTGTTACCCATGTCCTGGCACACCTGTTACCTATGTCCCCGGTCTATACAGCAAGCGGGACAGGGGAGCAAACATTGCCCCCCTCAGCCCCCGGCCTGATCCGGAAACACCGGCTCCCCGAGATTCAGCATCAACCGGTTCGCCCACGCAAAGATTGCGATCGAGTGGATCAGGTCCAGGATCTCCGCATCGCTCAAACCGGCCTCGCGCAGCGGCTCGAGCTGTGCGGCGGTGACTTCGGCCGGCCGCTCGGTCAGTTCCGCCGAGAATTTGGCGATGGCGCGTTCGCGCGCGGTGGTGCCGGCGCTGTAGGGATCGTCGAAGACCTGGCGGATCACGTCGTTGCGCTTGGCCAGCTGCTCGAAGCGCTGCGCATGCACCGATGCGCAATACACGCAGCCGTTGATCCGGGACACGACCGTGGTCGACAGCTCGCGTTCGGCGCGCGGCATGCCGCCGGGGGCGTACATGATGGCGTTGAAGGCGGTCGAGCGCTGGCGCAGGATCTCGGGCTGGTGGACCAGGAAGCGGTAGTAGTCCTGCACCTTGGCCTTGGGGTGGCTTTCCTCGAGCACGGCGATCTGCTCGGGCGTGGCCTGGTCGAGGTCGACCACGTCCAGCCATGCCTTCCAGTCGAGCACTTCGTTGGTGAAGCCGTGGGACTTGATGATTTCGCTCATGCCAGGGCTCCGTTGTCGTTCAAGGCTTTCAGTGCGTCCAGTCCGGCCACCAGCCGCACCTGGTAGGAGAGGAACGCGACCAGCTGCGCCAGCGTGACCACCGCCGGGGTGCTCAGGCCGGCGGCGGGCAGCGCCAGCAGCGCGGCCCGGTCGCCCTCGACCGGTTTCTCGATCAGCTTGCGGGTGAATTCCAGCATGGCGCGCAGGCGCGGCTCGGCGATGTCCGCGGGCGTGCCCTCGGCCGCGGCGCGGAGCTGGCCGGCATCGATGCCGAGCTGTTCGAGCCGGCCCCGGTAGTGCGCGGCCAGCGCCGGCGACGGCGTCAGCCGGGCGGCGTACAGCGCCACCAGCAGCCGTTCGGCCAGCGACAGGCCGGGCAGGTCAGGGTCGAACAGCGCGTCGTAGCTGCCCTGGGTGGCGGCCACGACCTTGTCGCGCTGGTGCCGCAGGGCGTGGGTGGCGCTGCCCGGCGCGAGGCCGGTGAGCTGGTCGATCAGGTCGACCGGGGAAGTCGGGGGCTGGGTCATCGGAGGCTCTGGTGGGATCTTGCGTGAGTTGGGTCGGGGTGGATTCAAGCTTCGGCGGTGCGCAGCGCCGGCGGCAATGCCGGCACCCATTCGTCGCCGAAGACTTCGGGCTCGGCATAGGCCTGCAGCGCGGCGTAGTGCAGCTCGATGTCTTCCTGGTACAGCCGCGCGGCAATGCCCTGGCCCAGCCGGCGCGCGCCGTCGCTGATCGCCGGGATGTCGCCGGAGACGGTGCCGTGCGACAGTGCCGCCGGATAGCAGAAGCAGTGGATGCGCGTCAGGCCGGGGCAGGCGCCGGGCGTCTTCTCCTGGAATTCGAAGGCTTCGCCGAGATCGGGCGAATCGGACAGCTCGCGGTCTTCCTGGCCCGCGGGCGGCGCATGGCGGTCGCGCCAGAAGCGGATATGCGGGGCGAAGGTAGCGAACTCCGGGCGCGTTTCCAGCGCGATGCGGAAGCCCGTGGAGAAGATCAGGAAGTCCAGTTCGAACTCGCCCTGCGGCGTGCGCACCCGCAGCACGTCGCCCTGTGCCTCGATCGCTTCCAGCGCGGCGCCCAGGTTGAAATACGCGTTGGCATGGCGCGACACGCGCAGCGTGCTGCCGCGCGGCGGCGGCACCTGCTGGCTGTTGATGTAATGGCGCAGGCGCCATTTCCACGCGTCGGGCAGGCCGTAGTGGCCGAAGGTCAGGCCCGGGTTGCCGGCGCCCTTGCTCTTGTTGACGCGCGGGATATCGGCACGCCGGATCAGCATCTCGACGCTGGCGGCCCCGGCCTCCAGCGCGGTCGCGGCGCTGTCCATGGCCGAGGCGCCGGCCCCGACCACGCCCACGCGCTTGCCGCGCAGCGCGGCGTAATCCATCTCATCCGACGAATGCGCCCACAGGTGGAGCGGCAGCGCGGCCGCCACCGGCGGCACGTAGGCGCCGCCGAGGCCGTCGCGGCCGGTGGCCAGCACCACGCGGCGCGCCAGCACCGTGTGCGGGCCGGCGGGCGTCCGCATCGACAGCGCCACCAGCCCGTCGGCACGCGGCACGATCCGCTCGACCTCATGCTGGTTGCGGATATCGAGCGCCAGCACCTGGCGGTACCAGCGCAGGTAGTCCATCCATTGCAGGCGCGGGATCTTGTCCAGCGCCTGCCAGGCGGCCTCGCCGAACTGCGCCTCGAACCAGGCGCGGAAGGTCAGGGCCGGCAGGCCCAGCGCGGGGCCGGTCAGCTGCTTGGGCGAGCGCAGCGTCTCCATGCGCGCGGTGGTGGCCCACGGGCCCTCATAGCCCGCCGGCGCGCGATCGAAGGCGCGCACACGAATACCGAGGTGGGTCAGCGTGGCGCTCGCCGCCAGGCCCGCCATGCCGCCGCCGATCACGGCGACGTCCAGCACCTCGTGCCCGTCGACTAAGCGCGGCATGGTCCAGGCCTTGGCGGGCAGCTCCAGCCAGGACAGGTCCTGGCGCAGCCGGGCTTCGAGGGCGGCCAGGCCCGGGGGCGGGGAAGCGGTCGCAACGGTGGGGTCAGTCATGGCTTGTCAGTCCGGAATCTTGGGTTGGGCGGTCCGTGGCATCGCCGGCATCATCCGGGCCGCCAGCGTCACCATAGAGCGATTGCAGCAGCGCGCCGTGCTCCGCCGGCTCGCGCCGCACCAGGTCGGGCAGCAGCGCGGCAGCGGCGTCGGCCACCGCCTGCACCAGCCCCTGCACGGCGGCGCTGGCAGGGCGTGCCTGCGGCGTGATCACCCCGAAAAAGAAGGGAATATCGGCATCGATGGGCCGCACCGCGATATCGGTCAGCGGCAGCCCGCGCGCGGTCACCGGCTCCAGCAGCGCGATGCCCAACCCGGCGCGCACCAGGGTCAGGGCGCTGATCGAGGTATTGGTGTCGATCACGCCTGCCGCCGGCACGCCGGCGCCGGCCAGCGCGCGGTCGACGCGGCGGCGCAGCCGGTAGGGGTTGTGCATGGTGATCAGGCGGCGGCCGCGGCAGTCCTGCAGCGCGATGGCGGGCCGCGCCGCGAGCGGGTCGTCGGCACGCAGCGCCGCCACGCAGGCGGACTGGCCGATCCAGTGCACGGTCACGCCGCGGTGTTCCAGCGGCAGGCTGTTCAGGCCGATGTCGGCGGCGCCGGTCAGCACCGCGTGCACCACCTGTTCCGGCGACTGGCTCTGCACCGCCACGCGCTCCGGCGCGCACAGCCCGCGCGCGAAGGCCAGCGCCAGCGCCGGCGGCAGCAGGCCCGCGGCCAGCGCCGGGGTGGCGGCAATGCGCAGCGGCCGGCCATCGCCGCGCGCCAGCGCCGCGGCGCGCGTGCGGATCTGCTGCATGCCCGCCAGCGTCTGCTCGACCTCGTCATAGAGCAGGAAACCCTGCTCGGTCGGGCTGACCCGCGGGCCGCTGCGGGTGAACAGCGCAAAGCCGAGTTCCGCCTCCAGTTCCTGGATCAGCCGCGTGATGGCCGGCTGCGAGCGCCCGAGCAGCCGCCCGGCGGCGGTGACGCTACCGGTGGTGACGACTGCGGCGAAGGCTTCCAGTTGCCGGATTTCCATGGGGTGGCAGACGTTGGCGATGTATGTGTGATCTGGATTCTGACGTGTCCATCATGCAAATGGCAAATACTATTTAGGGATAAGGCTATGCCGAAGCTATGATGTCGAGATGCCGGATGCACACCGGCCCACCCCAAGGACGGCACCAAAAGGACGGATGTGTTTGCCTGGTTCCCTGGCAATTGGCAGAACAATGAACGGCCCACGCTGTGGCGCGCGGCACTTTGGGTGCTTGCAACGGCACTTGTGGTCGCGGAGCCCGCGCAGGCCGCCGACCCGCTGCGCGTCGGCTCCAAGCGCTTTACCGAGTCCTACATCCTTGGCGAACTGCTGACGCAGGCCGCCGGCCCGCCGGGCACCGCGCAGCACCAGCAAGGGCTGGGCAATACCGCGATCGTGTTCGAGGCACTCAAGGCCGGCAGCATCGACCTCTATCCCGAGTACACCGGCACGCTCGCCGCCGAGATCCTGAAGCTGCCGCCTGGCGCTGGCCTGGAGGCGATCCAGCGGGCACTGGCCCCGCTGGGACTGGGCGCCACGATCCCGCTCGGCTTCGAAAACACCTACGCACTGGCCGTCTCCGATACCCGCCCGCTCCACCTGCGCCGGCTCAGCGACCTGGCCGCGCAGCCGCGGCTGCGGCTGGGGCTGTCGCATGAATTCCTCGGCCGGGCAGACGGCTGGCCCGGCCTTGCCAGCCGCTATCGCCTGCCGCAGCAGCCGGTCGGGCTGGACCACGGCGTTGCCTATGAGGCGCTGGCAGCGGGGCAGGTGGATGCCATCGACATTTATTCGACCGACGCCAAGATCCTCAAGTACCGGCTGCGCGTGCTCGAGGATGACCGCCGCTATTTCCCGCGCTATGACGCGGTGGTGGTGTACCGGCTGGACGTGCCGCAGCGCTTCCCGCGGGCGTGGCAGGCGCTGCAGCGCTTGTCGGGCCGCATCAGCGCGGCGGACATGGTGGCGATGAACGCCGCGGCGGAGATTGACCGCAAGCCGTTCGATCTCGTCGCGCGAGAGTTCCTGGCCCATGGCCCGGACCCCGGCACCGAAACCGCCGCAGCGCCGGCATCCAGGGCCGCTGCGGCAGGCACCGGCGGCCGCGGCCTGCTGGGCGCGCTGCTTGGGCCCGATACCAATCGGCTGGCGCGGCGCCATGTCGGCCTGGTGGCCGGCGCGGTCGGTGCGGCCACGCTGGCCGGCGTGCCGCTGGGCATCCTGGCCGCGCGCCGCCGGCGTACCGGCCAGGTGGTGCTGGGTGCCGTCAGCGTGCTGCAGACCGTGCCGTCGCTGGCGCTGCTGGCGATGCTGATCCCGCTGCTGGGCCGCATCGGCGTGTGGCCCGCGCTGGTGGCACTGTTCCTGTATGCGTTGCTGCCGATCGTGCGCAACACCACCACCGGACTGGAGCAGGTGCCAACAGGCATGCGCGACGCGGCCCGCGCGCTCGGGTTGCGCGGCGGCCAGGTCCTGCGCTACGTGGAGCTGCCGCTGGCGCTGCCGGTGCTGCTGGCCGGCGTCAAGACCGCGGCCATCATCAGCGTGGGCACGGCCACGATCGCGGCGTTCGTCGGGGCGGGCGGTTTCGGCGAGCGCATTGCCACCGGGCTGGCGCTGAACGACACCACGCTGCTGCTCGCCGGCGCGATTCCGGCGGCGGTGCTGGCGCTGGCGGTGCAGGCCGCGTTCGAGGCGCTGGAGTGGGCGCTGCGCCGCCATCGCGGCGCGCGCTAGCCGGCTGGCTGCTGCGCGATCAGCCGTCCCAGCGTGGCCACCGCGGCCTCGGCCTCGTCGTTCCACAGGTGGCCGTAGTTCAGCCGGATGCAGTTGCGATACCCCTGCCGCGCCGAAAAAATCGGTCCCGGCGCGATGCCGATGCCCGCTTCCAGCGCGGCCTGGTGCAAGGCCAGGGCATCGAAGCCGGCCGCAAACTCCACCCACAGGAAATACCCGCCCTCCGGCCGCGACACCCGCACCGGTTCCGGGAAGTGCTGGCCGATCGCGTCGATCATGCGGCCCTGCTGCATCTCCAGCACATGGCGCAGCTTGCGCAGGTGCTTGTCGTAGCCGCCATGCTGCAGGTACTCGGCCAGCGCCACCTGCGCCGGCACGCCGGCCGACAGCGTGGTCATCAGCTTGAGCCGCTGGATCGCCTCGCCAAAGCGGCCCGGCGCGACCCAGCCGATGCGGAAGCCCGGCGCCAGCGTCTTTGAAAACGAACTGCAATGCATCACCAGCCCCTGCGTATCGAAGGCCTTGGCCGGCAGCGGGCAGCGGTTGCCGAAGTAAAGCTCGCCATAGACGTCGTCCTCGATCAGCGGCACCTGGTGGCGCGCCAGCAAGGCCACCAGCGCCTTCTTCTTGTCCTCCGACATGCTGGCGCCGAGCGGATTCTGGAACTGCGTCATGAACCAGCACGCCTTGACCGGGTGGCGCGACAGCGCCGCGTCGAGCGCGCCCAGGTCGATGCCTTCGGCCGGGTCGACCGGGATCTCGACGGCCTTGAGCCGCAGCCGCTCCAGCGCCTGCAGCGAGGCATAGAAGCCGGGCGATTCGATCGCGACCACGTCGCCCGGCTGCGTCACCGCCATCAGGCACAGGTTCAGCGCCTCGAGCGCGCCGTTGGTGACGACCAGGTCGTCGGCCGGCTGCGGCGCGCCTGCGCCGAGGTAGCGCAGCGCGATCTGGCGGCGCAGCGCGGCATTGCCGGGCGGCAGGTCGTTGACCGAGTACCACGGGTCGAGTGCGCGGCCGGCACGCGCCAGCGACTTGCGCAGCCGCTCCCACGGGAACAGCTCGGGCGACGGAAAGGCCGAGCCGAACTGCACCAGCTCGCGGTCGCGCGCGCCTTCGAGCACGGCGAACACCAGCTTGGAGATGTCCACCTGCGTCGACACCTGCCGCGACGGGCGCGCCTGCGGCTGCGGCAGCTCGCGCCGCGCCGGCCCGGCCACGTAGTAGCCGGAGCGCTCGCGCGCCCGCACCAGCCCGCGCTCTTCGAGCCGGTAATAGGCCTGGAACGCGGTCGACGGGCTGACGCCGTACTGCGCCACGGTCTTGCGGATCGACGGCAGGCGCGTGCCCGGCGGCAGGCTGCCGTTGCGGATATCGGCGGCGAGGGTTTCGGCCAGGGCTTCGTACCGTTTCATCGTGGGGGCGGGGCGTGGGCGGCGATGCCGGATTATCGCCCGGGCGCGCCCAACTGATACGTAGTTTTTCCGGTTATCTGATGCTGGTATGGATAGGTGGGGCGGACCATAATCGGCGTCTCGTCCACGCCGGCGTTGTGCCAGGAGATGCCATGAACCCGTTGAGGCTGTTGCGGACCGTGCTGTGGGGCTTCTTTGGCCTGCGCCAGGGCCGGGAGCACCAGCGCGACCTGGACAACCTGCGCCCGGTGCCGCTGATCGTGACCGGCGTGGCCGTTGCCGCCGGACTGGTGGCCTGCCTGGTGCTGGTGGCCAACTGGGCCGTGTCGGCGGCATGACCTGACTGCACTCATGCGCTTTCCTTTTCACTGGCCCGGCCTCGCTGTGTCCCGCGTGTTGCGCAAGCTGGCCGGCCTGGCGCTGGCGCTGCTGCTGCCCGCGGGCCTGGCGCAGGCCGCCGGCGACGCGCAGCAGGTCGAGCGCGGCCGCTACCTGGCCCGCATCGCCAACTGCGCCGCCTGCCACACCAGCGCAGGCGGCAAGCCCTTTGCCGGCGGGCTGCCGATCCGCACCGCGGTCGGCACGCTGTATTCGACCAATATCACGCCGGATGCCGGCACCGGCATCGGCGCCTACACGCTGGCCGAGTTCGATCGCGCCCTGCGTCACGGCGTGGCGCGCGACGGCAAGCTCCTGTATCCGGCCATGCCGTACCCCTCTTATGCACGCATGAGGGGCGACGACGTGGCGGCCCTGTACGCCTACCTGCGCGCCGAGGTGGCGCCGGTGGCGCAGCGCAATCGCGCGCCGCAGATGCGCTGGCCGTTCGGCATGCGCGGCCTGCTGGCGGTGTGGAATGCGCTGTTTCTCGATGACGACCCGGTCCGCACCGACCCGGCGCGCGACGCGGCGTGGAACCGCGGCGCCTACCTGGTGCAGGCGGTGGCGCACTGCGGCGCCTGCCATACGCCGCGCGGCACGCTGTTCGCCGAGAAGGGCCTGGACGAGCGCAGCCGGCATTTCCTGTCCGGCGCCAGCGTGGAGGGGTGGTCCGCCACCAACCTGACCGGCGACCAGCTCACCGGGCTGGGCGCCTGGTCGCGCGCGGACATCGCCGAGTTCCTGCGTACCGGGCGCAATGCGCACGCGACTTCGTTCGGCCCGATGTCCACGGTGGTCTCCACCGCCACCCAGTACATGAGCGCGGCCGACCTCGACGCGGTTGCCGCTTACCTCAAGTCGCTGCCAGGCGCGCGCGGCGAAGACCAGCCGTTCCGGCACGACCCCGCCAGCGCGCAGCAGCTGCGGCAGGGCCGCTTCGACCTGCCCGGCGCTCGCCAGTACGCGGTGTTCTGCATGCCGTGCCACGGCGCCGACGGCAAGGGCTTCGCCCGGGTCTTTCCGCCGCTGGCCGGCAACCCGACCGTGGCCGATCCGGATCCCGCATCGCTGGTCAACCTGCTGCTCGACGGCGCCGTGACCGCGCGGGTGGGCACCGCGCCGTCGGACTACCACATGCCCGGCTATGGCTGGACCCTGGACGACCAGGAACTGGCCAACGTGCTGACCTTTATCCGCCGCAGCTGGGGCAACCGGGCCGCGCCGGTGCCCGAGGCCGAGGTGGCTGCGCGGCGCCAGGCGCTGGCCGCGCAGCGCAAAGCCGACGCCGAACCATGAGCCGCCGATGACGATCACCCGAAGAGACTTCCTCAATGGCACCGCGCTGGCCATTGCCGCGGGACTGGCGCCGGCGCAGCTGCTGCACGCGCAGCCACGCGCGGGCGCGCCGTCTGCTTCCTATCCGCCGGCGCTGACCGGGCTGCGCGGCAACCACGCCGGCACCTACACGCTGGCCCACAGCCTGGCGCGCGAAGGCGCGAAGTATCCCGCGGTGCTGGCGCGCGAGGCCTATGACCTGGTGGTGGTCGGCGGCGGCCTCAGCGGCCTGGCGGCGGCGTGGTTCTACCGCCGCCGCTTCGGCGCCAGGCGCCGCATCCTGATCCTCGACAACCACGACGATTTCGGCGGCCATGCCAAGCGCAACGAGTTCACGGTGCGCGGCAAGCGGCTGGTGACCTATGGCGGCAGCGCCGAGATGCCGGCCAGCGCGGCCGGCGACGCCGCGGTGCGCGAGCTGCTGGCCGGGCTCGGGCTCGATGCCGCGCATCCGCCCGCCGCCGCCACCGCCGATCCGTATGCCGCGCTCGGCATGGGCCGCGCGGTGTTTTTCGATGCCGAGCACTTCGGGCGCGACCAATGGGTCGCGGGCGACCCGTTCGGCGAAGCGATCGATGCGCGCAGCGGCGCGCGCGCGGGCGGCCCGGATACGGCGGCCTTGTCGCGCTTCCTGGACAGCGCGCCGTTGCCCGCGGCGGACCGCGCCGCGCTGGCGCGGCTGGCCGCGGGCACCACCGACTACCTGCCGGCGCTGTCGGGCGCCGAACGCAGCGCGGCGCTGCGCACCATGCGCTACGCCGCCTTCCTGCGCGACAAGGCCGGCCTCGGCCTGGCCGGGCAGCGCTTCCTGCGCAGCCGCAGTCTCGATGCCTACGCGCTCGATGCCGACGGCATCTCGGTGGCCGACGCCATCGCCATCGGCCTGCCCGCCGGCGCCAACGTGCCGGTGCCGGGGGGCAATGCGCGGCTGGGCAAGTCGCCCGGTTCGCGCTTGTGGTTTGCCGATGGCAATGCCTCGCTGGCGCGGCTGCTGGTGCAGAGCCTGATCCCGGGCGTGGCGCGCGTGGCCGCGCCGGCGCAGGTGGTGTCGGCCGCGTTCGACTACGGCCGCCTGGATCGCGAAGGAGAGCCGGTACGCCTGCGCCTGAACAGCACCGCGATCGCGGTCGAGCCCGACGGCCCGATCACGCGCGTCACCTATGGCTTCAGCGGCAACCTGCATCGGCTCGAGGCACGCCACGTGGTGCTGGCCGGCTACAACATGATGATTCCGTACCTGCTGCCGTCGCTGCCGGCGCAGCAGAAGACGATCCTGCACAACGAGGCCAAGGCGCCGCTGGTCTACACCAAGGTGGCGCTGGACCACTGGCAGGCGTTTGCCGCGCTGGGCACGCGCCGCATCCATGCGCCGGCGATGGCCTACACCGATCTCTGGCTGGAGCCGCCCGCGGGCAGGGAGCCGTCCGACCCGGCGGTGCTGCACATGCTCTATGTGCCGGCCGTGCCCGACAGCGGCATGCCCGCGCGCGACCGCTTCCGCGCCGGCCGCGCCTTGCTGCTGGGCACGCCGTTCGATGCGATGGAGCGCGACATCCGCGCGCAGCTCGACCGCATGCTGGGGCACCAGGGCTTTGCCTCGAAAGACGTGATCCGCGGCATCACCGTCAACCGCTGGGCGCACGGCTACAGCTACATGCCCGACAGCCTGGCCGGCGAGAACGTCGCGCCGGACGCGGCGTGGCCCGGCCTGGCCGGCGTCGGCAACATCAGCATCGCCAACAGCGACAACGCCGGCAGCCCATCGCTGACGGCGGCGGTGGCGCAGGGCAAGCGCGCCATCGAGCGGCTGCCCGGCTAGCGCCGGGTCAGCGGGTCAGCGCTGGCGCGGCGGCGTCAGCGCCTCGATCTCCGCGTCCTTGGCCTCCCACTGGCGCGCCAGCCAGTGGTGGAATTCGGTGCGGAAGGCCTTGTCGCTGCCATAGTCGGCGTCGCAGAAGGACGGCGGCACCGGCAGCTGGCGCATGCGCACCAGCACCGGGCCGGCGCGTCCGCAGGCCAGGTCCCAGAAGCCCGGCGCGCCTTCGGGGTAGACGATGGTGACATCGATCAGCGAGCGGAACTTGTTGCCCATTGCGTTCAGCGCCACCGCCAGGCCGCCGGCCTTGGGCTTGAGCAGGTGGCGGTAGGGCGAAGCCTGCGCGGCGCGCTTGGCCTCGGTAAAGCGCGTGCCTTCGGCAAACACCATCACGCTGGTCGGCACCAGCGAAAACTTTGCGCAGGCGCGCCGGGCGGTTTCCTGGTCCTGGCGCCGCAAGGCCGGATTGCGCCGCAGCTCGGCCTTGCCGTGGCGCTTCATGAACGGAAAATCCAGTGCCCACCAGGCCAGGCCGATCACCGGCACATAGATCAGCTGCTGCTTCAGGAAGAACTTCAGCAGCGGGATGCGCCGGTTCAGCGCACGCTGCAGCACGAAGATATCGGCCCACGACTGGTGGTTGCAGTTCACCAGGTACCAGTCGGCATAGCGCAGCCCGTCGTTGCCGCGGATGTCCCAGGGCTCGCGCTGGATCCACGCGAACCAGCCGGTGTTGCCGGAGATCCAGGCGGTGGCGATGCCGTTGAGCAGCGGGTCGATGCGCCGCATGGCCGCGGCGAACGGCAGCGCCAGCTTCAGCAGCGCCAGCGGAAACAGCAGCGCGCACCAGAACAGCGTGCTGGCGATCAGCAGGGTCCAGCTCAGGATGCCGGTGACAAAGGCGAAGCGCCCGCGCGGCACCAGCGCCCGGCGCCGCGGCGGCACGGCGGAGGTGGGCTGGCTGGCGTCGGAGGCATCGGGGGAGGCGGTGGAAGCGGGGGAAGCGGGGGAAGAAGAGGGCAACGTCGTCATGGGCGCCAGTTTGCAGGCAGGAAAGGAATTGGAGCTTGCGTTTGATCAACGCGGACGCTGGCTCGTGGGTATCTCAGTTTGATGCGTGATGCCTTCAGAACACCAGCGTCGCCGTGCCCATGAAGGTGTTGGTGCTCTTCAGCCGGTTCTTGCTCGCCACCGACGGCACCCAGCGCAGGCCCAGCGACAGCAGGCTCCTGGCGCCGACCTTGGTGTCGTAGGTGACGATCGGGCCCACCGCCCAGTCGTGGCCGCGGAAGCCGTTCAGGCGGTCCGCCAGCGGGCCGCTGTCGTCACCCAGCTGCTGCGTGGTGCCGGCGATCAGGCCCAGGCCGGCGCCGTTGGCAAAGCGCTTGAGCAGCATCGTGTCGAGCGTGAACAGCGGCGCGTTCTGGTAATTGGTGGCGTGGTTGCGGGTGTAGAACTGGATGCCGGCGACCGCGTCGAACTCGAGCCCGTGTTCCGGGAACAACCTGGTGTAGGCCACCTGCGGAATGAGGGTCCAGTTGTTCAGGCTGGGATTGGCCAGCGCGTTGGGGTCGTACTTGCCGGTCGGCGCCCATACGTTGAGGCTCAGCGCCACGTGTTCGGTCTTGGAAAAATGGTAGCCGGCGATGATCGGCGCGAAGGTGATGTCGAACAGGTTCGAGGCGGTGTCCTGCGTGCTGGCGCCGCGGCCGCCGACGCTGACGTTTGCCGTGACCCTGGTCCAGACATAGGGCAGCGTAAAGCTGGAGGCAAAGTTCCAGGCGCCGGTGTCGGTGTCCCACACTTTCATCACCGTCGCCAGCGTGAAGGCGACCTTGCCTTCGATGCCGGCCGAGGCCTTGCCTGCGACGGGCACGGTCCGGCTCCCGCCGATCGAGCCGTCGAGGTAGATTTCGCCGACGTTGACGATCAGCGCAGGCTCCGGCGACACGATCCCCGCATTGGCGACCACGCTGGTGCCGGTGACCGGACGTCCGAGCGCGCCTTCGGTGGCGTGGGCGCCGGCACAGGCCAGCATCAGGGGGGCGGCCATGGCAAGCCGGAGGACGAGGGTCGTTGGCATAGGCATGAGCATGGAGTGCAGCCCGGGCCGGGGGCACGGTGCCTGTGGCTGCCGCAATGAAATGTCGCGGTGAAGCAGCACCCCGACCGCCTGTATTTCCGAGCTTGCATACTAGCAGCAAACCCCCTCTGTTACAGGCGCACGCCGGCTCGAAAAAATTTTCATTACGGCATCGCAAACATTTACTTCACAAGGGTAAAGCCGCTCTGCCATGATGCAACCGCCATATTCGAATGGCGATGGTAATGAATTTATTCGGAAACGGCGGGGGGGCAATGATTTTGTTCATGCAGAAATCAGCGCTGGCGGCCGGCTGCGCGGCAACCATGTTGCCGGCACTTGCGCTTGCGGCAGGGCCGTCGACAGACGACATGAATGCGTCGAACAATCCGCTGAGCCCGACCATTACCCTGAACCTGCAGGACCAGTATGTGGGGCGCTATTACGGGCTCGGCGACGAGGACGGCAACAGCGTGCTGCTGCGCGGCACCGTGCCGCACAAGCTGTTCGGGCTGCCGCAGATCCTGCGCTTCACGCTGCCGGTCGTGACCACGCCCAATCTCGCGCCCGATGGCAGCAAGACCGGGCTGGGCGACCTCAACCTGTTCAACCTGGTGCTGGTGAAGGGCCTCGGCATGGAATGGGGCATCGGGCCGCAACTGACCATTCCCACCGCGTCGCGCGACCAGACCGGGACGGGCAAGTGGCAGGCGGGCCTGGCAGGCGTGGGCATCGCGCCGCAGAAGTGGGGGCTGCTCGGCGGGCTGGTGACCTGGCAGCACTCCTTTGCCGGCGAGGGTGACCGGCCCACGCAGGACAACCTCAGCGCCCAGCCCTTTGTCATCTATAACCTGCCGCAAGGCTGGTACCTGCGCAGCAGCGCGACCTGGAATTTCGACCTCAAGCGCGGCAACTATTACATCCCGATCGGTATCGGCGCGGGCAAGATCTGGAAAATCGGCAAGGAAACCTACAACCTGTTTGCGGAACCGCAATGGACGGTCAGCCATGATGGCAATGGCGTGCCGAAATTCCAGGTGTTCATGGGTTTGAATATCCAGTTTCCGCTGTGATGGTTGCAGCGGACTCTGCGCGCCAGCCGGTCCCTGATCGAGCGCCGGGCCGATGGCGCCGCATGCAGAGACTTGCATCGAACTGAAGCCTTGAGCCTGCGCCGATGACCCGTCCCGACACCACCAAAAGCCTGGCCGCGCTGATTGGCACACTGGCTGTGATCTGGTGCGGCGCCGCATGCGGCCAGGCCGAGACCGGCGCAGGCAAGCAGCCGCTGTCGTTCTTCGATCCGGAAGACGGCGCGCTGGACATGAGCGACTTCCTGCTCAATCACAAGGGCGCGCTGCCGGTCCCCACCATCATCACGGAACCGGCGGTCGGCTACGGCGCGGGACTGGGGCTGATGTTCTTCTCGCAATCGATGGCCGACGCCGCCGCCAGCGCCCGGGCCAGCGGCAAGGGCCCGGCACCGCCCAATATCACCGGCATCGGCGGCGCCTATACCGAGAATGGCACCTGGGGCGCCGGCGTTGCGCATTTCCACACCTGGGACGGCGACCGCTACCGCTATCTCGGCGCCCTGGCCAAGGTCGATGCCAACCTCGATTACTACGGCTTGCGCAACCAGCCGCGTTCTTATGAGCTGCGCGGGGTGTTCCTGGTGCAGCAATTGCTGGTACGCATCGCCGACACCCGCTGGTACGTGGGGCCGCGCTACGTCTACTTCGATTCCACCGCGACCTTTAAGTTTGGCGATGCCGGCGAGCTCGGCAGCTTCAACCGGACCCAGCGCGTCGGCAAGGCCGGGCTGGTGGTCGACTACGACTCGCGCGACAACATCTTCTACCCCAGCCGCGGCAGCTATGCCGAACTGGAGGCGCAGTTCGCGCGCGGCGCCTTTGGCAGTACCCAGTCGTTCGACATGGTCAACGCGCGCGGCTTTACCTGGCTGCCGCTGGCGCGCACCGTGATCCTGGGCCTGCGCGCCGATACGCGCTTTTCCGGCGGCGACGTGCCGTTCTATGCGCAGCCGTACGTCGACCTGCGCGGCGTGCAGAAGGGGCGCTACCAGGACCGCAATGCGCTCGCGGCGGAAATGGAAGTGCGCTGGGACGTGACCCCGCGCTGGTCGCTGCTGGGCTTCACCGGGGTCGGCAAGGCTTATGGACGCTGGCACGATTTTTCCGACGCTTCCACGATCTACAGCGTCGGCGCGGGCTTTCGCTACATGATCGCGCGCAAGCTGGGCGTTTCGATCGGCCTGGATGTGGCCCACAGCAAGGGCCAGAACGCGTTCTATATCCAGGTGGGCAGCGCCTGGCGCTGAGGCGGCCGTGCGTGCGAAAAAAACTTAATTCACTGCCGGCGGAAATCATAAAAAGCTGACTTCTGATTGCCGTACCCATCTGACATCATTGTTTGCGCTCAATCAGTGCGGCTTTTGCATACAGAGACAATGGAATGAGCGGACAACGTGAAGGCGGCAATCCCGCCGCAGCCGCGGGGCGTTCCGGCTCAGCGGCACGGGCGCCCGGATGGCGCAGCCGAAAACTGGCGTGGCTGCTGGCCCTGCTCGGTGTCGGACTGGCCGCCGGCCTGGGCGGCAGCTACTGGTATCTGAAGGGCCGTACCGCGGCGGCGCCGGCCATTGTCGTCGGCGACGGCAAGCACGGACCGGCCGGCATGGTGCGCGTGCCGGGCGGCGAGTTCCTGATGGGCAGCGACAGCAAGATGGCGCAGCCCAATGAAAAGCCGGCGCACAAGGTGCGCGTGCATGCGTTCTGGATGGACCAGCACCACGTCACCAACGCTGAATTCCGCAAGTTTGTCGAAGCCACCGGTTACGTCACCACGGCCGAGCGCGCGCCCGACTGGGAGACGCTGCGCGTGCAGCTGCCGCCCGGCACGCCGCGCCCGCCCGACAGCGCGATGGTCGCGGGCGGCATGGTCTTCGTCGGTACGCCGCGGCCGGTGCCGCTGCAGGATTACTCACGCTGGTGGCGCTATGTGCCCGGCGCCGACTGGCGCCATCCGACCGGCCCGGGCAGCTCGATCGAGGGCAAGGACAACCACCCGGTGGTGCAGGTGTCGTATGAAGACGCGCAGGCCTACGCCAGGTGGGCCGGCAAGCGGCTGCCGACCGAGGCGGAATGGGAGTTTGCCGCGCGCGGCGGGCTGGAGCAGGCGACCTATGCCTGGGGCGAGCAGTTTGCCCCCGGCGGCAAGCAGATGGCCAATGTCTGGCAGGGCCAGCAGAACCAGCCGTTTCCCGTGGTCAGCCCCAAGGCCGGCGGGGCGCTCGGCACCAGCCCGGTCGGCACCTTCCCGCCCAACGGCTATGGCCTCGCCGACATGACCGGCAATGCCTGGCAGTGGGTAGCGGACTGGTACCGCGCCGACCAGTTCCGGCGCGAAGCCGGCAAGGCGCAGCCGATCGAAAACCCGGTGGGGCCGCTGGTGTCGTGGGACCCGTCCGAACCCGGCGTGCCGGTCAACGCGCCCAAGCGTGTCACGCGCGGTGGCTCGTTCCTGTGCAACGAGGATTTCTGCCTGAGCTACCGCCCCAGCGCACGGCGCGGGACCGATCCCTACAACAGCATGTCGCACCTCGGCTTCCGCCTGGTGATGGACGAAAGCCGCTGGGCGGAATTGCAGCGGCGGCCACCGGTGGCCATGGCCGGCACTGCAGGCGCGCCAGCGCGCTAGCCTCGCGCGCAACACCTTATCTCAACCACGGCAGCACGCGACCGGAGCGAACGACATGAACATGGCAGCGTCCCCGTCAATCCTTGCCGGCCACCTGCGCGCGGTGATCGCGACGCTGGCGCTGGCCGGCCTGGCGCTGACCGGTTGCTCCACCCCCGCCACCGCGCCCGCTGCGCAGGAGGCCGCGGCGCCGGCGGTGCAGCCGGCGGGGGCGGCACTGCCGTCGTGGCGCGACGGTCCGGCCCGGCAGGCGCTGCTGAAATTCGTTGCCGACGTGACGCGGCCGGGTTCGCCCGGTTTCGTCCCACCCGAAGCGCGCGTGGCGGTGTTCGACAACGACGGCACGCTGTGGAGCGAGCAGCCGCTGTACTTCCAGTTCTTCTTCCTGCTCGACCAGGTCCGCGCCGCGGCGCCGCAGCACCCGGAGTGGCGCAGCAACCCGGCCTTCAAGGCGCTGATGGCCAACGACATGCAGGGCCTGATGCGCAACGAGAAACAGCTGGCGGCACTGGTCGCCAAAGCCAACAGCGGCATGACCGTCGACGAGTACGACCGCACCATCCGCGACTGGCTGGCAAAAGCCCGGCATCCCAAATTCAACCGGCCGTACACCGAACTGGTGTACCAGCCGCAGCTGGAGCTGCTGTCCTACCTGCGTGCCAACGGCTTCAAGACCTATATCGTCTCGGGCGGCACCATCGACTTCATGCGGCCGTGGAGCCAGGCCGTCTACGGCATCCCGCCCGAACAGGTGATCGGCTCCTCGCAGGCGGTGCGCTACCAGGTGCGGGACGGCAAGCCGGCGCTGGTGCGCGACCCCAAGCTGGATTTCATCGATGACGGGCCGGGCAAGCCGGTCGGCATCTACCGCCATATCGGCCGCCGGCCCATCCTGGCCGTGGGCAATTCCGACGGCGACCTGCAGATGCTCGAGTACACCACGGGCGGCGACGGCGCGCGCCTGGCCGTGCTGGTGCATCACGACGACGCCGAGCGCGAGTTCGCCTATGACCGCCAGTCCAAGGTGGGCAAGCTCGACAAGGCCCTCGACGCGGCGCGCGCCAGGGGCTGGACAGTGGTCAGCATGAAGCGGGACTGGCTGCAGGTCTATCCGGCCGGCAAGCCATGACCATCAGGGCTCGGCAGTCAACCAACCGTAACGGGCAACGAACGGAGGCCGCACATGGATCAAGTTGAGAAACGCATAGTCAGACGGCGCAGTGCCAGGCTGGTGATGCTGGCGGTGGCCGCCGTGGTGGTCGCGGTGACGGGCTGCGACAAGAAGGACACGCCGCCCAAGGCGCAGCAGCCGGCGGCGCAGGCGCCTGCCGCGACGCCGGCACCGTCCGCGGCCGCACCGGCACCGGCCAGGGAGAATCCGCCGGTGGCGACCAGCGCCCCGGTGGCCGCGGCCTCCGCGCCCGCGCTGGCGGCACCGGCGGCATCCGGCAAGAAGCCGAACATCCTGGTGATCTTTGGCGATGACATCGGCCAGACCAACATCAGCGCCTACAGCCATGGCGTGGTGGGTTACCGCACCCCGAATATCGACCGCATCGCCCAGGAGGGCATGCTCTTCACCGACTACTACGGCGAGAACAGCTGCACGGCGGGCCGCTCCACCTTCATCACCGGTGAAGTCGGGCTGCGCACGGGCCTGCTGAAGGTCGGCATCCCGGGCGCGCCGGTCGGCCTGCAGGCGCAGAACGTGACCATTGCGCAGGCGCTGAAGCCGCTGGGCTATGCGACCGGCCAGTTCGGCAAGAACCACCTGGGCGACCGCAACGAATACCTGCCCACCGCGCACGGTTTCGACGAGTTCTTCGGCAACCTCTATCACCTGAACGCGGAAGAGGAGCCAGAGCGCCCGTACTATCCGAAGAACGACGAGGCCTGGGTCAAGGCCAACGCGCCGCGCGGCGTGATTCACTCGTTCGCGGACGGCAAGGTCGAAGATACCGGGCCGCTCAACCGCAAGCGCATGGAGACCATCGACGACGAGACCACCACGGCGGCGATCGGCTTCATGGACAAGCAGGTGAAGGCCGACAAGCCGTTCTTCGTGTGGATGAACACCACGCGCATGCACGTGTTCACCCACGTGCGCGAGTCGATGCGCGGGCAGAGCGGCATGCCGGGCAACGAGTACGCCGACGGCATGATCGAGCACGACGGCCACGTCGGCAAGCTGCTCAAGGCGCTCGATGACCTGAAGGTGGCCGACAACACCATCGTGATCTACAGCACCGACAACGGCCCGAACCAGTTCAGCTGGCCGGATGCCGCGACCACGCCGTTCCGCAGCGAGAAGGACACCAACTGGGAAGGCGCGTTCCGGGTGCCGGCGATCATCCGGTGGCCGGGCCGCATCAAGCCCAACACGGTATCCACCACGATGATTTCCGGGCTCGACTGGTTCCCGACGCTGCTGGCCGCGGCCGGCGATACCGATATCAAGGAGCGCCTGCTCAAGGGCACCAGCATCGGCGGCAAATCGTTCAAGGTGCACCTGGACGGCTATAACTTCCTGCCCTACCTGACCGGGCAGACCAACACCGGGCCGCGCCAGGACTTCTTCTACTTCAACGATGACGGCCAGCTGGTGGCGATGCGCCACAACGACTGGAAGTTCGTGTTCTGCGAGCAGCGCCAGCCGGGCGGCTTCCAGGTCTGGGCCAACCCGTTCACCTGCCTGCGCGTGCCCAAGGCATTCAACCTGCGCATGGACCCGTATGAGCGCGCCGATACGGTTTCCGACCAGTACTACGACTGGACCGCGAAGAACGCCTACATGATCAGTTATGCGTCCTCGCGCGTGGCGCCGTTCCTCCAGTCGTTCAAGGACTACCCGCCCAGCCAGCGGCCGGCCAGCTTCACCATCGACCAGATGACCGAGGCGGTGATGTCGTCGCTCGACAAGGGCGCGGCCGGCGGCAAGTAGCCTCCGGCGTGACCGGCCAGCCGGCTTCCGCTGCAGGAGCCGGCTGGCCCATTCCACAGGGATCGCACCATGGCAGAAGCGCGCGCCGGCGCAGGCTCCGGCAAGGATAGGGTGCGGCATGCGGCGGCCACGAACGGGCAGACGGCCCGGGCCGCCGCGCAGTCAGGGCAGGATCCGCTGGCATGGCACGATGCCGCGCTGGTGCCTGCCCTGCTGCTTTTTTCCTCGGGCACCGCGGGGCTGATCTTCCAGGTGCTCTGGATCAAGCAGCTTGCGCTGGTGGTGGGCGTCGAGGTGCACGCCGTCACCACTGCCGTGAGCGCGTTCTTCGGCGGGCTGGCGCTGGGCGGCTGGAGCTTCGGCCGCCTCGCCGACCGCCATGGTGATCCGCTCAGGCTGTATGCGTGGCTGGAAATCGCGGTGCTGATGCTGGGCATCGGCGCGACGCTGGCACTGGCGCGGGCCGCCGCGCCGTTTGCCTGGCTTGAGAGCCGGGCGGGCCTGCTGGCGTGGGCGTTGCCCTTTGTGCTGGTGATCCTGCCGGCGGCCGCGATGGGCGGCACGCTGCCGGTGCTGATGCGCGTGCTGGGATCGCGCCCGGGCCGCGTTGGCACGCATGGCGGGCGGCTCTACGCCGCCAACACCGCCGGCGCGATCGCCGGCACGCTGCTGGCGGGCTTTGTGCTGGTGCCCGGGCTTGGCATCCTGGGCAGCGCCGTCGCGGCGGGCACGCTCAACGGCGTCGCCGCGCTGGCAGCGTGGCTGCTGGCGCGCAGGGCCGCGAGCGTGTCCGTTCCCGCCGGCATCCATGCGGCGAGCGGTGGCGCTGCCGCCAGCGCCTCCCCCAGCAATGTCGCCAGCAATGTCGCCGGCGATGTCGCCAACGGCCGGCTCGCGCTGGTGCTGTATGCCGCCGCCGGCGGCATCGCGCTGGGCTACGAGGTGGTCTGGTCGCAGGCCATCGTGCAGTTCCTCCGCACGCGCACCTTCGCCTTCACCGTGGTGCTGGCCACCTATCTGGCCGGGCTGGCCCTCGGCAGCGCGCTGGCCGCGCGCCATGCCGACCGCGTGCGCGATCCATGGGGCGCCTTCGGCCTGCTGGTGGCCGCGGCCGGGCTGGTGGCCTTGCTGGAATTCGTGCTGCTGGGCGAATGGCTGCTGCGTGCGCAGGGCAGCCTGTCGGCATGGGTGCAGGGGCTGACCGCCAGCCCGCTGCTGGCGGCCTGCGCGCGCTTTGCGCTGGCCGCGCTGACGGTGGTGTTCGTGCCGACGCTGCTGCTGGGCGCGGCGTTCCCGTTCGTGCTGCGCGTCAGTGTCGACAGCCGGCGCATCGGCGCGGGCGTCGGCAGCGTGATCGCGCTCAACACGCTCGGCGGCATCGCCGGCACGGCGCTGGCCGGCTTCGTGCTGGTGCCTTACCTGGGACTGGTGCGTACGCTGTCGCTGCTGGCGGTCGCGGCGGCGGTGGTTGGCGTGGTGGCGGTGGCGCTGGGCAGCGGGGTGCGGCCCGCGGCGCGCTGGGCGGTGCCGATGCTGGGCGTGCTCGCGGTGATCGCCGCCGCGCTGGCGCCGCCCGACCGCCTCGCCACGCTGCTGGCGCGGGCGCGCGGCGGCGAACTGGTGTTCTACGAGGAAGGGCGCGGCGCCACCGTGGCGGTGGTCGAGCAAGCCTCCGCCACCAACCGTTTCCGGCGCCTCTATATCCAGGGCGTATCCAATTCCGGCGACGCTATGACCTCGCAGCGCTATATGCGGCTGCAGGCGCTGTTGCCGTTGATCGTGCACAACGGCACGCCGAAGTCGGCGCTGGTGATCGGCCTGGGCACCGGCATCACGGCGGGCGCGACGCTGGCGTGGCCCGGGCTGGAGCGGCGCGTGGTGGCTGAGCTGCTGCCGCCGGTCGCGCGTGCCGTGCCCAGCTTCAAGGGGAATTTCGGCGTCGCCACCGACCCGCGCGTGGAGATCCGCCTGCGCGACGGCCGGCGCGAGCTGCTGCAGAGCCCGCAGCCGTACGACCTGATCACGCTGGAGCCGCCGCCGCCGTCGGCCGCCGGCGTGGTCAACCTGTATTCGACCGACTTCTACCGCCTGGCGGCGGCGCGGCTGCAGCCCGGCGGGCTGGTGGCGCAGTGGCTGCCGCTGCCGACGCAGAACGACGCAGACACGCGCATGCTGGTGCGCAGCTTCCTGGACGTGTTCCCGCACGCCACGCTGTGGACCACCGAGTTGCACGAGATGATGCTGGTGGGTTCGATGTCGCCGCTGGCGCTGGATGTGGCGCAGGTCCGCGCGCGCTTTGCGCAACCCGAGGTCGCCGCGGCGCTGCAGGCGGTGGGCGTGCGCTCGGCGGCGGCGCTGCTGGCCACCTGGGTCACCGACGGGGCCGGGCTGGACTGGTACGCCGCCGATGCGCCGGCCGTGACCGACGACCGCCCGCGCATCGAGTACGCCGGCTGGGTCCGTGCCGACGCCTTCCCGGAATCGCTGTCGAGGCTGCTGTCGCTGCAAAGCGAGCCGCCGCTGGCTGGCGCCGACGATGCCTTCTGGCGCGAGCTGCGCCACGAGCGCGAAGTCCTGCACACGTTCTACCGCGCCGGCCTCGACGCCTACCGCGGCGACCGCGAAGCGTGGGCGACGCATATCACGCAGGCCATGCGCGCCGATCCCGACAATCCCTACTATGCGTGGTTCGTCGGCGGCCAGGGCCGCCGCGCCCCGGCCGCACCAGGGAACGCACCAAGGAATGCCCCATGAGCACACGCGACGACGTCCTCGCCCTGCAGCAGCGCATGGGCGAATCGATCGTGGGCCAGCAGCGCATGATCGAGCGCCTGCTGCTGGGCCTGCTGGCGGACGGCCACCTGCTGGTGGAAGGCCTGCCCGGGCTGGCCAAGACGCGCGCCATCAAGATGCTGGCGCGCAACCTCGATGCGCGGCTGTCGCGGATCCAGTTCACCCCGGACCTGCTGCCGGCGGACATCACCGGGTCGGAGATCTACTTCACCGAAGGCGGCAAGGGCGAGTTCCGCTTCCAGGCCGGCCCGGTGTTCGCCAACCTGGTGCTGGCCGATGAGGTCAACCGCTCGCCGGCCAAGGTCCAGGCGGCGCTGCTGGAAGCGATGGAAGAGCGCCAGGTCACCGTCGGCGGCACCACGCACAGGCTCGAGCCGCTGTTCCTGGTGATGGCGACGCAGAACCCGATCGAGCAGGAAGGCACCTATCCGCTGCCCGAGGCGCAGATGGACCGGTTCCTGATGCATATCAGCGTGGGCTATCCGGAAGCCGATGCCGAGGCCGATATCGTCAGGCTGGCGCGCGCGGAAGAGACGGGTGGCGCGGCTGCCAGCGGCAGCGCGCCGGTGCGGCTGGCGCCCGAGGCGATCTTCACCGCGCGCGCGGAGATCCATGGCATCCACGTCAGCGAGGCGGTGGAGCGCTACATCGTCGCGCTGGTGCAGGCCACGCGCGCGCCCAAGCCGGTCGACGACGACCTCGACCAATGGATCCAGGTGGGCGTGAGCCCGCGCGGCTCGATCGGGCTCGACAAGGTGGCGCGCGCGCATGCGTGGCTGCACGGGCGCGACTTCGTCACGCCCGAGGACGTGCAGGCCGTGGTCGGCGATGTGTTCCGCCACCGGCTGATCCTGTCGTACGAGGCGCATGCCGCCGGCATCGGCGCCGATGCCGTGATCGAGCGCCTGGTGCAGCAGGTGGCGGTGGCCTGAATACTCGGCAAGGGCAACACCATGCGCCTGCCATTCCGCGCCATCGCCCGCGCCGCCCCGGCGGCGGCGCACGCGCCGTCGTCGCAGGCGGTGTCTGGTGTCAGCGTCGATGCCGCGGCGCTGGCCCGGCTCGAACTGGCCGCGCGCGACTTCCATTTCCTGCCGCGCCAGCCGGTGCACAGCGTGCTGGCCGGGCGCCATGCCTCGCGGGTGCGCGGGCGCGGGCTGAGCTTCGAGGAACTGCGCCTGTATTTGCCCGGCGACGATATCCGCAGCATGGACTGGCGCGTGACCGCGCGCACCGGCCGGCCCCATGTGCGCGTCTACACCGAGGAAAAGGACCGCCCGGTGCTGCTGGTGGTGGACCAGCGCATCAACATGTTCTTCGGCAGCCGGCGCGCGATGAAATCGGTCAGCGCGGCCGAAGCGGTGGCGCTGGCGGCATGGCGCGTGCTCGCCGAAGGCGACCGCGTCGGCGGCGTGGTGCTGGGCGACGGCCGCATTGAAGCATTTGCGCCGCGCCGCCACCGCGATGCCGTGCAGCAGCTATTGGGCGGCATCGCGCGCTTCAACCAGGCGCTGCGCGCCGATGCGCCGGCGCGCCGCGCCGCGGGGCAGCTCAACGCGGCGCTGGAGCGCACCGCGCGCATGGCGCGCCACGATTGCCTGGTGATCGTAATCAGCGATTTCGACGGCCATGACGCCCGCACCCGCGACCTGATGCTGGCGCTGGCGACGCACAACGATGTGCTGACCATCCTGGTCCACGATCCTTTCCTCGGCAAGCTGCCCGGCTCCGGGCAACTGGTGGTCAGCGACGGCGAGCTGCAGGTCGAGCTGGGCTTCGGCCACGCCGCCACGCGGCGCGGCATCGCCGAGTTTGCCGATGCGCGCGCCAGGTCGCTGCTGGACTGGCACCGTGCCATGGGCGTGCCGCTGCTGCCGCTGTCCGCCGCCGAGGAAACCGCGCCGCAGCTGCGGCGGCTGCTGGGCCGGCCGCTGCAGCAGGCGCCGCTGCGGCCTCGCGCGGGGGCGGCGCCATGAGCCTGACCCACAGCGCCGCCCCGGCAACCCTGGCAACGCTGGCCGACCTTGCCATGCCGCCGCCGCCGTCGTGGCTGCCGCAGACCATCGGCTGGCCGATCGCCGGCGCCTTGCTGCTGCTGGCGCTGGCCTGGGCCGGCTGGCGCGCGTGGCGGCGCTACCGCGCCAACCGCTACCGGCGCGAGGCGCTGGCGGAGCTGGCAACGCTGCCGCTGGACCCGGACCCCGCACAGCGCGCCGCGGCCCTGCGCGCGATGGCGGCGCTGCTCAAGCGCACCGCGCTGGCGGCGTGGCCGCGCGCACAGGTGGCCAGCCTGGCCGGCGGCGGCTGGGCCGAATTCCTGCGGGCACATGCGGGAAGGGCCGGGGATGTCGCGCCGCAGCTGGCCGCGCTGGTGCACGACGCCGAGTACCGCGGCGACGCCGCGCTGGCGCAATGGCCCGACACCCAGGTGCGGGCCGTGGCCGCGGCCTGCCGGCGCTGGATCGCGGAGCACCATGTACCAGTTTGAATATCCCTGGCTGTTCGCGCTGCTGCCGCTGCCCTTGCTGCTGTGGTGGTGGCTGCCGCCGTACCGCGAGGAAAGCCCGTCGGTACGGCTGCCGTTCTTTGGCGAGGTCGCCAGTGCCGCCGGGCTGACGCCTGCCGCTGGTGCCGTGGTGCCGCGCCGCAACCGGCTGCAATGGGTGCTGGCGCCGCTGGCGTGGGTGCTGGTGGTGACGGCGCTGGCGCGGCCGCAGTTTCTCGAAGCGCCGGTGCAGAAGGTGCAGCCCGCGCGCGACCTGCTGCTGGCGCTCGACCTGTCGCAGTCGATGGACACACGCGACTTCCGCGATCCGTCGGGCGCGCTGATCCCGCGCGTGCAGGCGGTGCGGCAGGTGGTGAGCGACTTTGTGGCCAAACGCCCCGGCGACCGCATCGGCCTGATCGTGTTCGGCGATGCGCCGTATCCGCTGGCGCCGTTCACGCTCGACCACCAGCTGGTGCAGACGCTGATTGGCGGGCTGCTGCCGGGCATGGCCGGGCCGAGCACGGCGCTGGGCGATGCCATCGGGCTCGGCATCAAGATGTTCGAGCACAGCGCCGCGCCCCAGCGGGTGATGATCGTGCTGACCGACGGCAACGACACCGCCAGCCGGATGCCGCCCGAGCGCGCCGGCGGCATCGCGCGCGAACGCAAGGTGGTGGTGCATACCGTAGGCATTGGCGACCCCAGCGCGGCGGGCGAAGCGAAGGTCGACCTGGAGGTGCTGCAGCGCCTGGCGGCGCAGACCGGCGGACGCTATTTCTTCGGCGCCGACCAGGCCGGCCTGGAGACCATCTACGCCACGCTCGACCGGATCACGCCGCATGACCAGAAGACGCTGTCGTGGCGGCCGCGGCGCGAGCTGTTCATGTGGCCGCTGGGCGCGGCGCTGGCGCTGGTGCTGGCGTACCAGCTGCTGATGTTCGGCTATTCGGCGTGGGTCGCGCGGCCCAGGCCAGCCCGGGCCGACGTGGCGGAATCGGCCGAAGCGGCCGACGTGGCCGAAGCGGCGGGCGCGATGGCCGATGCCGCCGGAGGCGGGCGCTGATGCCGGCCTGGCTCGACACGCTCGCTCACTTCCATTTCCTGCGCCCGTGGTGGCTGCTGGGGCTGCTGCCGGCCGCGCTGCTGGTGTGGGCGGTGCGGCGCCGCGGCGACGTGCGGCGGCGCTGGCGCGACACCATCGCGCCGCACCTGCTCGACGCGCTGATGCTCGGCGAACGCCGCCGCCTGGCGCTGCGCCCGGTGCACCTGACCGCGCTGCTGCTGGCGCTCGGCACGGTGGCGCTGGCGGGCCCGAGCTGGCGCCAGGAGCGCCCGCCGTTCCTCGACGACAAGGCGCCGCTGGCGATCGCCGTGGACCTGTCGCCCAGCATGGACGCCATCGACGTCACGCCCACGCGGCTGGAGCGCGCCAAGCTCAAGATCAAGGCGCTGCTGGCGCGCCGCGACGGCGGGCGCACAGCGATCTACGCCTACGCCGGCTCGACCCACCTGGTGCTGCCGCTGACCGATGACGCCAGCCTGCTGCAGACCTTCGCCGACGCGCTGCAGACCCGCATCATGCCGGTACCCGGCCGCGACATGGCGCTGGCGCTGCGCGTGATCGACGCCGACCTGAAGCATGAGCCGGTGCCCGGCACCATCCTGTTCCTGACCGACGGCGTCGATCCCGCCGCCGCGGCGGCGTTCCGCGCGCAGGTGCACAGCGGCCGCAGCCAGCCGGTGGTGCTGGCGCTGGGCACCGCGCAGGGCGGGCCGCTGCGCAATGCCGCGGGCGGCTTCGTCGAGCAGGACGGCGCGCGCGTGTTTGCGCGGCTGGACGAGGCCGCGCTCGAGCGCTTCGGCGACGACAGCGGCGTGCCGGTGGCGACCTTCACGCCGGGCAGCGACGACGACGTGGCCTGGGTGCAGCGCCACGTGCAGTCGCATCTCGAACGGATGCAGGCCGGCGACCGCACGCGCTGGAAGGATGAAGGCTGGTGGCTGGTGCCGCCGCTGGCGCTGCTGGCGATGCTGTGGTTCCGCAAGGGCTGGACCGTGCGCTGGAGCGCCGGCCTGCTGCTGGCGCTGGCGCTTGCCGCACCGCCCGAGGCGCGCGCGCAGTCATCGGCGCCAGCCACGCAAGCCAGCGCGGTACGCCCATGGCGCTTTGTCGACCTGTGGCTGACGCATGACCAGCAAGGCCGGCGCGCCTTCGAGCAGGGCGATTTTGCGCGCGCCGCGGCGCTGTTCGACGACCCGATGTGGCGCGGCATCGCCCAGTATCGCGCCGGCCAGTACGCGCAGGCGGTGCAGAGCTTCGCGCGGGTCGATTCGGCGCAGGCGGACTACAACCAGGGCAATGCGCTGGCGCGGCAAGGCCAGTACCGGCAGGCGGCCGCGCGCTACCGCCAGGCGCTCAGGCGCCAGCCGCAGTGGGCAGAGGCGGCCGCCAACCTGGCGCTGATGGAAAAGCTGCTGGCGCAGCAGTTGCCGCAGGAAAAGCCGGATCCCGACGACGGCGAAGAGCCGCCCGACCTGCCGCCGGATCAGGTCAAGTACGACGCCGCGAAGCCGTCGGCGCCCGGCGGCAAGTCACTGCAGGTTGTCCTGACGCAGGACGCCGAGATGTGGATGCGCGCGATCCAGACCACGCCGACCGACCTGCTGCAGCGCAAGTTCGCGCTGCAGCACGGGCAGGCCGCAGCGGGGCAGGGGTCGCGATGAGGGGCGGCGCTGTGCCCCGCCGCGGGTGGCTGCGCCGCGTTGCGCCGCTGCTCCTGCTGCTGGCGGCGTGGCTGTGGCCGTGGCTGGCGCGCGCCGCCGCCGCGCCCACCGTGCGCGTCGAAGTGGGCGCGCGCCAGCCGCTGCTGGTGGGCCAGCAGGTCAGCATCGATGTCACCATCCTGGCGCCCAACTATTTCTTGTCGGCGCCCGCGTTCCCGGCACTCGAAGTACCGGGCGCGATGGTGACCTTGCCGGATGCGCGCGCGGTGAATTCCACCGAGACCATCGATGGCGTGACCTATGCCGGCATCCGCAAGAGCTACGCCTTTACCGCGGAGCAGGATGGCGAGTTCCGGCTGCCGGCCGCGACCATCCGTTTTACCTACGCCGGCGATGACGGCGCGCCGCGCGAGGGCAGTGTCACCTTGCCCGTCACCACGATCCGGGCTGGCACCGGCGGGGCGGGCGCGCCGGCGGCGCGCGGCAGCGCGGCCGGGCCGTTGTTGCCGGTGGCCCGGCTCACCGTGACGCAGACGCTGGACCGTGACCCCGACCACGGCGCGGTCAGGCTGCATGCGGGCGATGCGCTGGTGCGCACCGTCACCACCTTTGCGCCGCAGACCCAGGCGATGAGGATCGTGCCGCCGCATGCCGCGGCGCCGCGCGGCGTGCGCCTGTTTCGCGCCGATGCGCGGCTGTCCGACCAGGCCCGCGACGCGCCGGGACCGGGCGGCACGCGCGTGGATGCGCTGACCTATGTCTTCGAGCGGCCCGGCACGTATACGTTGCCCGCGGTCACGGCGGACTGGGTCGATCCGGCCACGCGGCAGCCGGCCAGGTCCGAAGCGCCGGCGGTCAGGGTCGTGGTGGCCGCGGCGCGCAACGCCGGGGCGCTGGCGCCGGGCGGGCCGCCGGCCGGCGCGGTGCCGGGCGAGGGCGGCTGGCCGTGGCGCACGCTGCTGTGGGGCGCGGGCGCGCTGCTCGGCGCCGCCGTGCTGGCCGTGCTGTGGCGCCGGCTGCGGCCGCGCCTGGCACGCCTGCGGCAACGGCAAGCCGAGCGCCGGCGCGCCCGCGCCGGGCGCGCCGACGCGCGCCTGGCGGCGACCTTGCAGGCCTGCCGCGCGGGCGATGCCGCTGCCGCCAGCCAGGCGCTGGACGGCTGGACCCGCGCCGCCCACGGCACCACGCCCGCGGCCTGGGCCGAAGCCGTCGGCGATGCCGCGCTGGCCGACGCCGTCACCGGCCTGCAGCGCCATCTCTACGGGGCGGCGCCGGCCCGCTCCGCCTGGGACGGCAACCCGCTCGCCCAGGCGCTGGGCCGCCACGCCAGGCCCACGCCGCCGCGCCGGCGCCGGGCCCGGCCCGCGCTGCCACCGCTCAATCCCTGACCCCGCCGTTTCGACCCATCAACCCGCGCCCCCCATGACCTGTACCGTTGATGTCTTTGCCGCCAACCCATTGCTGGTGCTGTTCATCACCGTCGGACTCGGCTACTTCGTCGGCAAGGCGCGGGTCGGACCGATCCAGCTGGGGGGCGTGTGCGGCACGCTGATCGTGGCGCTGTTCATGGGCCAGACCGGCTGCCAGATGCATGGCGAACTGAAGGACCTGGCCTTTGCCTTGTTTATCTTCGCCATGGGTTATTCCGGCGGGCCGCAGTTCTTTGCCAACCTGAACCGCTCGAGCCTGCGCTATATGGTGCTGCCGGTGGTGGAGGCGGTGGTGGTGCTGGCCATCTCGCTGGGCGCGGCGGCTTACCTGGGTTTCGATCCGGGCACTGCCGCCGGGCTGGCCGCCGGCGCCGCGACCGAGTCGGCGGTGGTGGGCACCGCCGCCGAAGCGCTCAAGCACCTGGGCCTGGACGCCGCCACCGTGGGCCGCTACGAGGCCAATATCGCCACCGCGTATACGCTGACCTACCTGGTCGGGCTGATCAGCATCGTGTTCTTCACCAGCCAGATCGCGCCGGCGCTGCTCGGCATCGACCTGCGCCAGGCTGCGCGCGAGGTCGCGGCGCGCATGGAGGCCGCATCCGACGACGACGTGGCGACCCAGCCGGCGCTGCCGCGGCTGATCGGGCGCGCCTACGCGGTGCAGCAGGCCGCCGGCATCACGGTCAGCCAGCTGCAGCACCAGGTCGGCGGCCGGGCGTCGGTGGTCAAGGTGCTGCGGGGCGGAACCAGCATCGAGCTGGGCGATGACGACGCCGTGCAGGCCGGCGATATCGTCGCCATGGTCGGCATCCGCAGCAACCTGCTGAAGGCCGCCGCGCTGATCGGCCCGGAAGTGCTGCTGCCCGAGGCGCACACCGATGCCATCCAGCTGGTCGAAAAGCAGGTGGTGGTGAACCGGCGCCGCGTCAACGGCAAGACCCTCGGCGAGCTGGCGCGCCAGGCCGGTCCGCGCCGGCTGCGCGAGGTCTGGGTGCTGGAAGTGCGGCGCTCGGGACTGTCGCTGCCGATCACGCGCTCGACGCCGCTGCAGCTGGGCGACGTGATCACCATCGTCGGCCTGGAGCCTTCGCTGTCCGAGGCCATCAACGGCATCGGCGTCGAGGTCAGGGCCAGCGAGGCGACCGACCTGGTGTTCCTGTGCGTGGGGATCCTGGCGGGCTTGCTGGTCGGCACGCTGAGCCTGCATGCGGGCGGCATGCACCTGACGCTGGGCAGCGGCGGCGGGGCGCTGCTGAGCGGGCTGGTGTTCGGCTGGATCCATGGGCGGAAACCGTCGCTCGGCACCTTTCCCGCGTCCGCGGTGCAGCTCCTGAAGGACCTCGGGCTGGCGGTGTTCGTCGCCTGCGTCGGGCTGTCGGCCGGGCCGGATGCGATCGCGCTGATCCGCGAGCACGGTGCGGTGCTGCCGCTGATCGGGCTGGCGGTGTCGCTCGGACCGGCGTGCTTGTCCTTGTGGATCGGGCACAAGCTGCTCAGGATCGAGGGCCCGCTGCTGGTCGGCGCGATTGCGGGGCAGCATGTCAGCACCCCGGCGATCAGCGCCATCCTGGCCGTCAGCCAGAGCTCGGTACCGCTGCTGGGCTACACCATCACCTATGCCATCGCCAACGTGCTGTTGCCGGTGCTGGGGCCGGTCATCATTTCGCTGGCCTACCGCTTCACCTGAGCCCCGGAGGGCCGGGGTGCCGGTGCGCCGGCAGGTGCCTGACGGATCATTTCTTTGCCGTTCGCGCCGCCCCGTCCTACAACTGGAGTGTGGGGCGGAGGGCACCGCGCCGCACCCGCACCGGACAAGGAGGAGCAATATGTGCCGCTGGCTGGCTTACTCGGGCAGATCCGTTGCCCTGGAAACGGTGCTGTTCCAGCCGGAACACTCGCTGATCGACCAGAGCCTGAATTCCCGGCTCGGCCATACCACCACCAACGGCGACGGCTTCGGCGTCGGCTGGTACGGGCGCCATGCCGAGGTGCCGTTCCGCTACCGCTGCCTGCACCCGGCGTGGAGCGACACCAACCTGCGCGAGACCGCCCGGGCGGTGCGCGCGCCGATGTTCGTCGCGCACGTGCGCGCCGCCACCGGCACGCCGACGCAGGAGACCAACTGCCATCCGTTCCGCTTCGGCCGCTGGCTGTTCGTCCACAATGGCCTGATCCGCGACTATCCGCTGGTGCGGCGCGAACTGATGATGGCGGTGGCGCCGCACCTGTTCCGCTGGATCGAGGGCTCGACCGACTCCGAGGTCATGTTCTTCCTGGCGCTGACCTTCGGCCTGGAGCGCGATCCGGTCGGCGCGCTGGAGCAGATGGCCGGGCTGATCGAGGACGTCGGGCGGCGCCATGACGTGCAGTTTCCGCTCAACATGACGGTCTGCGTGACCGACGGCCGGCAGATCGTGGCGGTGCGCTATTCGAGCGAGACCAACTCGCGGTCGCTGTTCCACAGCACCTCGTTCCGGCAGCTGCGCGAACTCTATCCGGACGACCCGCGCATCGCCGCCGCCGGCGACGACGCCTTCCTGGTCCTGTCGGAGCCGCTGATCGACGTGCAGGGCGTATGGGAAGAGATTCCCGAGGGCACCATCCTGGTGGCGCGCGGCGGCGAGATCGACCGTCACCGCTTCGTGCCGCGCCTGCCAGGCCAGACGGCCTTGCACGCGGCCCAGGGCAACGCGGCCGCGGGCTGACGCGGCACGGCAGCACCTCACGGGCACGCCAGCGCTGCCGCTGCGTACAGCAGCAGCGCCACCAGCACCACCACCGTAAACCCGGCGTGGATGGCCAGCAGCGTGGCCAGCACCGCCGCCACCACCGAGGCGCAGGCGTTGATGCCCCAGGCCCACGGCACCAGCGTGCCGTCGCGCGCCGCGACCCTGGACAGGGCGAGCGGGAACGGCATGCCCATCAGGAAGGCCAGCGGCGCGATCAGCGCCACCGCGATGCCGATCCTGGCCGGGTCCGGCAAGGCGATCAGCAGCCTGAACACCAGCGGCAGGGCCGCGAGATAGACCAGCGACGCGGCACAGATGCCGCCGATCGCCAGCGCCGCCTGGTGCCGGCCGTGCCCGGGCAGGCGCGGGGCATAGCGGCTGCCCAGCCCGGCAAAGCACAGGAACGCGCACAGCACCACGGCGACGGCATAGAGCGGGTGGCTCAGGAACAGGATGAACTTCTGGATAAAGGCGATCTCGACGAACATGAAGCCCAGGCCGACCGCGACGAAATAGAAGCCGGTGCGCCATGCCGCCATGGGTGGCGCCGCCGCGCGCCGCCGCAGCACCCGCAGCGGCACGCCGATCAGCAGCAGCGCCGCGGCCGTGGCCTGCAGCAGCGTCGCCACCAGCACCGGATAACCCCAGTCCAGCAAGGGCAGCCCGCCCTGCGCCTTCAGCGCGATCAGCTCCGGCAGCGTGCGCCATTTGAAGAAGTGGAAGAAGTACGGCCGGTCGTCGGTGGCGGGCCGCACGTCGAACTTGTAACGCGACAGGAAGCGTTCGCGCTCCGCCCCGAGCAGGGCCTGCGCGGCGGCGAAGAATTCCGGCTGGTCGAGCACGTTGTAGCGGTTGGCCTCGCCCGGCCGGATGCCGGGATGGTATTCGACGTCGAACGAGCGGGCCTGGGCGAAGTCACGCAGCGCGTCGATGTCCGCGGGCTGGAAGTCGCCGTGCTTCACCAGCAGCGTGGCGGTCTTCCAGCCGCGCACCAGCACCAGCCGGCGCGACGGATCGGGAACGCCCGCGCGTGCCATCGCCGCCACGGCGGTGGCGAACAGTTTCGGGATGTCGCGCGGCGGCAGCGAGACCCAGCGCGTGATCGCCAGCAGGCCGCCGGGCCGCAAGTGGCGCAGGTATTCCCCGAACGCTTCCACGGTATAGAGATAGCTTTCGGAGAGCGCATACAGGCCCGCCGACGAGGTACTGAAGGAGTCCAGCAGCGCCACCTGGATCAGGTCGTAGTGCCGGTTGCTGGCCGCCAGGAAGCCCCGCGCCTCGCCGACATGCAGCTGCACGCCGGCGGCGCTGTACGGCTTGCCGGAGAACGTGCCGAAGCGGTCCTGCACCAGCCCGATCACCTGCGGGTTCAACTCGACGGCATCGACCGCGCTGGCGCCGTGGTAAAGCGCCTGCAGCACGTCGGCGCCGGCACCGCTGCCCAGCACCAGCACGCATGGCGCGTGCAACAGGTGATACGGCAGGGCCGAGGTCAGGTCGCCAAGGTAGGCCAGCGGCTCGGGCCGGCCGTCATGGCGGTTGAGCGCGCTCAGGCCGTCGCCGTCGGTAAACACGGCAAGCTGCGGCGGCGGTTCCGCGGTGGCATTCAGGCTGAGCCCGGGCGCATGGCGCAGCGGGATCGACGGACTCTCGACCACCGTGACCAGGCCCAGGGGACTCGAGCGCTGCGCCACCACGCGCGCGTCGCGGATGCGCAGCGCCTGGCTCAGTTCTTTGTACTCCGACGGCCGCAACGCCATCCAGCCGCCGGGGATCGCCGCCGGCACGGCTGCCGCCGCCAGCAGCAGCGCCGGCAGCCAGGGGCGATGCGAGCGGCATTCCAGGCAGGCCAGCGCCGCCGCCGCCATGCCTGCCATGCTGACCAGGCGCAGCGCACCGATCGGCTCGAGCACGAACAGCGCGGCGACGATGCCCAGTGAACCGAGCCCGGCGCCGAGGATATCGAAGCTGTAGAGGCGGGGCACCTGCAGGGAAAAGCGGGCAAAACACAGGCACACGCTGGTGGCCGCGCACAGGAAGGGCACGAACAGCAGCAGGTAGATCACCACCAGGCGCAGCGGCTGCGATGGCTCCCACAGGATTTCCAGCGGGTTGAACCCGACCCGCTGCGCGAGCCCGAAGCAGGCCATGGCGCTGATGCCGAACAGCAGCGCGCCGCCGGCAAACACCGGCACGAAATGCCGCACCAGCGTGGGCTGCGCCAGGGCCACCAGCGCTCCCGCGGCGCCGTAGCCCAGCAGCGCCACGCTGATCATCATGTAGGCGAAGTGATGCCACAGGATGATGGAAAGCAGCCGCATCAGCAGGATTTCATAGCCGAGCGCGGCGGCGGAGAGCAGGGCCAGGGCAAACAGCGGCGGACGTGGCATCGCGCTCATCGGGCTCATCGCGCTCATCGCATGAGGCGGCCAGCCGGTGGCGCGCCTCAGTGCTTGCCGACCAGCGGCACGAAGCGCACCGGCAGGATCTGCCGGGTGGTGACGGCGCCGTCCGCGGCTTTTTCGACCAGCAGCAGGTACTGCGTCAGGAACTGCGCGCCCACCGGGATCACCATGCGCCCGCCCGGCTTGAGCTGGCGGATCAGCGGCGGCGGCACGTGGCTGGCCGCGGCGGTGACGACGATGGCGTCATAGGGGGCATGCTCGTCCCAGCCGTAGTAGCCGTCGCCCACCTTGCACGCCACCTGCCGGTAGGCCAGCCGCTGCAGGCGCTCGCACGCCTGGCGCCCGAGCGGCTCGATGATCTCGATGGTGTAGACCGCGCGCGCCAGCTGGCTCAGCACCGCCGCCTGGTAGCCGGAGCCGGTGCCGATTTCGAGCACGCTGTCGCCGGGCTGGACCCGCAGCAGGTCGGTCATCAGCGCGACGATATACGGCTGCGAGATGGTCTGGCCATGGCCGATCGGTAGCGGCCGGTTTTCGTAGGCGTGCGGCTTCTGCGGGTCGGGCACGAACTCATGGCGGGGCACCTCGCCCATCACGGCCATGACGCGCGGGGCGATGCCGTGGCTGCGGTTCGGCACGCCGGCGCCGGCATCGATTGCCGCAATCTCGCTGACCATCTCCGCGCGCTGCTTCAGCCGCGCGTCGTCGGCCGCGCGGCACGGCCCGGCCGAGGCCATGGCAGCCACGGCAACGGCGAGCAAAGCGAACAAGGGATGGCGGGCGGACGGCTGCACGATGGATCCCAGGGAGCCTACCGTCATCGTAGGTCATCGGCCCCATTCGCGCCGACAAGTGGCAGATAAGTGGCTTGCCGGGCTATCCCGCGATCAGCTTGAGGCCCGCCGGCAGCGCCTCGCCGAACACCCGTCCTTCGTCCGCGGCATCGAGCGCCACCACCTCGCGCACCATGGCGATCCAGCCTGGCGGCGCGTTGGCGGCTTCCAGCCGGCGCACCACGTTCGCGCGCATCTGGTCCGGCAGGTCGCGGGTGCGGTCGCCGGTCATGCGCGCGATCTGCACCGCGGCGAACGCGGCCGGCTCGACCTTTTTCCAGTCGAGCGCGAGGATGGCATCCAGCCATTTGCCGGCGGTGTCGGCCGGCACCACGCTGTGCGCGCTGCCGTAGAACGGCATGCGCGCGCCGATGCGGCCCACCGCCCACCAGCCCTGGTTGTTCTCGGACGGCTTGCGCAGCCGGGTCAGCAGCCACTCGGCCAGTTCGGTCTTGGCATCGACGGGCAGGCGCTCGAGCGAGCCGGCCAGCCGCACCATGTCGGCATAGCCGCCACGGGTGGGCCCGGCCGGCTTCTTGAAGTGCGCGCTGCCCGGCGGCTGCAGGTAGAAGGCCATGTCTTCCAGCAGGCGCAGCTGCGCGCTTTCGTCCAGCCCGCCGGCGGCGCGCCGCCACAGCGTCCACCATTCCGACCAGTTCTGGCTTTCGTTGACGTACTGGATGCCCTGGTCGTACTGCGACCAGAGCTGCGCGACGCGCCATTCGTCGAGCGGATAGCCGAAGCCGGGACGCACGCAATAGCCGGCCAGGTTTAGCCACAGGCGCTCATGGTCGGCCGTGCGGCGGCGGCGCCGGGCGCGCTCCCACAAGGCGCCGAACAGCTCGCGCAGCAGCGCGCTGTGCCATTGCTCGCGCGCGCCCAGGATCTGCTCCAGCTGCGCACGCAGGCGCTTGACCTCCTTCGGCCCGACCTCCTGCGAGCGCGCGCCGAAGGTGCGGTCGATCAGCTCCAGCGCCTGCGGCAGCGACGGGTGAGCCGTCGGCGCCGGGGGCGCCGCCGCGGCGTCGTTGCCGCGCAACTGGAACTCCAGGCGCCAGCGCTGCGCGGCATCCTCGATGTTGATGCAGTGGACTTCGAGCGTACCGACCTCGGTCAGCGCGGTGGTGATCTGCACCGGCGTTTCGCGCGGGCCGCCGGCGCCGCGCGTGGGCACCACGGTAGCGATCGGCGGCAGGCGCACGAAGTCGCCGCCGGACAGGTCGGTCAGCGCGCCGGGCTGGTAGGGCGTCTCGGCCACCGACGAAACCAGGTGGAACTGCACCGGATGGCCGAGCCGCAAGGCGAAGGTGCGGTCGCTCAGATGGATTTCGTGGCCTTCCTCGGTGCCGCGCGGCAGCAGGCAGATCCCTTGCTGGCCCGCGGCGCCATCGTCGAGCACCAGGAAATAGCTGCGCGCCGAGCCGCCGCCGATGCGCGGCGCCTCGCCCGCGCGTGCGCGCGCGTACGCGACCGCGCCGCGGGCCACGGCAATGTCGGGATCGGCGTTGTGCAGCACCTGCAGCGGCGCGCCGCGCCAGTCGCCCAGCGTCTCGGCGATGCGCCCGGCCAGTGCCTGCGCGCGGAACACGCCGCCGTTGAGCAGCAGCGTGTCGGGCACCGGCAGCGCCTCGTCCGGCGCGTCCTCCATCCCGAGCGCGGCGCGCGCTTGTGCGGCATGCTGGCCCAGGAAGGCGGCGACGTGGCGGGTCACGGCGGGGTCGGCGGCATAGGGCAAGCCAAACTCGACGATGGCGCCGTGCGCGCGCCGTGGCCGATCGCTGGCCGGCACCCTGGGGAAGAAGCCGTCGACCACCAGCTGTTCGACTTCCTGCCGCGTCACCTGCACCGAGCGCGCGCCACCAACCAGCCGGGAGCCCGCGCCCAGCAGCGTCACGTTGACGGCATCGGGCGCGTCCGCGCCCAACAGTTGCTCCTTGGCGGCGCGGCAGCGCGCCACCAGCTGCGACAGGCTGGCGGCCGACAGGCGGGGCTGCGCCGGCGCGCCGCCGCCCAAGCGCGCTTCGACCTGATGCGCCAGCCCCAGGTCCATGTTGTCGCCGCCGAGCATCAGGTGGTTGCCCACGCCAATGCGTGTCAGCTGCGGCTGACCGTCCTGCATCGCCACGCGGATCAGCGTGAGGTCGGTGGTGCCGCCGCCGACGTCGCAGATCAGCACCAGGCGGGTTTGCGCGAGGTCCTGGTCCAGCGTGTGGCGATGGTGGAACAGCCAGTCGTAGAGCGCGGCCTGCGGCTCTTCCAGCAGCCGCAGCGCCGGCAGGCCCGCGAGGCGCGCGGCTTCCAGCGTCAGCGCGCGCGCGCCCTCGTCGAACGAGGCCGGCACGGTGAGCACCACGTCCTGCTGTTCGAGCGGCGCGTCGGGGAAGCGGTGGTTCCAGGCGGCGCAGACGTAGCCGAGGTAGCTCGCACTGGCGACCACCGGCGAAATCTTGTCGAGATCCTCCTCGCCGCCCCACGGCAGGATCGGCGCGGTGCGGTCGACCGAGGCATGCGACAGCCAGCTCTTGGCGCTGGCCACCAGCCGGCCCGGCACCTGCGCGCCCAGCGTCGCCGCCAGGCGCCCGAACACGGTGCGGCGCGCGGCGGCGCTGGCGGCCGATTGCCACGGCAACTGCAGGTCATCGCCCTTGAGCTCGCCCGGCGCCGCGTGGTAGCGCACCGAGGGCAGCAGCGGGCGGGCCGCGACCTCGCCGGGGGCAACCAGCTGGTCGATGTCGAACACGCGGATCTCGTCGGCGCCGGCCCGGGCGTAGGCCACCACCGTGTTGCTGGTGCCAAGGTCGATGCCGACGATGTACTGCTTCATCGCCGCCGCCGCGGGATCAGGCATCGGCGTTGCCGCGCACGTCGAATTGCACCTTCCAGCGTTCGCCGCTGCCGCGCGGCACGGCTTCGAGCTCGAGCGTGCCGGCCTCGGTCACGCGCGCATGCAGCCTGACCGGCACCACTTCGCCGGCGGTGCGGCCTTCGGCCGGCAGCGTCGCCTCGATGGCTTCCAGTTCCTGCAGTTCCTCCGGCCCCCAGTAGTCGAGCAGGGTGCCGACCTGGTCCTGGCGCCGCACCGACGAGCCGAAGAAGCGGAAGTGCACCGGTTCGCCGACCACCAGGCCGAACTCCTGCGGCGGCAGCTCGGCCTCGGTGCCTTCTTCCATGCCGAACGGGGCCACGCACAGCGCCTGGATCGGCGGCTCGAAGCCGGGCACGGCAGGCATCGACGATTCCACCGCGACGTAGTAGGCGCGCGCGGTGCCGCCGCGGATGCGCACGCCCTTGCCGCGCCGCACATAGCCGTAGTAGGCGGCGCCGCGCGCCACCGCGAGGTCCAGCTCGGCGCCGTCGAGCAGGCGCGCCGGCGCCGCGCCCTCGGCGGCGAGCCAGCCGTTGAGGGTCTGCAGGATGCGCTCGACCAGCAGGCCCGACTTGAACACGCCGCCATTGAACAGCACCGCGGTGGGGCGCAGGAAGCTGGCGCCTTCCGGCTGCGTGGCCGGCAGGCCTTCGATCTCGGCCAGCGCGCCCGCTTGACGGCCCAGGAACGCCGCCAGATGGCGCGTGATGGCGGCGTCCTGCGCATAGGGCAGGCCCAGCTGCGTCAGGCCGGCGCGGGCCCGGCTGACCGGGCGGGCCGAGGCGTCGACCTGCGGGAAGAACCCTTCGAGGATGGTCTGGGTCAGTTCGGCGCGGGTCAGCTCGGTGCGCAGCGAGCCGCCGATCAGCTTGGCGCCGCGGCTGGGCACGACCAGCGGCACGCTGTCGGTGGCGGGGTCGGTCAGCAGCGTTTCCTTGGCGGCGCGGCAGGCGTAGGTCAGCGCGCGCAGCTGCCACGGATCGGCCTGCGAGCCCTGCGCGGCCAGCTTGCGCGCCACCATGTGCGCCAGCGCCAGGTCCATGTTGTCGCCGCCCAGCAGGATGTGGTCGCCGACCGCGATGCGATGCAGTTCCAGGTTGCCGTCGCGCTCGATCACGGCGATCAGCGACAGGTCGGTGGTGCCGCCGCCAACGTCCACCACCAGGATGATGTCGCCCACCTTGACCTGCTTGCGCCATTGCCCGGCGCTCTTCTGGATCCAGCTGTAGAGCGCGGCCTGCGGCTCCTCGAGCAGGGTCATGCGGGCATAGCCGGCCGCCGCGGCGGCTTCGGCGGTAAGCTCGCGCGCGGCAGGATCGAACGAGGCGGGGATCGTCACGGTGATGTCCTGCTCGCCGAACGGCGCCTCGGGATGGGCCTGGTCCCAGGCTTCGCGCAGGTGCGTCAGGTAGCGTACCGAGGCCTCCAGCGGCGACACGCGCGGCACCTCCGGCGGCGCGTCGGCGGGCAGGATCGCCGCGCTGCGGTCGACGCCGGCATGGCACAGCCAGCTCTTGGCGCTCGACACCAGCCGGATCGGCGTGCCCGCGCCGCGGCTGCGCGCCATCTCGCCGACGGCGAAGTCGCGCGCCGCGCTCCACGGCAGGTTCAGGTCGCCGGGTGCCAGTTCGCTGGGGTGCGGCAGGTACAGGAACGAGGGCAGCAGGTCGAGGTCCTCGACCGCGCCGGGCGCGGTCAGCTGCGTGATCGGCAGCACGCGCTGGCTGGTCTTCTCGCCATCGCTGGCGGCCAGGTCGACATAGGAGACCGCGCTGTGGGTCGTGCCCAGGTCGATGCCGATGGCATAGCGTGCCTCGCTCATAGCTCCACCTCGGCGGGGGCGATCACGCTGGCGTCATGGCGCTCGGCCAGGCGCGGCAGGCGCACTTCCTCGACCTTCCAGCCGCGATGGCTGAGGGCGCCATGGAACGGCGCGCTGCCGACCACGTTGCCGGTCAGGCGGATTGCGCCGGCGTCGAAGCCGTCGGCCAGCGTCACGCGGCTGCCCTCGGCTTCCTCGCGCACCGGGCGGATGGTGAAATGCTCGCGCAGCACCGCGCGGCAGCCATCGTGCACCAGGCGCGCGGCGGCGCCGATCTCGGCATCGGCATAGCGCGCGATGTCTTCCTCGACGAAGTCGACGAAGCGGGCGTCGCGCTGGAGCAGGGCGAGCAACTGGAGCGCGGCCACGGGGCTGGCTTCCTTCAGTGCCGGCGCAGGTTCTGCAACTGGCGCGGCAACCGGCGCGGCAGCCGGCGCCGGAGCAGGCACCGGGGCCGCCGGTACAGCGGCTTCGCCCGTGCGCAGGCGCTTGATGCCGGCGGCCAGCTCGCGGTCGCCCAGGATGGCGAAGAACGTTCCCATGGCAAGCGAGAGCCGGCCAAAGAAAGAGAGGTTCGGGTCAGGCATGGATAACACTCCTCTGTGCGCGGAGGCGGCTGGCCGCTCAGGCGTCGCGCAGATAGGTGATCAACTGGTCCGCGCGGCTGGGATGCCGCAGCTTCTTCATCGCCTTGCTTTCGATCTGGCGGATCCGCTCACGCGTGACATCGAACTGCTTGCCGACTTCCTCCAGCGTGTAGTCGGTCGACATGTCGATACCGAAACGCATGCGCAGCACCTTGGCTTCGCGCGGCGAAAGCTCGTCGAGCATCTCGCGCACCACCGCGCGCAGGCCGGCCTGCAGGGCGGCGTCGGCGGGGGTGGCGGTGTCGGAGTCGGCGATCATGTCGCCCAGGCTGGTGTCGCCGTCCTCGCCCACCGGGGTTTCCATCGACACCGGCTCCTTGGCGATCTTCATGATCGAGCGGACCTTGTCCTCGGTCATGTCCAGGCGCTCGGCCAGCACCGCCGGATCGGGTTCCTTGCCGGTCTGCTGCATGATCTCGCGCGACAGGCGGTTGAGCTTGTTGATCTGCTCGATCATGTGCACCGGCACGCGGATGGTGCGGGCCTGGTCGGCGATGGCGCGCGTCACGGCCTGGCGTACCCACCAGGTGGCGTAGGTCGAGAATTTCCAGCCGCGGCGGTATTCGAACTTGTCGACCGCCTTCATCAGGCCGATGTTGCCTTCCTGGATCAGGTCCAGGAACTGCATGCCGCGGTTGGTGTATTTCTTGGCGATCGAGATCACCAGGCGCAGGTTGGCCTGCGTCATCTCGTGCTTGGCCTGGCGCATCTGGCGCTCGGCGGCCAGCATCTTGCGGTTGACGGTCTTCAGCTCAGGCAGCGACAGCGCGGCGCGGGCCTGGATGTCGATCAGCTTCTGCTGATGGGCTTCCAGGTCCGGCAGCGCGCGCGCCACCGCGGCGCTGTAGGGGCGCGCTTCGGCGGCCAGGCCCTGGCCCCAGGCGAGGTTGGTTTCATTGCCGGGGAAGCGCGCGACCACGTCCTCGCGCTCCATGCCGCAGCGCTCGACCAGCAGCTGGACCACCTGGCGCTCGATCGCGCGCACCTCGTCGACCATGCCCTGGACGTTGGCGCACAGGCGCTCGATGGTGCGGGCGGTAAAGCGGATCGTGCGCAGCTCCTCGCGCACCGCGTCGCGTGCGGCAGCGAAGGCGGGCGCGGCGGTGCGGCCGGCTTCGCTTTCGGCGCGCATGCGCTCGAACTGCTCGGCGACGCGCGCGAAGCGCTTCATGCACTCTTCGCGCAGCCGGGCCAGGTCGGCCTCGGCGCTTTGCTGGCCGCTGCCTTCATCGGCGGCGTCGTCGGCGTCTTCGTCGACCTTGTCGGCCTCGTCGGCGCTGTCGAGGGGGCTGTCGTCGGCGTCATCCGCGGCGGCGGCGGCCGGTTCGGCGATGGTCTCGTCGCTCAGGCCGTCGACCACGTCGTCGATGCCGATCTCGTTGGCGGCCACCTTCTCCGACAGCTCGAGGATCGTGGCAACGGTGAACGGGCACGCCGAGATCGCGTGGACCATGTTGTTGAGGCCGTCCTCGATGCGCTTGGCGATCTCGACTTCCTGCTTGCGCGTCAGCAGCGTGGCCGAGCTCATTTCGCGCATGTACATGCGCACCGGGTCGGTGGTGCGGCCGAATTCGGAATCGACGGTGGCCAGCGCGACCTCGGCTTCCTCTTCGGCCTGCTCGTCGGAGGCCACCACCGGGCCGTCGCTCAGCAGCAGGGTCTCGGCATCCGGGGTCTGCTCGTAGATCTTCACGCCCATCTCGGCGAAGGTGCCGACGATGCTTTCCATCGCGGCCGTATCCGTGAAGTTCTCCGGCAGGTGGTCGCTGATATCCGCGTGGGTCAGGTAGCCGCGCTGCCTGCCCAGCTGGATCAGCGCGCGCAGCTGCTGGCTGCGCGCGGCGGCCTCGGCCGTCGGATCAGTGTGTGCCGCGGCCGGGCTGGCCTGGCCGGTGTCCTTGACTGCTGCTGCTCGTGTTTTGGCTGCCGTTCGTTGTGCGCCACTTGTCATTGACTGCTGTTTCCTTCGTGCATCGCGTTTCGACGGCAGTGCGCACGAGGGCGCGCGTGATTCCAACCTGCTGTCAAGGCTCGCGTGGGGTTCGGCGGGGGCGGGGCGGATAACCGTCCGCCGCGGCCGTTTGAATAGGGGCCGCATATTCTACAGCCATTGCTGCGTCGCAGCAGGTTCCGGGGCCGGAATGCGTCGCCGCAAGTCTGCCGGAACGCGGGGTATTTGCAACAGGATGCGTCAAAAAGCGCGGCGAACGCCGCTGAAATGGCGGAAATTGCCAGCGGCGGCGGGGTCAGCGGCGTCGGCCGATCCGCGCAAGTGCGGCCTCAGGCATAGTCCAGCGGCAGCGCGGTGGTGTACTTGATCTGTTCCATCGCGAAGCTGGAGCTGACATCGGCGAGTTCCGCACCCTGGATCAGCTTCTTGTAGACGCGGTCGTAGGCGGCGATATCGGGCACCACCACGCGCAGCAGGTAGTCGGTGTCGCCCGCCATGCGATAGAACTCGGTCACTTCCGGGATCGACGCCACCAGTCCGTGGAACTGCTTGAGCCATTTCACGTTGTGCTGGCTGGTGCGGACCGAGACGAAGACGGTGACGCCGGCATTGAGCTTGGCGGCGTCGAGCAGCGCCACGCGCTTGCGGATCAGGCCGGCTTCTTCCAGCTTCTGGATGCGGCGCCAGCACGGCGTCGAGCTCAGGCCGACGCGCTCGCCGATCTCCGCCACCGGCAAGGTGGCGTCTTCCTGCAGCAGGGCGAGGATCTGTTTGTCGTAGCGGTCCATGGCGCGTGGCGGTCAGTTGAGGATGGCGCGCCCGCACCCGGTGCGCCGCGCGGCGGCTAGGCGTCGGCCGGCACCAGCAGGTTCACGCCGGTCGCAATGTGGTCGCGGCTGACCCCGTAGAGATGCAGGGAAACCGCGATCTCGTCGCTGGTGTTGCCGAGCGCGTGGATGTGCTGCAGGCCGCCCGGCACGCTGAAGGTATCGCCGGCGCTGCGCGTAACGGTGTTGGCATGGTGCGCCTGCTGTCTGGCGGGATCCCACCGGTAGTGCTGCTCGGTCAGCGTGCCGCGCAGCACGCGGTAGGCGCACCAGGTGCGGTGGCCATGCACCGGGCTGGCCTGGCCCGGACGCCAGACCAGCACCATGGCCGAGAAGCGTTCCAGCGGATCGCCGTAGACCAGGTGCCGGGTATAGGTGTCGGCCGCGCCCAGCAACGCGCCCGGCGGCAACGCGGCCAGCAGCGTTTCGGTATCGGGCAGGTGCTGCGCGATGTGGCTGGCAACCAGGCGCGCGCTGTTGCTGAAGATGTCGGCAAGGTCGAGCGCGAGCCGGTCGAGCGGGGCGCTGGCCGGCCGGGTGGCGGCAAGAGGGGAGGCGGTAATGGGAGAGGCGGTCGTCATGGCGGGCTTTGTCGGCTTGTTCTTGTCTATTCATGATAGGGACCGGCGATAGCACAGGCATGCGATTTGTCCTTCCAGGAAGGCTGGAATTGTAATCCTATTCCGATAAAGCGTGTCTTATTGGAATTTGGTTCTATCGGCTCGCCGTTGGTGCGATAACGCGCGCTACGGGATGCGGGCGCGGCCCGGGGCGGCGAGGGCCTAGCCGCCCTCGTCCTTGGGCCAGAAGGTGATCAGGATGTTGGATGGCGCCACGCCGTTGCTGTCGCGCGGCAGCGGGTCCGAGCGCTGCACCGCGCGCAGCACCGCGTTGTCCCAGCCGGCATTGCCGCTGGATTTGGCCAGCCGCGTCGACAGCAGCGAGCCGTCGGGCGCCATGTGCACCGCGACCACCGCGGCCGGGTTGCCGGCGACGTCCTCGTTGAAGATGATGTTGGGCTTGACCCGCTGGCGCACGCGCTCGGCATAGCCCGACGACGGTTTGGCCGAGGATCCCGTGCCCGCCCCGGTATTGGCCGCGGCGCCGGCACCGCCGGCCTGCGCGCGCAAGCGGGCCAGTTGGGCCTGGCGCTCGGCATTGCTGGCCTGGCGCTGGGCTTCCTGGGCCTGGCGTTGCGCCTCCTTGCGCGCCGCTTCGGCACGGGCCTGGCTTTCGCGCTGCCGCGCCTGCTCGGCCTCGCGCTCGGCCTGCCTGGCCTTGCGCTGCTTTTCCTGCAGTGCGATATCGGCGTCCTCTTCCTCGACGGGCGGCGGCGTCGGCGCCGGCTTGACGACGGGCTCGGGCACGGTGGCTTCGGGGACGGGCTCCCACAGTTCCGCCGCGACGCCGGTGGGCACGGCGTTGCGCCAGCGCACGCCGTAGTACAGCAGGGCCCCCAGCAGCAAGTGCATGAGCAGGGCCAGCAGGAAGCAGGTCAGCGTGCGCCGCTCGCGCACGGGCTGGTAGGGAGAGGCGGCGGTCTGCATGGTCCTTCGATGCGGCGAAAACCAGGCCCTTTCATTCTAAGAGGCGCAACCGCATCAACCAAGTGCAGCACGGCGCCACTTGGCGGTGTCTCGCCAACGGCACGCCAAAGCCGCGTCGGCTTCAGCCCTTGGTGAAGATCTCGAGAAAGTGCTTGCTGGGATCCTCGAAATAGATGCGCCGGCCGCCGTCGTCGGTATTGACCTCGCCGGGGCGGCGCCGGTAGGGGTCGGCCCAGTACGTGAGCCGGTGCGCGCGGACGCGGGCAAAACCGTGGTCGAACTCGGCGTCGCTGACCAGGAAGGCATAGTGCTGCATGGCGATATCGCCTTGCGCGTCCATGAAGTCGAGGGTGACGCCGTTGTCGAGCGCTACGCCGAGGAAGGGCCCGAACGGCTCGGCCGGCGGGCGGCCCAGGACCTCGCACAGGAAGTCCGCGGAGACCCGCTTGTCGCGAGAGAAGACGATGGTGTGGTTGAGCTGGACGGCCATGTCGCAATCTCCGTGCTGGGGGATGAACGCCTCCTCCAGCGTACAAGGAATTTGCGCGCGCCGCCCGGCGCGCCGGTCAGGCGTCGCCCAGCTTGCGCAGCGCCGCGCCGACTTCGCCGTGGAAGGCCCGCAGCGCCTCCAGCTCGATATTCGCCGGCTGCAGCGCGGGCCACAGCAAGGCCACCATGTCGGCGGCGGTCTTGTCGATATCGACCTCGCGCTCGCGCGCGATGGCATCCCACAGGATATGCTCCATCGGCCCCAGGATGGCGGAGCGCAACAGGCTCAGCGGCAGGTCGGCGCGGATCTCGCCATGCTCGCGGCCGCGCGCCAGCAGCTCCATCAGCGGCGCCGTATAGCGGCGCTGCAGCGGCACGAACTCCTGTCCCAGTTCCGGTCCCTTGGCCCGTCCTTCCGACAGCACCAGCGCGCACAGCCCGGTGCCCTGGATCAGGAACAGGCGCAGGTGCGTCTTCACGTAGAACGCCAGCTGCGCCCGGGTGCTCTGGTCGCGCGGCATGCCGCGCTCGACCGCGTCGATGATTTCGTCGTACCAGTCCTCGATGACCCGCACGCACAGCTTGCGCTTGCTTTGGAAGTACGTGAACACCGTGGCCTCGGACACGCCCAGGCGCTGGGCGATCTCGGTGGTGGTGGTTTTCTCGTAGCCCAGTTCGGCGAACACCTCGCGGCTGACGCGCAGGATGTCGCGGATGCGTTGTTCCGCCCTGGCGCCGGACGGGATCCGGCGAGCGGCGGCGTTGTCTTCCATGATGTCGTATCCCGGCGAGTGAAGGGCGGCAAGTAAGGCGCGGCAAGTGAAGCGCGAAACGACCGGCCGTGCCCCGGTGTGGGGGAGCGGAACCTGCGGCAGCGCGCACCTGGCGGTTGCCGCGCGATGCCGTCACATCGTACTCCATTTTGGCCGGAAGTTGAGTAAGCCTCAAATTAATGTTGAATTTTCCCGCCGGCCCGTATACCTTTTCGTCATCCTGATGTGACGAGAGCGGAAGTCGGAAGATTATCCGCCAGCACCAACAGCAGCTTCACGGGGTTAACCCTGAATTCTGGGTGGATCACCCCGGCGATATTCGTGACCTTGAGTTATGCTCAACTCAAGTCGAAACCGACGCGCTTTGGAGACAACGATGACGATGCAGGGAGAGCCGCTTCCCACCATTCTGCCGATCGGCGGGCTGTCGCATGTCCGTGGCGACACCAGCATAGCGCTGTCCGAGCAGACCGTGCCGGCGCTGCTGGCGCAGACCGTGGCAGCGTTCCCCGAACGCGAGGCCGTGGTCTTCCGCGAGCAGGGCGTGCGCTGGAACTGGCGGGAGTTTGCCGACGCCATCGATACGCTGGCAGCCGGGCTGCATGCGCTGGGCCTGGCCCGGGGCGACCGCGTCGGCATCTGGGCGCCGAACCGTGTGGAGTGGCTGGTGACGCAGTTCGCCACCGCGCGGCTGGGCCTGGTGCTGGTCAACATCAATCCGGCCTACCGGCTGGCGGAGCTGGAGTACGCGCTCAACAAGGTCGGCGTCAAGGCCATCGTCGCCGCCGAAGCCTTCAAGACCTCGCGCTACCTCGAGATGCTGCAGGCGCTGGCACCGGAGCTGGCCACCAGCGCGCCGGGCGCGCTGCAGGCCGCGCGGCTGCCGTCGCTGCGCTGGGTGATCCGCATGGGCGAGGGCGAGACGCCCGGCATGATCCGCTATGCGGAGGTGCTGGCGCGCGGCGCCGGCGTGGCGCGCGCGGAACTCGACCGCATCACGGCGCAGCTCGACCGCCACGATGCGATCAACGTGCAGTTCACCAGCGGCACCACCGGCGCGCCCAAGGGCGCCACGCTGACGCATCGCAATATCGTCAACAACGCGCGCTTCATCGCCATGGCGATGCGCTTCTCCGAGCACGACAAGCTCTGCATTCCGGTGCCGTTCTACCATTGCTTCGGCATGGTGCTGTCGGTGCTGGCGTGCGTGTCGACCGGCGCGGCGATGGTGTTCCCGGGCGAGGCCTTCGATCCCGAGGCCACCATGCGCGCGGTCAGCGAAGAGCGCTGCACCGCGCTGCACGGCGTGCCGACCATGTTCATCGCGCAGCTGGACCACCCGCGCTTCGCCAACTACGACTTCTCCTCGCTGCGCACCGGCATCATGGCCGGCTCGCCGTGCCCGATCGAGACCATGAAGCGCGTGGTGGCACAGATGCATATGTCCGAGGTGACCATCGCCTATGGCATGACCGAGACCAGTCCGGTGTCGTTCCAGAGCAGCACCACCGATCCGCTCGACAAGCGCACCACCACCGTAGGCCGGGTCCAGCCGCATCTGGAAGTCAAGATCGTCGATGCCAGCGGCGCCACCGTGCCGGTGGGCGAGAAGGGCGAGCTGTGCACGCGCGGCTATTCGGTGATGCTGGGCTACTGGGACGACGAGGCCCGCACCGCCGAAGCCATCCGCGACGGCTGGATGCACACCGGCGACCTTGCCACCCTCGACGCAGAGGGCTACTGCAATATCGTCGGCCGCGTCAAGGACATGCTGATCCGCGGCGGCGAGAACATCTACCCGCGCGAGATCGAGGAGTTCCTGTTCCGCCATCCCAAGGTGCAGGCGGTGCAGGTGTTCGGCGTGCCCGATCCGAAGTACGGCGAGGAGGTGTGCGCGTGGATCGTGCTCAAGCCGGGCGAGAGCGCCACCGAAGACGAGATCCGCGCGTTCTGCCGCGACCAGATCGCGCACTACAAGATCCCGCGCTACATCCGCTTTGTCGACGAGATGCCCCTGACCGTGACCGGCAAGGTGCAGAAATTCGTGATGCGCGACCAGATGGTGCGTGAACTGAAGATCGATGAATCCAGGACGGCCTGAGCGACAGGCCGCTTACTACCAATCACCCTGCCCGAGGCCCCTATGGCGGTAATTGAAAGCAAGCTGAACGCCCGTTCCGAGTCGTTCAGGACCAATGCACAGGCAATGCAGGCCCTGGTTGCCGACCTGCAGCAAAAGATCGCGAAGCTGGCCGAAGGCGGCGGCGAGGCCGCGCGCGACAAGCACCTGGCGCGCGGCAAGCTGTTGCCGCGCGAGCGCGTGCAGCAGCTGCTCGATCCCGGCACGCCGTTCCTGGAGCTGTCGCAGCTGGCCGCGTACGACATGTACGACAATGCCGCGCCCGGCGCCGGCATCATCACCGGCATCGGCCGCGTGGCCGGGCAGGAATGCGTGATCGTGTGCAACGACGCCACCGTGAAGGGCGGCACGTATTACCCGATGACGGTCAAGAAGCATGTGCGCGCGCAGGAGATCGCCGAGGAGAACCACCTGCCGTGCATCTACCTGGTCGATTCCGGCGGCGCCAACCTGCCCAACCAGGACGAGGTCTTTCCCGACCGCGACCACTTCGGCCGCATCTTCTACAACCAGGCCAACCTGTCCAAGCGCGGCATCCCGCAGATCGCGGTGGTGATGGGCTCGTGCACCGCGGGCGGTGCCTACGTGCCGGCGATGAGCGACGAATCGATCATCGTCAAGAACCAGGGCACCATCTTCCTGGGCGGCCCGCCGCTGGTGAAGGCCGCCACCGGCGAGGAAGTCAGCGCCGAAGACCTGGGCGGCGCCGACGTGCATACGCGCCTGTCCGGCGTGGCCGACTACTTTGCGCAGAACGACCACCACGCGCTCAGCCTGGCGCGCAATATCGTGCAGCACCTGAACCGCCGCAAGCCGGACCAGATCCGGCTGCACGCGCCGGTCGAGCCGCTGTATCCGGTGGAAGAGCTGTACGGCGTGATCCCGACCGATACGCGCAAGCCGTACGACGTGCGCGAGGTGATCGCGCGGCTGGTCGACGGCTCCGAGTTCGACGAGTTCAAGGCCCGCTACGGCACCACGCTGGTGTGCGGCTTCGCGCGCATCTGGGGCTACCCGGTGGGCATCGTCGCCAACAACGGCATCCTGTTCTCGGAGTCGGCGCTCAAGGGCGCGCACTTCATCGAGCTGTGCTGCCAGCGCAAGATCCCGCTGGTGTTCCTGCAGAACATCACCGGCTTCATGGTCGGGCGCAAGTACGAGAACGAAGGCATCGCGCGCAACGGCGCCAAGATGGTGACCGCGGTGGCGACCGCGCAGGTACCCAAGTTCACGGTGATCATCGGCGGCTCGTTCGGCGCGGGCAACTACGGCATGTGCGGGCGCGCGTATTCGCCGCGCTTCTTGTGGATGTGGCCGAACGCGCGCATCTCCGTGATGGGCGGCGAGCAGGCCGCGAGCGTGCTGGCGACGGTGCGCCGCGATGGCATCGAAGCCAAGGGCGGGCAGTGGAGCGCGCAGGAGGAAGACGCGTTCAAGCAGCCGATCCGCGACCAGTACGAGCACCAGGGCCATCCGTACTACGCCAGCGCGCGGCTGTGGGACGACGGCGTGATCGATCCCGCGCAGACGCGCACGGTGCTGGGGCTGGGCTTGTCGGCCAGCCTGAACGCGCCGATCGACGAGATGAAGTTCGGCGTGTTCCGCATGTAATCGTGGCATGTCACAACGACTAGGAAGCTCAATGTTCAACAAGATCCTGATCGCCAACCGCGGTGAAATCGCCTGCCGCGTGGCCGCCACCTGCCGCCGGCTGGGCATCCGCACCGTCGCGGTGTATTCCGATGCCGACGCCGAGGCGCGCCACGTCGCCTTCTGCGACGAGGCCGTGCATATCGGCGGCGCCGCCGCGCGCGACAGCTACCTGCGCGCCGACCACATCATCGAGATGGCGAAGGAGACCGGCGCCCAGGCGATCCACCCGGGCTACGGCTTCCTGTCCGAGAACGAGGCCTTTGCCGAGGCCTGCGCCGCGGCCGGGCTGGTCTTCATCGGCCCGCCGGCATCCGCCATCCACGCGATGGGCAGCAAGAGCGCGGCCAAGCAGCTGATGGAAAAGGCCGCGGTGCCGCTGGTGCCGGGCTACCACGGCGAGGACCAGGATCCGGCGCTGCTGCGGCGCGAGGCCGACCGCATCGGCTATCCGGTGCTGCTCAAGGCCAGCGCCGGCGGCGGCGGCAAGGGCATGCGCGTGGTCGAGTCCGGCGATGGCTTCGACGCCGCGCTGGCGTCGGTCAAGCGCGAGGCGTCGGCCAGCTTCGGCGACGACAAGGTGCTGGTCGAGAAGTACCTGACGCGCCCGCGCCATATCGAGATCCAGGTGTTCGCCGACACCCACGGCAACTGCGTCTACCTGTTCGAGCGCGACTGCTCGGTGCAGCGCCGGCACCAGAAGGTGCTGGAGGAAGCGCCGGCGCCGGGCATGACGGCAGAACGCCGCCGCGCCATGGGCGAGGCAGCCGTCGCCGCCGCCAAGGCCGTAGGCTATGTCGGCGCCGGCACGGTCGAGTTCATCGCCAACCAGGACGGCTCGTTCTACTTCATGGAGATGAACACGCGCCTGCAGGTCGAGCATCCGGTGACCGAGATGATCACCGGGCAGGACCTGGTCGAATGGCAGCTGCGCGTCGCCGCCGGTGAGCCGCTGCCGCTGGCGCAAGACCAATTGCGCATCGACGGCCATGCGCTGGAGGCGCGCATCTACGCCGAGAACCCCGACAAGCAGTTCCTGCCGTCCACCGGCACGCTGCGCTTCCTGCGCACGCCGCCGGCGGTGCAGTTCATGCGCGGCGACGGGGTTGACGCAAACTCGCATGGCCCGGCCGGGGTGCGCATCGACGCCGGCGTGCGCGAGGGCGACACCATCAGCCCGTTCTACGACCCGATGATCGCCAAGCTGATCGTCTGGGGCAAGGACCGCGACGAGGCGTTGGCGCGCATGCGCCAGGCGCTGGCGGCGTACCACGTGGTGGGGCTGTCGACCAACGTGGCCTTCCTGCAGCGGCTGGTGAAGTCGGAAGCGTTCCGCACCGCCGACCTCGACACCGGGCTGATCGAGCGCAACGAGGCGGTCCTGTTCCCGCCGCCGGCGCCGGTCGGCATGGAACTGATTGCGCTGGCGGTGGCGGCGCTGCTGGATCGCGAACACCAGCAGCGCCGCATCGACGCCGCCGACCAGCATTCGCCGTGGACCCATGCCGGCGCGTGGCGGCTGAATGGCGGCGTATCGCGCACGCTGCGTTTCGGCTTCGGCGAGCAGGTGCTCGACGTGACGCTGAACAGCAACGAACGCGGCAGCACGCTGATCTATGCCGACCAGGCCGCGCCCTTCGCCTTTACCTGCCAGGCGGACGATATCCGCATCGACCTCGGCACCCGGCGCACGCACGGACAGGTGCATCGGGATGGCGACGAGTTCCACGTCTTCCATGGCGGCCGCCACGCCACGCTGGCCTGGCTCGATCCGCTGGCGCATGCCGGCGAGGCCGAAGGCGAGGGCGGCAAGCTGACCGCGCCGATGCCGGGCAAGGTCATCGCCGTGATGGTCGAGGCCGGCAGCTCGGTCACGCGCGGTGCGCCGCTGCTGGTGATGGAAGCGATGAAGATGGAGCACACCATCTGCGCGCCCGCCGACGGGGTGGTCAGCGAGGTGCTGTACGGCATCGGCGAGCAGGTTTCCGAGGGAGCGCAATTGCTCGCGTTCAGCGCCTGACCGCGCACGGTCGGTGCTATCCTGCTGCCTCCAATCCACAGGGCCGAGGCGCCAGGAGGAACGCTATGACCATGACGCTTTACTACAACCCGCAGAGCCGCGCGTCGGTGGCGCGCTGGATGCTCGAGGAGGTTGGCGCCGACTACGCGTTGCAGCACATCGATATCGCCAAGGCGGAAAGCCGTTCGCCGGCTTTCCTCGCGATCAATCCGATGGGCAAGATTCCTACGCTGGTGCTGGACGACGGCACCGTGCTGACCGAGAACGGCGCCATCATCGCCTGGCTCGCCGATGCCTATCCGCAAGCCGGGCTGATGCCGCCGGCGGGCTCGTCCGCGCGCGGCACGGTGCTGCGGTGGCTGTTCTTCTGCGGCAGCTGCTTCGAGCCCGCGCTGACCGACCGCATGATGCGCGCCGCGTCGCCGCTGCCCAAGCAGACGGTAGGCTGGGGCGACTATGACGAAGTCATCGACGCGATCGAGAAAGCGCTGTCTCCCGGCCCCTTCGTGCTCGGCGATAGCTTCAGCGCCGCCGACGTCTATCTCGGCGCGTCGCTGGCGTGGGCAGGGCAGTTCGGTGCGCCGCGCGTTGGCGAAAGCCGCTGCATCCAGGACTACGTCAAGCGCGTTACCGCCCGTGACGCGTTCGTGCGCGCGGCCCAGGGCCAGTGAATCCGCGCGCCGGCGGAAGCTGCATGCCAGCGGGCCTCCGCTCGATGTGATGCCGCCATGGCCTGCATTGCCGCGCGGAGTGTGAGACATTGGAGTCCCGGCCGGCGGCGCCGGTCGCAATGGCGCGCTGGCCCACCCGGCGCCGGATCCCGGCGCCGTGTCTTCAAGGAGACGCAACATGCCTAGCAAGAACACGATCTGCCTGTGGTACGACCGCGATGCGCTGGACGCCGCAAACTTCTATGCCAAGACCTTTCCCGACAGCTCGGTCGGCGCGGTAATGCGCGCCCCGGGCGATTATCCGGACGGGAAAGAGGGCGATGTGCTGACGGTCGAGTTCACCGTTGCCGGCATCCCGTGTGTCGGCTTGAACGGCGGGCCGCACTTCAAGCACAGCGAGGCGTTCTCGTTCCAGATCGCCACCGACGACCAGGCCGAGACCGACCGGTTGTGGGACGCCATTGTCAGCAACGGCGGCCAGGAAAGCGAATGCGGCTGGTGCAAGGACCGCTGGGGCCTGTCATGGCAGATCACGCCGCGCGCATTGCTCGCCGCGATCACCGACCCGGACCGCGCCGCGGCCAAGCGCGCGTTCGACGCGATGATGACGATGCGCAAGATCGACATCGCCACGATCGAGGCGGCAAGGCGCGGCGGCAACGCGGCGCCGGGCTGATGCAGCGGGTGCGCGGCGCAAGCGCGTCCCGCATCCGCCCGCATCGACGCATTTCCCTTCCTGATCCTGCAACGTGGCACTCCAGCAAGGCTTCATCCTGACCCGGCACTGGCGCGATACGCCAGGCGGAACCGAAGTCGAATTCTGGCTGGCGACGGATGACGGGCCGCGACGTCTGCGGCTGGCGCCGCAGACGTCGGTTGCCTTTGTGCCGCAGGTGCAGCGGGAGCGTGCCGAGGCGCTGCTGTGCCGGGAACGCGAGGTCGAATTGCGCCCGCTGGGGCTGCGCGATTTCCAGCGCAGGCCGGTGCTGGGCCTGTACTGCGCCCAGCACCGGCAACTGATCCAGCTCGCCAGGTCGCTGCGCGATGCCGGCGTGGACGTGTATGAAGCCGATATCCGTCCGCCGGAGCGCTACCTGATGGAGCGCTTCATCACCGCGCCGGTGTGGTTCGACGGCGAGCCGGATGCCGCCGGCGTGCTGCGCAACGCCCAGATGAAGCCGTCGGCCGACTACCGGCCCGCGCTGCGCCTGGTGTCGCTCGATCTCGAAACCAGCGCGGCGGGCGAACTCTATTCGATTGCGCTCGAAGGTTGCGGCCAGCGCCAGGTCTACGTGCTCGGGCCGGCCCCGCAGGCGCCCGCTGACGTCGATTTCTCCCTTGCCTACTGCGCGACGCGGCCCGAAATGCTGCACCGGCTCAACCAGTGGCTGGCCGACCACGATCCCGATGCGATCATTGGCTGGAACCTGGTGCAGTTCGACCTGCGCGTGTTGCAGGAGCAGGCGCGCCAGTTCCAGGTGCCGCTGCGGCTGGGGCGGGGCGGCGCCGAGATGGAATGGCGCGAGCACAACGCGCAGCAGCATTTCTTTGCCAGCGCGCCCGGGCGCCTGATCATCGACGGCATCGAGGCGCTGCGCTCCGCCACCTGGAGCTTTCCGTCGTTCAGCCTCGAAGCGGTGGCGCAGGCGCTGCTCGGCGAGGGCAAGGCGATCGACAATCCGTACGACCGCATGGACGCCATCGACCGCATGTTCGCCCATGACAAGCCGGCCCTGGCGCGCTACAACCTGCGCGACTGCGAACTGGTGACGCGGATCTTCGAGAAGACCGAGCTGCTGCCGTTCCTGCTCGAGCGCGCCACGGTCACCGGCCTGCCGGCCGACCGCAGCGGCGGGTCGGTGGCAGCCTTCACGCATCTCTACATGCCGCTGATGCACCGCCAGGGCTTTGTCGCGCCCAACTTGGGCGAGAAGGCGCCCGAGGCCAGCCCCGGTGGCTTCGTCATGGACTCGCGGCCGGGGCTGTATGAGTCCGTGCTGGTGCTGGACTACAAGAGCCTGTACCCGTCGATCATTCGCACCTTCCTGATCGATCCGGTCGGCCTGGTCGAAGGGCTGGCGCATCCGGACGATGCCGATGCGGTGCCGGGCTTCCGCGGGGCGCGCTTTTCGCGAACCAGACACTGCCTGCCGGCCATCGTGGCACGGGTGTGGCAGGGCCGCGATGCCGCCAAGCGCGATGGCAACAAGCCGCTGGCGCAGGCGCTCAAGATCATCATGAACGCGTTCTACGGCGTCCTCGGCTCCAGCGGCTGCCGCTTCTTCGATGCACGGCTGGCGTCGTCGATCACCATGCGCGGGCACGAGATCATGCGGCAGACGCGGGCGCTGATCGAGGCCCGCGGCTACGAGGTGATCTACGGCGACACCGACTCCACCTTCGTCTGGCTGCGCCGTGCCCGCACGGAAGCCGACGCCACCCAGATCGGCCGCAGCCTGGTCGCCTACGTCAACGACTGGTGGCGCGATCACCTGTGGCAAGCCTACGGGCTGGAAAGCGCGCTCGAGCTGCAGTTCGAGACCCACTTCCGGCGCTTCCTGATGCCGACGATCCGCGGCGCCGACCTGGGCAGCAAGAAGCGCTATGCCGGGCAGGTGGAGCGGGCGGACGGCAAGCGCGAGATGGTGTTCAAGGGGCTGGAGACGGTGCGCACCGACTGGTCGCCGCTGGCGCAGCGCTTCCAGCAGACCCTCTATGAAAAGGTCTTCAACCGCGAACCGTATGCCGACTATGTGCGCGACATCGTGCGCCGCACGCTGGCCGGCGAGCTGGACGAGGAACTGGTCTACCGTAAGCGCCTGCGGCGCCGGCTCGAGGAATATCAGCGCAACGTGCCGCCGCATGTGCGCGCCGCGCGCATTGCCGACGACTATAACGAGCGCCACGGCAGGCCGCGCCAGTACCAGCACGGCGGCTGGATCAGCTATGTGATGACCGTCGCCGGTCCGGAACCGCTGGAAGCGCGCTCGGCGCCGATCGACTATGCCCATTATGTGACCCGGCAACTGCAACCGATTGCCGACGCGATCCTGCCGTTTCTGGACGATGAATTCGAGACGCTGTTGTCGGGGCAGATGGCGCTGTTTCCGTAAGTGCGGCAGCCGACTCTTTCCTTGTTGTCGAGAAAAGTGCTTGCCAGGCCGACGCCGAAGGTATTAAGATTCGCCCCCTCGTTGGCAAGGCATCGCGCAACGGGAAAGGAACGGCGCGCAAGAATTGACTCGAAAGAGGGCGTGCAGCGCAATAAAGAATTTTTCGAAACCGGTTGCGTAATCGAAAAAATTTCTTTAAAGTCTCGTTCCTTCGCTGCAGACAACGCAGCGCGCTGAACGGCAAAGCCGGGCGGCGAAGTTCTTTAACAAACAAACAACCGATAAGTGTGGGCGCTTGATAGCGGATGCGAAAGACTCCGGTCTTTTAGCTAAAAAGTTATACAGTGCTCGCACAGCAAAGCGTGACTGGATCTTCGGATCTGGTCAGTCAGTTTTCTGAGAGTGAGCGACCGCTCGAAAGAGCGAGCCCTTCGGGGCACACAGAGATTGAACTGAAGAGTTTGATCCTGGCTCAGATTGAACGCTGGCGGCATGCCTTACACATGCAAGTCGAACGGCAGCGCGGGCTTCGGCCTGGCGGCGAGTGGCGAACGGGTGAGTAATACATCGGAACGTGCCCTGTCGTGGGGGATAACTAGTCGAAAGATTAGCTAATACCGCATACGACCCGAGGGTGAAAGCGGGGGACCGCAAGGCCTCGCGCGATAGGAGCGGCCGATGTCTGATTAGCTAGTTGGTGGGGTAAAGGCCTACCAAGGCGACGATCAGTAGCTGGTCTGAGAGGACGATCAGCCACACTGGGACTGAGACACGGCCCAGACTCCTACGGGAGGCAGCAGTGGGGAATTTTGGACAATGGGGGCAACCCTGATCCAGCAATGCCGCGTGTGTGAAGAAGGCCTTCGGGTTGTAAAGCACTTTTGTCCGGAAAGAAATGGCCTGGGTTAATACCCCGGGTCGATGACGGTACCGGAAGAATAAGCACCGGCTAACTACGTGCCAGCAGCCGCGGTAATACGTAGGGTGCGAGCGTTAATCGGAATTACTGGGCGTAAAGCGTGCGCAGGCGGTTTGATAAGACAGGCGTGAAATCCCCGAGCTCAACTTGGGAATGGCGCTTGTGACTGTCAGGCTAGAGTATGTCAGAGGGGGGTAGAATTCCACGTGTAGCAGTGAAATGCGTAGAGATGTGGAGGAATACCGATGGCGAAGGCAGCCCCCTGGGACGTGACTGACGCTCATGCACGAAAGCGTGGGGAGCAAACAGGATTAGATACCCTGGTAGTCCACGCCCTAAACGATGTCAACTAGTTGTTGGGGATTCATTTCTTCAGTAACGTAGCTAACGCGTGAAGTTGACCGCCTGGGGAGTACGGTCGCAAGATTAAAACTCAAAGGAATTGACGGGGACCCGCACAAGCGGTGGATGATGTGGATTAATTCGATGCAACGCGAAAAACCTTACCTACCCTTGACATGCCACTAACGAAGCAGAGATGCATTAGGTGCCCGAAAGGGAAAGTGGACACAGGTGCTGCATGGCTGTCGTCAGCTCGTGTCGTGAGATGTTGGGTTAAGTCCCGCAACGAGCGCAACCCTTGTCTCTAGTTGCTACGCAAGAGCACTCTAGAGAGACTGCCGGTGACAAACCGGAGGAAGGTGGGGATGACGTCAAGTCCTCATGGCCCTTATGGGTAGGGCTTCACACGTCATACAATGGTGCGTACAGAGGGTTGCCAACCCGCGAGGGGGAGCTAATCCCAGAAAACGCATCGTAGTCCGGATCGTAGTCTGCAACTCGACTACGTGAAGCTGGAATCGCTAGTAATCGCGGATCAGCATGCCGCGGTGAATACGTTCCCGGGTCTTGTACACACCGCCCGTCACACCATGGGAGTGGGTTTTGCCAGAAGTAGTTAGCCTAACCGCAAGGAGGGCGATTACCACGGCAGGGTTCATGACTGGGGTGAAGTCGTAACAAGGTAGCCGTATCGGAAGGTGCGGCTGGATCACCTCCTTTCAGAGCGTGCATCCAAGGTTGAGCGTCCACACTTATCGGTGGTTTGTTGGTTAAGGCCAGGTGGCCAAATGCAAGCGCTTAAGCATTGAGCGTTTGCATTTGGCATTGCCAAGCGATCTAACGATCGGCTGTTCTTTAACAATATGGGATGTAGTAAAGGTGTCGCGGTGCTTTGATGAGAAGCACAGTTGTATAGCGCGATACCGGGTTGTGATTGTATCAACCAAATGTATTTTAAAGTGATCGAAAGATGACTTGGAATACGGCACAAATGCGAGAACTCAACCTGTAGTGAGGGTGTCCTTGAGACACACTTGTTATAGGGTCAAGCGAACAAGTGCATGTGGTGGATGCCTTGGCGATCACAGGCGATGAAGGACGCGGTAGCCTGCGAAAAGCTTCGGGGAGCTGGCAAACGAGCTTTGATCCGGAGATGTCCGAATGGGGAAACCCGGCCCGTATGGGTCATCCCTTGCTGAATACATAGGCAAGGGAAGCGAACGCGGCGAACTGAAACATCTAAGTAGCTGCAGGAACAGAAATCAACCGAGATTCCCAAAGTAGTGGCGAACGAAATGGGAAGAGCCTTGCACTCTTTAGCAGGACTGTTAGCAAAACGGGATGGAAAGCCCGGCCATAGCAGGTGATAGCCCTGTATGCGAAAACAGACTTGTGGAACTAGGTGTGCGACAAGTAGGGCGGGACACGTGAAATCCTGTCTGAAGATGGGGGGACCATCCTCCAAGGCTAAATACTCGTGATCGACCGATAGTGAACCAGTACCGTGAGGGAAAGGCGAAAAGAACCCCGGGAGGGGAGTGAAATAGATCCTGAAACCGCATGCATACAAACAGTCGGAGCCCTGCTTCAAGTGCTTTCGGGTACTTTGTGAGCGGCGCGCAAGCGCCGCTCACAAAAGAACTCCAAAGTGAAATAGCCCACGAATCAGGGGTGCGGCGCGCGCAGCGCGGCGCAGCCTGCTTCAAGGGCGAGAGCCCTTGAAGCAGGGTGACGGCGTACCTTTTGTATAATGGGTCAGCGACTTACATTCAGTGGCAAGCTTAACCGATTAGGGAAGGCGTAGCGAAAGCGAGTCCGAACAGGGCGTTGAGTCGCTGGGTGTAGACCCGAAACCAGATGATCTATCCATGGCCAGGTTGAAGGTGCGGTAACACGTACTGGAGGACCGAACCCACTAACGTTGAAAAGTTAGGGGATGAGCTGTGGATAGGGGTGAAAGGCTAAACAAATCTGGAAATAGCTGGTTCTCTCCGAAAACTATTTAGGTAGTGCCTCGTGTCTCACCTTCGGGGGTAGAGCACTGTCATGGTTGGGGGGTCTATTGCTGATTACCCCGCCATAGCAAACTCCGAATACCGAAGAGTGCAATCACGGGAGACAGACATCGGGTGCTAACGTCCGGTGTCAAGAGGGAAACAACCCAGACCGCCAGCTAAGGTCCCCAAGATTGGCTAAGTGGGAAACGAAGTGGGAAGGCTAAAACAGTCAGGAGGTTGGCTTAGAAGCAGCCACCCTTTAAAGAAAGCGTAATAGCTCACTGATCGAGTCGTCCTGCGCGGAAGATGTAACGGGGCTAAGCCAGTCACCGAAGCTGCGGACGCGTGCGTTCCTTTAAGTGCACCAAGCTTGTCGATGCGCAGCATCGACAAAGCCACCAACAATGATCGTGGGTGGTTGTGCTAGTGGATTTAAAGGAGCGCACGCGTGGTAGGAGAGCGTTCTGTAAGCCTGTGAAGGTGTCTTGTAAAGGATGCTGGAGGTATCAGAAGTGCGAATGCTGACATGAGTAGCGATAAAGGGGGTGAAAGGCCCCCTCGCCGTAAGCCCAAGGTTTCCTACGCAACGTTCATCGGCGTAGGGTGAGTCGGCCCCTAAGGCGAGGCAGAGATGCGTAGCTGATGGGAAGCAGGTTAATATTCCTGCACCGTCGTATGATGCGATGGGGGGACGGATCGCGGAAGGTTGTCCGGGTGTTGGAAGTCCCGGTCCCTGTAGTGGAGAAGGCGCTTAGGCAAATCCGGGCGCGTAATTCAAGGCTATGGGGCGAGCGGCCTAGTGCTGCGAAGCAATTGGAAGTGGTTCCAAGAAAAGCCTCTAAGCTTCAGTCATACGAGACCGTACCGCAAACCGACACAGGTGGGCGAGATGAGTATTCTAAGGCGCTTGAGAGAACTCGGGAGAAGGAACTCGGCAAATTGGTACCGTAACTTCGGGATAAGGTACGCCCTGGTAGCTTGACTGGCCTGCGCCAGAAGGGTGAAGGGGTTGCAATAAAATGGTGGCTGCGACTGTTTAATAAAAACACAGCACTCTGCAAACACGAAAGTGGACGTATAGGGTGTGACGCCTGCCCGGTGCCGGAAGATTAAATGATGGGGTGCAAGCTCTTGATTGAAGTCCCGGTAAACGGCGGCCGTAACTATAACGGTCCTAAGGTAGCGAAATTCCTTGTCGGGTAAGTTCCGACCTGCACGAATGGCGTAACGATGGCCACACTGTCTCCTCCCGAGACTCAGCGAAGTTGAAGTGTTTGTGATGATGCAATCTCCCCGCGGCTAGACGGAAAGACCCCATGAACCTTTACTGTAGCTTTGCATTGGACTTTGAACCGATCTGTGTAGGATAGGTGGGAGGCTTTGAAGCGTGGACGCTAGTCTACGTGGAGCCGTCCTTGAAATACCACCCTGGTTTGTTTGAGGTTCTAACCTTGGCCCGTGAATCCGGGTCGGGGACAGTGCATGGTAGGCAGTTTGACTGGGGCGGTCTCCTCCCAAAGTGTAACGGAGGAGTTCGAAGGTACGCTTGGTACGGTCGGACATCGTACCTAAAGTGCAATGGCAAAAGCGTGCTTAACTGCGAGACCGACAAGTCGAGCAGGTGCGAAAGCAGGACATAGTGATCCGGTGGTTCTGAATGGAAGGGCCATCGCTCAACGGATAAAAGGTACTCTGGGGATAACAGGCTGATACCGCCCAAGAGTTCATATCGACGGCGGTGTTTGGCACCTCGATGTCGGCTCATCTCATCCTGGGGCTGTAGCCGGTCCCAAGGGTATGGCTGTTCGCCATTTAAAGAGGTACGTGAGCTGGGTTTAAAACGTCGTGAGACAGTTTGGTCCCTATCTGCCGTGGGCGTTGGAATCTTGACGGGGGCTGCTCCTAGTACGAGAGGACCGGAGTGGACGTACCGCTGGTGTACCTGTTGTCTCGCCAGAGGCATCGCAGGGTAGCTATGTACGGAAGAGATAACCGCTGAAAGCATCTAAGCGGGAAACTCGCCTGAAGATGAGGATTCCCTGGAGGCTTGACCTCCTTGAAGGGTCGTTCGAGACCAGGACGTTGATAGGCTGGGTGTGGAAGCGCAGTAATGCGTTAAGCTAACCAGTACTAATTGCCCGTAAGGCTTGATCCTATAACCAGTGTGTTTCACCTGGTGAGCGATCGCCTTGTGCCTCGATACACACACAACCAACACTACATCCCGATTCGTGACGCTGTCCCACCCGACAGCGCCACAACCCCTCATGCCTGGTGACCATAGCGAGTTGGAACCACCCCTTCCCATCCCGAACAGGTCCGTGAAACGACTCCGCGCCGATGATAGTGCGGATTACCCGTGTGAAAGTAGGTCATCGCCAGGCTCTTATCCCCAAAACCCCTCGACAGCGAACGCTGCGAGGGGTTTTGTCTTTGGCGCGGCATCGGCAGGCACGCCAGTCACGTCCTTTCCCGGGATGCATTCGGCGATGGGCATGGATGTTTTGCAAAGGCTTCCGTTCTGACTACGGGAATTCATTCAATCGTGGCCGTGCAATATGCCCGGACGGCGATGGCGTGCTGTAATGGCATCAGCGCGCGGTGCTGCAGGGACGGTGCCGAGGTGCTAACCTCAAAAAGGCGCCCGCTACCCGACGCCTCTTGCAAGATTGGGAGAGAAAATGAGCCGCCTGCTGCTCACCAATATCGACCCCGGCACCTCGGACGAAGAAATCCAGGCGTTCCTGGAAAAGTATGGTTTCCCGCCATTCGACAGCCTGGAGCACGAAGACGGCGACGGCACACACCCGGCCGTGCTGCTGACTTACGGCGACCTGGACCCCGCGGTGCTGGGCAAGCTGCAGCAGCGCATCGACCATATGTACTGGAAGAAGCGCCAGCTGAGCGCTTCCATCCTGCATGACCGTTTTGCCTGAACGGCCTACTGCGATGGCGCTGCCGCACCGGTTGCTTCGGCAGGCTCGGGCACAGGCGGCGCAGGGACGGCCATCATCTTCTCGGCCGGGTAGAGCGTCATGAAGCTTCGCGCCAGTTCGGGATCCCGGCACGCGAGCCACGCTTGCCACTGCAGGTACGGAATCATGACGAGCGCCCGTTTCTCCTTGCCGGGCGTGTGCATCAGCTTCATCACCGCATGGCCCGGCGCAGTCACGGTAAACATGGCGAAGGAATAGGATCCATCCGGCCATTGTTTCCACAAGCCGGCAATGCCGAGCGCCGGCTCGTCCGGCAGCCAGATCCGATACCGGATCCACTGGCCGGCGACGTAGCACGGCTCGTAGATGGCCATTGCAGGCACCAGGCACAACTGGGTGCGGTGCCACGCGCTGCATGAGCCTCGCTTGTCGCCGACGCACTCGGCACGGACATTCATGGTTTCGAAATCTCGGGCACCGTGGACGTGGCGCGAGCGCGGCACGAGGCCAAAGGTGGCCAGCAGGCACTCGCGCCGGCCGGTGGCATCCGCACGGACGATCGGTGCGGCATCGCCTAGGCCCGATTTCCGGCTTCCATCCGCCAGCTGGTGGCTCGGCACTGAAAACATCGCGCAACACCGGACCGGTTGCCGGGACGAAATTGGTACACATGATGCCGCCTCCCCTGACGTCAGATGCCTTGCCGCAGCCACGGTCAGCCGCGGTTCGCGGCGACTGTGCAACGGCGGGGCGAAGGGAAGGGCGGGCGTCTGCCAAAGCCAGCGCCGCGTGGTGCGCCTATGGCTTCCAGTTTCTGATGATCAGCAGGGCAGGGCATGGCTGTCTCCTGAACGGATAACCACACCCACCCTTGCAACAATCATGCCGCCATGCAGCACGGTCCACAGGCTTCAAGACACACGGACGAATTTGGCGACGGAAGGCACCCCCTGCGAGTCGATGATGAACAGCATGTAGTACCCCGGCGGCACCAGCGCACTGGAGGCGGGCAGGGTGATCCTCAGGTTCTTGGCGCCCTGCTTGGTATGCCGCAACTTGATATAGCGCTGATGCATGTCGTTGGCGTGGGTCACGGCCCCCGGCGCCACCAGGGCAACGCTGGAAATATTGGGCGTGCTTGAACCAACGGTAAAGGTTTGGCCCAGGCTCAATGTACCCGGTGCGCTGGTGATGTTGGGGCGTGCGCCCTTGAACAGATAGGGTGGCGAATACACCTGTGCCTGGTGCGTGCTGGCCGCGAGAGGATTCATATCGTCCTGGGACAGCAAGACGGTGGCGTCAGGCAACAGGATGGCACTCGAGTGGTAGCCCGCCTGTATGGTATTCGGGCTCATCGGAATCCAGCTGCCGGTAGGATCGCCGGCCGGCTTGTTATAGAGCTCGCTGTCAAAATGCGGGTTGTCATAACCGTTGCTGGCCGCGTTTCCGCCCACCGTAAACAGCGTGCCATCCGGCAGGATCACGGTATTGGCATTATGGCGAGGCTGCAGCCATTGCGGAAACTGTCTCCACCCGGCGTTGGGATTGCCGACATCGAACCATTCGTTGTTGCGGAAGGCACTGTCGCCTTCGGCGCCGCCCGCGATCATGACGACCTGCTTGACGGGTGTCACCGAGGCATCGGTATAGATAACCCCGTTGGCCCACTCATAGTGCGAGCTCAGCATGTTCGGGATGCTGCTCCATGACCAGGTGCCGGGCGTCAACAGCGCGGTATTGTAGAAAGCCGGCCCGGCCTGCATCATCTGGCCCGAAGAAAGCAGGTATTGGAACGGGTACATGCCGGACGGATCGCGGAACGATACCGTGCTCATCGTGCCGACGCCATCCATGCTGGCGGCAGGGGTGAATACCTCGACCACCCCCGTGGTATTGCCGGATCCCGTCTCGTCAAGCCCGCTGGTGATCACCACCCTGTTATCGGCCAGCTTGGTCAGCGTCGGATACCAGCGGCCGACCGACATATTCGGCTGCTGGGTCCAGGTCTCGGTGAGGGGATTGAAGGTATAGCTGCTCAGCGCACCCTGGAAGTTCTGCTGCCCCTCCGGCGCGTTCGGGTCCGGGTAGCGCAGATTGCCACCCGCCAGGAAAACCCTGCCATCGCTCAATATCGTCTGGCCGGCACACCAGATGTTCTCCGGCGGTGTAATGGCGTGTCCCGTGCGTGTCACGGGATCCCAGACGTACGCAACGCCTGTGTTGGACGCCGCCGGATTATGGTACTGGGTCGGCTCGTACGACCAGAACAGGACCTTGCCAGTGTGCAGCAACACCGCCGTGATGCCGACCACGGGAATGACGAACGGTGCGCTCCATTGGCCGGCAGTATTGGTAGCCTGCGCCCTGGCCGCCGCCAGCACCTGTTCATCCGGCGCGGGCGCCCGTTCCAGGCCTCTTGCCACCCGACACTGCTTGGCGCGTGCCCTGGCATGCGCATCCGCATGAGCAGGCCCGAGCACCGCGGTTTCCCGTTGCCTCAGCCTGGCCTCCGCGGAAGGGTTGGTGCAGGCGTCATTGTCGAAGCTGACGGGCGCTGCGTGGGTCGGCGATGCCACCAGGGCAAAGCCAACCACTGACGCCCACACGGTTTTCCGGAAGATCGTGAGTTGACGCATTTGCATCACCTCCTGCGGTGACAGCGTTGCCATGGAACCGGGCGTGAAAGCCAATTCCGGCAATCTCGGAGCGCCTGCAGGCAAGCATCGATGCAACAGTCATCCTTGCCGGCCGGACAGGCAAAGGCCTCGCTGCGGAGCGTTCCGCGCGGGGAGCTCACGGTGGAATGTCGCGCGGACATTCGCACCGGACTTTTCTAGCTTAGGGGGGGCCGCAGCGAGGCAATGTGGGCTGGCGCACAGAAGGCATGCGATTGAGGGCTTGCGTTTTGCTTGGCGCCATCAGCAGCACGTTGCTGCGACGCAATCATGCGAGCGCTCGTGGGTAAGATTCAAGTAAGCGTGGACGCATACAGTCGACTGGCACACCAAGGCAGTACCAGGTCACTTTACTGAACACGCCTATCGATCCAGATAAAAGAGGGGAGCGTGCCAGGCCAGACGCTAATGAACGACGTCTGCACGATTGCTGCGGACGGAAGCCGGATGGGCTGGCAGCCGCCAGCGAAATGGAGAAGGCGTTCGATCGCGCGCTCGCTTGCCCCCGTCACGGTTGAACACTACATTGCGGGCGAATCGGAAATCATCGACCTGGAGACGACCGGGACGATGTTCGCCCTGTACCTGAAGAAACCGAACGCGCTGGAGTTGCGAACACCTGGAGGCGGGTGGGCTCCGAAGCGTTTTCGTACGCCGTTGATGTACGTTCCGCCGGGATTTTCGTTTTCCAGCCGATGGTCGACGGAAGCCGAGTGGGTGACCGTCCACTTCAATGCTTCATGGCTGGCTCGATCCGGTCTGGAGACAACTGGACGATTCGCCTCGGGGACGCCCCGGTTCGACCTGAGTGACGACCTGCTGATGCACGTTGTCCGGAGCATCCACGAAGATGCCCTGGCGGGAATGCCGCTGGGGCCGATGTATGCGGAAGCACTGGGGGCGGCTGCGCTGCGTCGAATGGCCTACCTGGAATCGAGGCCGCAGGCGAGGGAATACGCGCACGGGCCCATGATGCGACGGGCAGCCGAGTACATCCGAGACAATTTCCGCGGCGAGTTGACACTGTCGACGATTGCCGGTGCCGTGGACTACCCCGGCGATGTCTATTCGTTTATCCGAAGCTTCAAGAAAACCATCGGCATGACGCCGCATCAGTACATCATCGAGAGCCGCCTGCAAGCGGCGCGCAACCTGATCACGCAAGGCCAATGTGACGTGACCGAGGCAGCCCTTGACTGCGGCTTTTCAACGGCCAGCCATTTTTCGGCGACGTTCCGCAAGCGATGGGGGATTTCGCCATCCGAGCTCAAACCGGCTTCCGCCATCCTCACGCGAGCGGAAGCGAAAGTATCCATAGGCCGCTGATCGTCAAGGCAATCGCCATGACCAGCAGTGGCAGTTGGCTGACCGCTGAGGCGCCGACAAGAGCGCGGTTCCTGGCGGCGATGGCGTGGGTCACATACACGCTCAGGATATGCCCGGCCAGGATCAGGAGCACCTGGGCATGCCAGATGTATCCCATGTTGATGAGGGACTGTGCTGGCGTGGGTTCACTGGCCGTGGACAGCGCCGGCAGCAGTTGCCAACCGAGTCCGAGCGGATCGGACGCGAGCGCGAGAGCTTGCCGCCCCTGCCCGAGAAAGAGCGTGAAGTAATGGCAGACGTGATAGAACAGGGCAATCGGAAGCAGCGCGAGGCAAAACTGCTGCGTGATTGCCTTGCCGTTCAGCGCCTTGCCCTTCAGCGGTGCGCCGGCACAGATTGCCTGAATCGTACAGAACAGCCGAAAAAGCACGTAGTACGCCATGCCGATTGCGGCGAAGCTCAGCCATTGCCAGGTGAGAATCGCCTCGCCGGCTAACGCATAGTTCTTCCCGAGCGATGGAAAGTAGTGGGTGACCTGCGGATAGACGCTGCCCCAAAAGAATCGATTCCAGGGAACGGTGTCTCGCAGCGCATCGTAGGCCGTCGACGAAAGCATGAACGATTGCAAGGCCACGAGGCTCATGTGCGCGGGCTTCTCCCGTGCGATGTCGGCAATCGGGTTTCTCAGCTTGATTCCGACGTTGCCATTCGGCAGCGGCAGCCATCGTAGCGGTGAGAGCTTTGCGCATAACCGGCACAGAATGCCCAGCGCGTCGAGATGCTCGAGCCATCGCGACCGGCCGACGCAGAGCGATCCCGCTATTGCATACGCTGCGTAGGCGAGGAGAAATATGCTGACATCCCTCGGCCTGCCCGCGCCGAACAATTCCAGTGCGATGAGCGCAACATATGGGACCAACGCGGGGTAGCAGGCGAGGCGCGGGGGATAGCGATAGCGCCCCGTTTCCATGGCGGGAAAATATCGTGCAGCGACTTGCAGCAGCCAGGCGAACGGATTGACGAATGCGTAGATGTCTCCAAGCACCGCGCTAATATAGAGGGACCCCAGATAGAACCAGATCCAGAATCCCGCCATGCTGATGTTCTGAAAAGGGTTCTGCGTTCCGGCCATGCCGGAGACGATCAACAGCGTGAGGAACAGTGCGCTGGCGATCTGTCCCGCTTTCAGCGCCGCTGCAGGTATTCGCAGTGCCCGCCGCCGCCGGGCTGGTGGCAAACCGGCCTGCGGCACACCGCTGCCTGGAGCGAACGCCAGCACCAGGAAGGTGGCGATCAGCGTTCCCGTGGCCGCGTATGCATACAGCCACAACGGCACCGGGAGGTAGTATGGAATGTTCCAGGCATGCGCCCCGGCCAACGTCGGAGCGCACGCGATGGCGAACGCCAGCCAAAACCTCAGCGGGATTTTTCTACGTAACGCATGAGATCTTGCGGGGCCCGGTACGTGCATCGAGCCGCAGGCGAGGTTAGCCGGCATTTCAACGGTTTCCGTCTTCAGTTGTCTGCGGACGAGATCAGTGCGGTGATCTTCCAGTCAGTGCCGTTCCGCCTTTCGGCAAGAACGCCAATGGTGTCGTAGGGTGCATCGAGCAGCTTGATCAATGCAACGGCACGTTTGCTTCCCGCCGCCGAGTCGGGCAGGGCGAAAACCAGGAAGGGCAGGATCGGGGACGGCTTGTCCCCTGCCACGATGAGTGGCAGCACCGCGTCGTTCAATGACTTGAACACCTCGAACGATGCGCGCTGGCGAAGCGGTGATGCTGCACTGCGTGCCGAATGCGGCTGCGCCGCAAGGGCCAGGTGGGTCCCGCGGTCTCGCAGCCGCCACCCGATGAGCTGGTCGACGAGCGCATGGTCGATCCGGCCGTCTGGTTCAGAGGCGAGTGCGGACAGCCAGCGCTTGTCGACAGGTGAGGTCGTGACCCAGTCGTTGAAGAAATGCGTATAGAAATCGATAAGCGCCTTGTCCACGCCAGACTGCGCTGCCGGCGGCATTGGCGCTGGAATATCGCGCCGGCCTTGCCAGCGGGCCGCCTTCCATCTTGGGCCGTCTGGCAGGCTGGTTCCGTCGAGAAAGGAGGCGTCGGCCACGTCGTTCGCGGCAAACCAGTCGGCCTTGGCACGCTTGGTTCGCGCACCAATAAAGCCGGCGAGCGCCGGCTGCAGCTGATTCCAGGGCGCCGCGGTGCGGTGCGCGCCATGGATGCGCGGGTACTTCAGCATTTGCGCATAGGTGGACTTCGCCATCTCTTCCACGTCGCCGGGCCAGCGCCAGGTCAAGTCAGCAGCGTGGCTCTGCGGCGTGCCCCGATCGGCCGGCGCGGCCATGGCCAGATTGGCGTCGCACTCGATGCCATGGCGACTCCAATCTGGAATGGACGGCGTGCCCTGGTGCGCCCAAGAATCCTGCAGCGCATGGAGTGAACGCCCGAACTCGCCAAGCATGAAAGCCGCCTTGCCTGCGTCCGCCCGACGTAGCGCAGCATTCACCATGGATTGCGCAGCGGGCCCACCGGGCACGACCGGCCGGGACTGCGCGCGCGACGGCACCTTGCTCTCGCTCGGATAGTGCCGAGCCTGGCTGTCCCTGGCCTCGGGCGCGAAGCGCGATAGGCACGCAAACTGCAACGGTGACGCCATATACTCGATCGACCCCGCATCAAGTCGCTGATTCGCCAGCGCGATCGCCTCTGCTTCGCGTGGCGCGAACCCCGCCTGCTTCGCCAGCCAGTAAGTGAGTCCGAAGTGCACATCGGACTCGAAGCCACTGCACGTCAATGGCGTGGCGAGCGCGGCAAGAAATAGCAGCGTTGAGAGTCGATGCTTTCGCGGAGCGGAGGGCGGTATCGCGGCTGTGCTGGTTATGCCCTTCGCAGGCGAAGACCGGACGGTTGCCTGGACGCTGCGCTTCAATTGCCGTTCCCCGTCGCTTTCGTACTTTCCGGAAACGGCCACGTGCCATTGGCAAAGGACAGCACAAGGGCGCCGTTGTCCTGGCATGCCGTGGTCAGCAGTCGGCGGTCGAAGTCGAAATCCAGTCGCGAGGCACACCAGTCCGGACCGCCCGCGCGATATTGGCCAAGCATGAGATGCGCGGAACCCGCGCCAGGGTATTTCCCGGCAGGCGGATTGTAGTACGCGATTTCCTTGGGCTTGGACGGATCGCGGATATCGAACACGCGAACTCCCGAGTTGAAGTAGCTGCAGGCAAGAGCGGTGGCGTTCTCCCGGTTGTCGACGCTGCAGTAGTGGCTGCCGTAAGTGAAGATGGAAAGGCCGAGGATGTCGGGAATGACTTTGTCACAGTTCTGAACCGCATGCGTTTCGAGCCGAAGTTCAGAGACCAGCTTCGGCGCGGCTTCGTCCGACATGTCGTAAATATGCCCCAGCGGGAACGGCGTCATGCCGGCATTGCACGCGGCCTTCACACTCGTCGCGCCAGGTTCCTGCAGGCCGCCCGCTCCGCCTTCATCCACTTCGATCACGTACGGCTTGCCTGCCACGGAAAACGAAATCGTATGTTGCGCCACGCTGCCATTTCGTACCGGCACCGTGGTGATGCGGTGCATCTTCGCATTGGGGCGGCGACTCTGCACCTCACTGGTATCGATGACGAAGAACCCGTTGTCTCCAGTTGCGTTTGCATTATTGAGCGGCGGGGCACCCTGGCCAGCTGCCGCGCCTCCGTTCCCGGTTGCGACGAAGTATGCGCGGGTACCGTCCTGGCTCACGGACAAGCCGTGGGGCACGGATCCGAATCCGAGCTCGGCCATGGTGATCGCGGAGATCAGCTTGGGGTGCGTTGGCACTGTCAGGTCGACCGCATAGTAGGATTTCGAAACGGCTCCACCGATATAGTAGGTGAAGCCATCCGGGGAGAATCCGCCTTCGTGCCCCAGTGCTCTGGTCGACGGGATGATGCCGCCATCTTCCCCGGTGCCAATCGGGACGCTTGCAAGTAGTTGCGGCCGGGTGCAGTCGGTGGAAACGTCGTACAAGTCGATCTCCGGGCCGCCGGCGCCGCCGAGTCCGTTATCCGCAGCCAGAATGCCGCGTGCAGCATTCACCCGCAGAGATTCCCATGGATCGATCATTGCGGTGGAGGTCAACGAGCTTACCCACACCGGGCGGGCAGGGTCGGTGATATTGATTACCGGTACGCCAGGGTTCACACGAGACGGCGCGGCCGGATTATTGAATACGGGGCTTGGGCCCATCGTCGAGTGGTAGAAGCACGTCTGTCCCCGCTTGTCGGTGTAGGTCGCGGAGGACCACGATGCGCCTTCGCCCTGCACCTGGCTGACGAGCTTCAGGTTGCAGTTGAAACCGCTGAACCCGGACTGGCGAAGCGCCGCAGGCACCTGGCCTTGCAGTGCGGTTTCGGGGGTGTCGCCGGGACTGCAGCTTTGAACCCGTGGAACCACGTAGTCCGCCACCGACACGGTGGGCGTCGCGGCGGCAACCGGATCGTCAGAACCCCCACCGCAGCCGGTGAGCAAGAATGGGCTGAGCGATATCGCAATCGCGACCCGGATAGGTAATTGCATGCTTGTCTCCTCTTGTAGCTGACTTGAGCCTTTGCCTTCTTCTTATCGAACAACGGCGTGATCGCGTCGCATGAACTGTCTCCCAGGAGTCGTGGCTCCATTTCGTTGTCACGGCGAAAAGCCGGGTTACTGCTCCAGTGCCAGGAACCTCATCCTCATCAGCGCGGATAAATCTCGATGGTCGCGACTTCGATCTGCTCGCCGTCCTGGGTGTGGAAATGAAGAGAAAACCGTCCGGTTATGCCGACAGGGAAGATGTCCAGTGACTGCGCGTTCCCGGAGCCGCATGCGGCGAAAGCACCAGGAATTTCGTGAACCATCAGGACGCCGGACAGCGTGGAATGCACGTTGAGGTGCGACGGCACGCCTTCGCGAAGCGCGAGCACCGGCCGCTCCCACGGGGCCTTGTCTCGATCGACGTAGACGGTGAATTGTTGTTGTTCCTGAGGCATCGGGGACGCCCATGCAAGATACCTGGCGACGCCATAGGTAAGCATCAGCGCTGCCGCGACGGCGGTCAGCGCAAGGTATGGACGTCGTTGACGCGACTTCCTTTGCTCGGTGTGGGTGCGCTGTTCCATGAACTCTCGTACCTGTCTTTGGGCTCCCTTGCCGACCCGTCATTGAGGCGGGCGTGGGACCGTTGAATGCTAGCGACGGGCACGATGCGGCGATATCCGTTTATTGCACGCTATCGGAATATTGCGTACTGACTAACCCCAGTAGAGGCGTTGGAAGTGATCGTTGTTGACGATAAGTCCGTCGAACAGCCAGCGACGCCGCCGGCTGTTGCCGTAGCGTTGCTGGTTGAAGTGGTACAGGTTGAATGTCGCGATGCGGAGGGTCTTCAGGTGTCAACGGACCCAGCGCTCGACCTGCGCTTGCAGGCGCGGCCCGACCAGAAGGATGGCAGGGATGACGATCACATAACCGACGCCCCAGGAGCGCAACCAGGTCAGCGCAAAGTCTTCGGTGAATCCCACATTGAGAGCGAGCAGGGCGAACGAGATGATCCCCGTAGTCACCACACCCATCGACAGCGCGAAGGCGATTTTCCGTTTCAGTTCAACGTTCATGACGTTCACCGCGCAATGCCGTACCGCGCGGCTGGCTGCGCATGCGAAAGATTGGGCCCCAGCGCGGCGCGTGCCGCCTCGAATGCCTGCCAGTCCGCAGCGTCAGGCAGCGACGGCAGCGTGATCACCTCGCCCTGATCCAGTCCCGCCAGCGCCGCGTCCACCAGGTCGTCGCCGTCCATTACCAGCGATTCCGGCAGGTTCTCGACCGGCTGTCCGGCGATGTCCCAGAACGCCGTGCGGGTCGCCCCCGGCAGCACCGCCTGGACGCGCACGCCCTTGCCGGCAAGCTCATGTTGCAGCGACTGGGTAAAGGCCAGCACAAAGGCCTTGGAACCGCCGTACACGCCGTTCAGGACCTCGGGCGCGATCGCCACAATCGAGGCGATATTGATGATCGTGCCCTGGCCGCGCGCAACGAAGGCCGGGGCAGCGGCATAGGTGAGGCGAGTCAGCGCAGTGACGTTGAGTTCGATCATCGCCTGCATCGTGTCCACATCCGACTCCAGCAACGGCCACGCGCCGCCGAACCCCGCATTGTTGACAAGCGTGGTGATGCTGGCGTCCGTCCTCAGGATGTTTTCGATGCGCCGCACCTCGGCCGCCTGGCCCAGGTCGGCCGTCACGATTTCGACCGAGCGGCCGGTGTGGTCCGTGATCCGCCGCGCAAGCGCCTCGAGCCGGCCGCGGTTGCGCGCCACCAGGATCAGGTCATGGCCGCGGTGCGCAAGGCGATCGGCATAGATGGCCCCGATACCCGAAGAAGCCCCGGTGATCAGGGCGGTGCCGGCGTAGGTGTGAGTTGTCACGTTGAAGCTCCATAACAGTGAGAAGGCAGTGAGAAGGTCCGTGGCAGCCGGCGGGAGAGCCGGGAAGAGGGCAGAACAGGTCGGCTGCGTGTATCCAAGATTAGGCGCACAATGGCGATGGCTACAATGTCGTAGATCCCACCTTTTATGCCATGTCGGAAGTGCCTTCCGCTGCCATGAGGAGTTCACCATGCAACATGTGGCCCTTGCCCTCTATCCCGGCTTCCAGGCGCTGAACCTGGCGGTGTCCACGGTGCTCGAATTTGCGAACCGGGCTCTTGACGCGCCGCTGTACCAGGTTCACTTGCTGTCCGAACATGGCGGCCCCGTGTTGAGTTCCGGTGGCTTTGCCGTCAGTACCGAGGCCTTTGGCCGGCGCCGCTTCGATACCGTTCTGGTGGTGGGAGACAATGACGTCCTGCCGGCGCCGCCCGCCTTGGTGAAGTTCTTGCAGCGTGCGGCGCGAACGTCGCGGCGCATCGGCGCGACTTGCACCGGGGCCTTCACGCTGGCGGAGGCGGGGCTGCTGGCCGGCCGTCGCGCCACCACGCACTGGTATTACGCGGACGCGTTGCGGCGGCGCTTCCCGGAAGTCAGCGTGGAGGAGGACCGCATCTTTATCATCGATGGTCCGGTATGGACCTCGGCCGGCATGTCGGCCTGCATCGACCTGGCGCTGGCACTGGTGGAGAAGGATCTGGGCGCCGCGATCGCGCGCGCCGTGGCCAAAAGCCTGGTTGTGTACCATCGCCGCGCAGGCGGTCAGTCACAATTTTCGGCACTGCTGGATCTGGAACCGCGCTCGGATCGCATTCGTGGCGCGCTGGACTTCGCGCGGCAGAACCTGCAGCTGGATCTTTCGGTGGAGCAACTGGCGAAGGCAGCGCACCTCAGCGCCCGGCAGTTCTCGCGCGCATTCCGCGACGAGACCGGCCAGAGTCCGGCCAAAGCCGTGGAGCGCCTGCGCGTGGAGGCGGCACGGCTGATGATGGAAGGCGGGCGCCACCCGATCGATGTGGTGGCAAGGGATACCGGTTTTGGCGATGCGGAGCGCATGCGGCGAGCCTTCTTGCGGGCTTTCGGGCAACCGCCGCAGGCGATCCGCCGCATGGCGCGCGGTGCATTGCAGACGGCTTAGCCGTTGTTTTGCGTAATTTTGTTACTCACACACTGACGGCGTGACGCTGCTTGTCGCTTGCCTAGTAACAAATTTAGTTGAACAAACTTTGCAGAAAATTGTTACTCCGTTGAACGGTTCAACTTAAAGTGTTCTTTGGATGTACGGCGGCCATGTTACGTCTTCAGTCTGTCAGGTAGCGTGCGAAGGGGCGTGTCTCCCCGGCAGGTTATTCGTTTGCCAGTTTAAACGTGCCGTCGCCCCTCGCAATAATGCGTTCTGACCTGATCAGCGACGCCAGTCCTTCCAGAACATCGGCTACTTCCATCTCGAGCAGCTTGGCGATTTGGACCGCGTGCAACTTCTTGACGCTCGCACTGACGAGGTCGAGAATCTGGCCTTCGGGCCCCGACTCATGAGGTAGCCAGCTCAGCCGGCGGTGCTTGTCTGCGGTCCTGTCAATCTCAGGTTCCCGCTCTCTTTGCCGTGCAAGAAGTCGGTTCCGCATTTGCTCGTCTTCTTCGGCACTGGCGCGCTGTCTCTCGCGCTCTGCCGCAAGCCGCTGCGGACCTTGGGCAATAAAGGCGTCCATCACCTCGATCGGTCCCTTTCGGAAAGGCACTCCTCGAAATGCGCCGTGCTCATATAGCAGCTGTCGCAACCGTTCACATCGATACGATTCGCTCTCGCAGACGTCGGGTAGGTATTGCGCCTGTTGCTCCGCCGGTATGTCACGGTAGTAACGGCCACCAATCATGACGTAGCGCTCGATGAGGCGGAGCAACAGCTCTTCTCTGCTTAGTTCGTCGGGGCTTCCCATTTGAAAAGAGGGCTGGCTCATCGAGTTAAAAATTGTAACAAATCTGTGCAGAGATCGAGCGGGTAGGCGATGAACTGTGCGTATCCGCCCGGCACGACGCTCGCTTGCTGGTGTCCTGGGGAAGTTTGCCAGCCTCGCACGACTGTCCGGAAGAGGACCGCAGCGACGGTCGGCAGACGGGGCGGGAAAGGCTGTAGCAAGTTCACTACGGACTTCTCCTGTGAGACGCGCCGAGCCTGACTGCGTGTCAGCCCTGGCCCGATGCGTCGCTTGCATTCTCGTGCAAGCCTTCTATCGTTCAAACGTTTTCCTAGGCAATGTCGCCCGTCCTGCCAAGTCGAGGACCGGTTCATGGATCCAGGCAACGATGAACATTACGGCGGCGGGCGAGTCGTTCGTGGCCAACGCGTCGACACGTCGGGTTGGCCAACGCCAGACGAGGGCGCGCTCGACGATCCGCGGCGCGCCTTGTACTTTTCCAGAAAACACGCGGTCCAGCTTTATCTTTCCGGCGCCGACGCCCACACCATCAAGCGTCTGACCTCGTTCAGCGACAAGCAAGTTTATCGTTTGATTTCCGAGCGTTGTCTTCAGGCGCATCCCGATGGCCGGCCGTATGGGTGGCGTGGCTTGGTGCCGTGGCTAAGAGTACGGCCATACCGCCGCCGCACGAAAATCCGTGTCGACCGGTTCGGCGGCGGGGCAGCCGGAGCACTGCAAGCCACGCTGGATGCGCACCCGGAACTGCGCTTGTCGTTCGAATCTCGCATCCGCTCCAGCCCATCGTCCAAACGGTTATCCGAGGCCAGGCGATCGCCCCGACGGCATTGGCTGTGGTTTCTTGACCAACTGCGCGAGCGCGGCTATGAGGCACGCGGCGACTGGCCGTTCAATACATCGACTCGCGCTTACTTTACGATCTGTCGCTTCGTTGAACAGGTGCTGTCCTCGGATCCGAAATCGCTCGCGGCCAGCATCGGGGGAGCCGATCTGGTGCGCAAGCTGAAGGCCGGCGATGGGTCCGGCCGGCCCGCGCTGCGGTTCATGCAGCGGGTCGAAATGGACGCGCACAAACTGGACGGTCGTTTCTGCGTGTCGCTGCCGCTCGCCGGCGGGGGCTTCACGGAGAAGATCGTGCACCGGCTCTGGGTGATTGTGATCCTCGAAGTGGTTTCGCGCGCGGTGGTTGGCTATTACTTCAGCACCGGGCGAGAAGTCTCCAAAGACGATGTGCTGCGGGCGATCAAGACCGGACTGAGCCGGCCGAAGCTGCGTCCCGTGACCTTTTCCGCCACCCCATACTTGCCTGATGCAGGGCTGCTTGGCTCGCTCGGCGAGGAATTTGTGGGGCTGTGTTGGGATGAAACCAGCGTCGACGGCGCACTGGCGGAAACCTGCCAGCACGTTCGCGCTGCGCTCCAACAGGCCGTGGGTTCGACCCTGCTGGAGCCGCGCAATTCGTTCGCGGCACGACGAAGCAAAGACGATCGCCCGTTCATTGAGTCGTTTTTCCGCAACCTCGCCGGACGTGGCTTTCAGCGCTTGACCAACACGACCGGGGCTAAGCCGCAAGATCGGCAGGGCCGTGAGCCAGACGGCGTGGCGCTGGCCAGCCGCTTCCAGTACGAATATGCCGAAGAGCTGTTGGGCGTGCTGATCGCCAACTATAACGCTACCCCTCACCGCGGCATTGGCAACCGGACGCCCTTGCAGTATGCGGCCTTCCTGCATCGGCATGGCGGCGAGACGTGGCGCCGGGTGGATGCCGCCGCCATGCAAGGCTTGTTTAGCGTGAGAAGGCGTTGTGTGGTCAGGGGCGGCGCGGCGGTGGGGCGGGCACCGTACGTGAACTTCCATTATGGCCGCTACAGCAACGAGGTACTGCACAACCGGCAGGATCTGGTGGGCACCGAGATCTGGGTGATCTGCCATGAAGAGGACGATTGCCGCGTTGCGCTGGCCTCAACGCTCGATGGTGTGCCGTTGGGGGTGCTGCGCGCAGCGCCGCCATGGCACTTATCGCCGCATAGCCTGGCGGTACGCGCGGCCATCTGCCGCGCTTGTGCCAGAGGCCAGTTTGCGATTTCCCCCGGCGGCGATGCGATCGAAGCCTTCATCCAGTACGTCGAGATGCAGCCGCACAAGAAGCTCCCGGTTCATCCGGCGTACCTGGAAGCCAGGCGCATCCTGGCGGCCGCCTCCCAGCTTTCCATTGGTGCCGTGATGCTCGATGCCGCACTGGAGCGCGGTCGCGGCGGGTCATCCCGAGGTGGACAGGCGCCCGAGGTCGCGCCGGCCGTGACACGGGCTGACACAACCGGTGACCTGGGCACGGATCGGAAGGGTGAGCTTCCCCCGCGGCGCATGGCGCGAACGGAGTAGAACGTGTCGTTCTCGCTGCCTGAGCGCATCGATCCGCGTCACTGCATTGTGACCAAGCAGTATGCGGTCTACACGCCGCCGATGCATGCCATGATCGAGCAGATGGGCGAATGGATCGATCAGCAGCGCCCGGGCGGCTATATCTATGGGGCGTCGCGGCTCGGCAAGTCGCGTTGCGTGCAGTGGTATGTCGGCAAGGTGCTGGAGGAACGATTTAGCGCAGTCGTGCCCCTGGTGGTATGGAGCCGACGCCCCGACAGTCATTCCAACGAAGCGGCGTTCTGGCATCAGATTCTGATGGCGTCGCACTTCGAGTTCGTCAACCCGGCCAAGGTGCCCAAGCGGGTCGAGGCGGCCTATCTCTGTCGGCAACGCTTCATTGCCATCGCCAACAATGCGTGTCGCAACTATGTCGTCTTGTTGATTGACGAAGCGCAGGATTTGACGCTGCGCGAGTGGAAGTGGCTGGTGGGCCTGCAGAACGATCTCGATTACGACGGTTACCTGCTCAGCGTCTTCTCGGTCGGCACGCATCAGTTGAACTATCGCCATGAATACATGGCCAGCACCGGCAACGCGCACGTGGCCGCCCGCTTCATGGCAGCCCATGCGCGCTTTCACGGTCTGCGCTCGGTGCGGGAGGTCGAGTATGTGCTGAACGGCTATGACGTCGACTCCGAATGGCCGGTCGACAGCGGGGTGCCGTTTCTGGCGTATTTTGCGCCAGAGGACTTTGCCCGCGGGCGCCGGCTGGCCGGCAGCGCCAAGCTTCTCTGGAACGCCCTGGTCGAGTTGTCACCGCAGCAGGCGCGACGGCGGCATGAGTTTCCGATGCAACACGTTGCCAAGGCGACCGAGAGCGTGCTGTTCCAACTGGCCCGCGGCATGGACTGGGACGAGGCGACCTGCTACGAGAATTGGCTCAGAGAATTGGCCAAGACCAATTTCTCTGACCACATGAGAATCATCGCCGCGGGCAGTTAGCAGTGGCGGGCTATCCCTCGGTCAACTGGTGGCCACACAATCTGCGCCCCTACGAGTCGGCGCTGTCGTTCGTCGCCAGGTTTTGTGCGCTCAATGGCGTCCCCGTGCGGGCCGGCACCGCGTTCCTGGGCGTCGAACCGCGCCATCTGGGGTTCGCCTCCGATGATGACGTCGCGCGGGTGTCTTCGCTCTTGGGCGAGGACCCGGCTCGGTTGGCCGATGTCCTCCAGCACGCGCTCAATTTTCGTCAGTGCGGCACCTATGCGCCCCCTGCGGCTTACAGTCAGGGGCCGAGCGTCCGGTATTGCGCAGCCTGTGCGCAACAGGGCTATCACAGTTACCTGCATGAGGTGCCCTGGCTAACCAAGTGCCCCATCCACCTGACGGCGCTGACCACCGTACCGGCCAACCGGACCGGGAACATAGGCGAGCGCCGCCTGGGGGCGTTCAAGCGCCTGATGCAGGGGCATTGCGCCGCTTGGCCGCACTTCGCCCCGGACGGATTTCCGACGCGCGAGCCCGGGGCGCTGCTGACCTTGGCAGCGTGGGTGCACGACGCGTGCGACGCTTCCAAGCGGATGCAGGCAGGCGAGTTGTGGCGGTCCGAGGCAGGGACGCATCGTGGCGCAGTCACGATGACGCAGGCCCTTGGCCAGCTGCATACGCTTGCCCCCCTGCCCACCGAGCTCGAGCCACTGCTTGCCGACCGCGGTGGCGCGTGGGTCGTCCATCAGGCGCGCTTTCCGCGCGCAGTCAGTCGCGAGCTGGCGCGTCTTGGCGAACGTGGCTTGCGGTTTGACTCTTTGTTTGCGTTCTACAAGGACAGCGGCGATACGTCCGAAGGCTCGCCAGCGTGGTACTGCCAGGCCGTTCAGCAGCAGATCCGGCAGCGCCATGGCACCTGCGGGTGTCGGTGGGAGCGCGTCAACGCCGGGTTCGGCGCGTTCTGTTGGATCCAGACCCAGCCTGATGAGTTGGGACAAGAGCCGTTGCAATGCCCGTTTGAAGTGGCGGTGCAGGACCTGGAGCTGGACTGGGGAAGCCAGGGCAGGGCGCTGCCGTCGCGGCTCGCGCAGCAAGAGATGTATCGCTTTCTGAAGGAATCGCACGCGATGCGCGATGCTGGCGTGCTCTCCTATAAGGAGGGAGCGCAGGTGTCCCCGGACGGTTATCTTTACCTCATGCAACGGGTATGGCCCTGCTGCGAATGGAATCGGGACTCCCCTTTGCTTGACCTGTTCCGGACTGCCGCGCGCTGGGAGATCGATAGCGAGCATCGCGCCATCACGCGCTGGTTGGACGATATTGAAGCCGGCAGCCACCCTTCCCACCGCCAGGATCCCCTCTACTGTGTGCGCTTGCGCAGCGATGAACAGGGAGCGTCGCTTCTGCATTGGCGATCGGCCGACCACCAGTCTCGAGGGTGAGGGGCGGCGCTGGCGGGCCGGGCGCACGAGGGACCGCCGGCGGCCGTCAACCGTCTACGGTCCCGAAATCAGGGCACCACCGGGCCGGCAGCTATCCGTTGGGCATCGTGGTCGCGTTTTGCGGATGTTCTGGGTCAGTCGGCCGTAGCGAGTAGGCTGGTGCGACCAGGGATGAAGCGCACCGATCGGCTGCCGATACGGTGAGGCGACAAAAAGCCCGCCTGTGACGGCAGGCGGGCTAAGACGGTCGACGCGGAGGTGCCTTGCCGCGCCGTTCCAGCTGCAGGGCACTGGCGGCAGCGCGGTCGCGGCGCGCGATCTGCACCGCTACGAGTGACGCCGGGCTGGCGAGGCGGCGCCCTGTTTCAATCAGCCCACCATACAAACCACAAGCGCGCGTCGCCTCAGCCATCGAATAGTGATGGCCATCAATCAACGCAAGGCGCACTTGGTCGCCATAGCGTATGCGCGAGCCATCCACGGGTTTCATGCATCGATTGTATAGCAGCCTGGAAGAGGAGCCGCTGTGCCCGCGGTGGCCGGCAGCCATCAGGGCCGGCGTCTGCTCGGTGAATGGGGCTGGGCAGACGCCGTTTGATGGCCGGAGGTCTGCCGTTCCTGGCCCACGGCCGGGCCGAAATCCACTTCACCGTGGCGGTTTTCAGGTGTGATGCCGGTGATCAGAGCCTCTACGTCATACTCATCCCTGGCCGCTTCCACGATCTCGGCCGGGAGCCGGAGCGAGGCGCCCTTGCCCGACTTCCGTATTCTTGTTCGCATCCGATGCTCCCGACGTTGCCACCCCGTCGATACTATACCGTGCCCCCGTTGCCAAGCGGGGCAAGCGCGCTCATGCCGTCAGCGGCAATCCCGGCCTCCGGTGGGCTTAGCAAGGGGTTACGCCACTGTACCCAGCGCCGGGCTGCCGTCAGGCGAAATCAGGCGCCGGCTCAGCTCCAGGAATTTATCGCTCGGCTGCAGGCGCCCTTGAAACGGCCGGCTGATATACAGCCCGGCGTAATCCCAGTGGCGCGCCTGAAAAGTAATCGCGATGTGCGACGTAGAGCGACTTGACGGCCACTGCTGCGAGTCAAAGCGCAAGTTTGCCTTGCGCATCGCTGACGAACAATGATCCCGTGTCCTGGGCATTGATGGCGAAGTCGAAGAGGGCGCGCTCCCGCAGGAGGCGGGCAGCGACACGACAGCGGGTTCCTGCAACGAAGTTGCGACGCCGGCGATCGCAAGTCATGCACCTGCAGGGTGCGGGAGATGCTGCGCTCGAGCGTCAGCGCAAGATTGCCCCCGGTCTCCAAGGAAACCAGCAGAGCGAGGGTGACCGCGCCGTCGAAGACCAAGCCGGCCGTGTCAAGCGCCGGCTGTGGCCTAGTAGATGTCTTGTCATTCCAGCGTCGCCCGCATGGAACTCCGTCGTGCCGCGATTGTTATCGCAGTATGCCGTTGCCTCAAACGGAAGTACATGGGAGAATCAACGCATATTTATGTTGTTAGCAACGCGAATGCCGACTGTTACCGCTATTCAGTTCACGCAGGATCAAATGCGTACCCTCACCGGGGTGTCGACGGAAACCGTCAGGCATTGGCGCAAGGCCATCCCCTACCTCGCTTCGAAGACGGGGAAAGCGGCCCGCTTTAGCTTCGCCGACTTGCTCGGTTTGTCCGTCACCCAGGCGTTGGTTAGTTCATTGGGCGTTCACATCGGTTCGGTCAGTGTCGGTGTGGATGCGTTGTTCCGGGTGCTCGCCGCAAGCGCGCCACTGATGGAAGGCGCCATCGTGCTGGTCACACCGACCACGGCCAGCCTGCATGGGGCCGATTCGTGGAGCGGCAAAGACGTACTGACGGAACCGACACTGGTGGTTGCGCTCGATCCGTTGATTGCCCGCTTGCAACAACAGGTGTTGCCCGCGATGAGCGCGCCGGCGCAAGCTGCGCTTCCCTTTCCACCCGAAGCCGTACGGAGCCGGGCGTGATATCGGCAACGCTAGAGCACGTTCTTGCGGCAACGGGTTTTCTTCCCGACGGACAACCCGCAGCCGGCCTGCGACTGGGCCGCGATGCCCAGGCTTCCCGGCGCGGCCGCGCCTTCGTGCCGGATGCATCATGGCGTAGCGCCTCGGCGCTGACGGTCTACTTCAAGTTCGAGGCGACTCCCCCGACCGATGACGTTGTCAGCCAATGGCGGCGTGAAGTATGGAACGAAGGATTTTCGCCACTGCTGTGGGTCGTTTCCCCCCAGCGCATCGACTTGTACAACGGCTTTGGTACCCCGCTGCAGGAGGGCGACGCGCAAAAGCACTTGATCGGGCGCTTCGAAACGATCGAAGACTCCCTGCATCGACTGGACGAACTGGCCGGGCGACTGGCGATTGAAACCGGTCAGTTCTGGGCGCAAGTACCGGCGGTGGATCGCAAGACCGGTGTCGACCAGAAGCTGCTTTCGGACCTGGCCTTTCTCGAACGGGATTTGGTCGCCGGCAATCTGGTACGCAGCGCGGCGCAAGCGCTGATCGGACGGGTGATCTTTACCCAATACCTGATTGACCGCGGCATCGTCAGTGCCGCGCGCCTGCGGCGCGTGTGCGGCTACACGGCGCTGCCGGCGATTCTGCGCGACCGCAGTGCTACAACCAAGCTGTTTCAGTGGTTGGCGCAAACCTTTAACGGGGACATGTTCCCGCCGTCGTCGGTGAGAACGACGCCGGCCGCTCAGCATTTGCAGCGCGTCGCCGAGTTCCTCGAAGCGGTCGATCCGCAAACTGGCCAGCTTACATTCTTCCCGTATCAGTTCGACGTCATCCCGGTCGAACTGATCAGTTCGATTTATGAACAGTTCGCGCATGCCGATCCGGACGCGAACGGGCAGAAATCGGAGGCATTGCGCAACGGCGTGCACTACACGCGCCTGTCAGTCGTGTCGCTGATTCTCGACGAGGTCATGGATGGCCTGACGGGACGGGAATCGGTGCTCGATCTGACCTGCGGGTCAGGGGTCTTCCTAGTCGAAGCACTGCGGCGCCTAGTGTATCTGCGCGCCGGTGGCAAACCGCCCACGCGGGAGTTGATTCGCTCCACCCTCTATGGACAAGTGCATGGTGTGGACATCAGCGAAGCCGCGATCCGGGTGGCCGCCTTCAGCCTGTACCTGGCCGCGCTCGAACTCGATCCGGATCCGCAGCCATCACAGTCGCTCAAATTCGAGCCGTTGATTGGCAGAACGTTGCTCGTGGGCGATGCCAGGACCATCGAACGGCAAGGCGACGGCAAGGCGGTGCTAACCACGTCGACGGGGCTCAGGCAGTTCGACCTGATTGTTGGCAATCCCCCCTGGAGCTTCAAGGGACAATCCGGTACGCAGGCACGGCGCCAAGCGATGACCACCGGGGTACCCACGCAGCCGCGGGGAGAGGGCCTGGACTTTGTACTGCGGGCGGCCGAGTTTTCGCATGCGCAGACTCGCTTTGGCGTGATTCTGAGCGCCACGCCGTTCTTCAGCCGCAGTGGCACGGGAATGAAGGCGGCCCACCATGTCATGCGCATGCTGGCGCCGGTGACGCTGGTCAATTTATCGAACTTGTGCAGCTGGCTGTTCGCCACCGCCACGATGCCGGCAGTGGTGCTTTTCGCCCGTCATCGGTCCGAGCAGCGGGCCGATCAGATCACCGTCGTGCAGATTCCATGGACACCCAGCGGCGCGAAAACTCATTCGTTCGAAGTCGCTCCAAGTGACATCCTCAAGCTCACCCTAGGTGAAATCGAAAAGCAGCCCCTGAAGCTCAAAGCGGCCGCGGTGGGGCGTCGCCGGGATCTGATGTTGCTCGATGAGCTGACGATGACGCATGGCAGTCTGGGGGAGCGGCTTGCCGTCCTGAATGCCAAATTCCGAGATGGGCTGACCCAAGGCAAACGGGAAAACTGGACGCTCGATGCCAGCGAGCTCAACGGATTGGGGCTGCTGCAGACCCGTGATATGCGGCACTTCCAGATTGCCGACGGTCTTGCGAGATACCACCATGCCAAGGCGCAACGACCGCGCGCACGCCAAATCTATCGGGCGCCCCTGCTGATCGTCAAGGAGATGCTGCTCGCTCAGCCAAGGGCGATCGTGGCGGTGGCTGAACAGGATCTGATCTTCACCGACGCATTTTTCGCAGCGTCATTGCCTGCGCGCCAGAAGCCGGTGGCCGATCTGCTCGCCATGATTCTGAGTTCCGCATTGGCTTCGTGGTTCTTCGGCCTGACTGCTTCCGAGTTCGGCGTCTACAAGCGAAAGCTGCTGATTCGAGACGTTGAGATGCTGCCGGTGCCGGAGCTCTCGTCCGCCGTCAGTTCGGCCGCAGGCCAGCGGCTTCTGGTGCTCGCACGGGCATTGCGCGAACGCGAAGTCCAGGCCGAAGACTGGAAGGCCTTGGATGATGCCGTGTTCGATTTGTATGAGCTAGGGCAGGCCGACCGCGTAGTGATCCAAGACGGACTATTGCGTGCGGGCTGGCAATGGGAGCAGGGGCGTGAAGCCGCCATGGCGCCATCGGACAGTAACGTGGAAGTGACCTCGTATGCAGGGACCTTCCTGTCCGTCATGGACGCGTGGCTTTCTGTGCGCAAGAAGCGGCATATGCGCGCAGAGATTATCGATCTGCCGAAGGAGGCCGCGCTTCGCGTCGTGCGCTTCATTTTGGAGGAGGGGCCGGGAAAGAGCAGCGTGTCCATGATCCGTCCGGGCGGGAAGTTGCGCGACGTGCTGGCGGGAATCGGCAATCGTCTGCAAGTGAAAATTGCCACGGCAGTCAGTGCCGAGCGAGAACTGCGCGTGCACGGGCGCAACGAGGTGGTCATCATCAAGCCGGCAGCGCGCCGTCACTGGATGGACATTGCCGCATTGGAGGATGCCGATGCCGTTGTGGCGGAGAGTTTTGTAGGGGGGCGCGCTTGAGGATTCCTTATGAGACGTCATCGGCCCTTGGCAGGCAGTTCATCGAACTGGCTCCCGAGGTGGTGGCTGCTATCTTGGTGACGGTGGCAGCAGGTTGGCAGCACGCGTGTGCGGCCGCAGACGTGAACACCGACGCAGGTGAGGTACTGATGACCGAGCGCTTGCGCGATGGCATGCGCCATGCACTGAAGAACTCGCCCTTGCAGTTGGTCGTGCTGCCGGGCACCGAGTCGCGCTCGACGCCCAGCGTGGTGCTGCCGGATGGGCGCACCGACATTCCGCTGGTTTTAATCGAAGTGTTCTTGCGCACGCAGGAGCACGATCCCCATGCCATCATCGAATGCAAGCGGATCGCCGGATCGAATACGCATTTGTGTCGCGAGTACGTGATCGAAGGCGTCGATCGATTCGCTGCCGGCAAGTATGGTGGGAACCACGCGGTCGGTTTCATGGTTGGCTATGTGCTCTCGGGCACCTGTGCAGCGGCGGTGCGCGGCGTCAACGCCTACTTGTCCCGTGTCTCGCGCCACGCGGACCGCCTAGCGCCAGCCATGATCATTGAGGGGCAAACGTGGCAAAGTCGGCATGCGCGAACCCCGCCATCCGAGGCCATCGCCCTACACCACGCGTTTTTGCCCCTGGACCATTGAAGTAAAACGCGGCGAGAGCCTGTGAGGGAGGAAAGAAGTGGGGAATAGCGCATCAGTGCGCATCCCGGCCGCGATCATGGAAGCGGCTAACTTGCGCGTGAATGCGGCCGTTGACGTACGCGGAGAGCACATTGTCATCGAGCCGCTGCGCGAGGCGCAGTACGACCTCGATGGGCTGCAAGCTGGCATCACGCCTGAGAATTTCCATGGGGAGGTGGATTTCGGCCCGCCCATCGGCAAGGAGCCTCCCTGATGGGTGCGGCCACTAGCCGATCATGCTGGTGAATCGGCAGCGCGCAAGCTCAACACGCGGTTGCGGCCGGCGCGCTTGGCCCGGTACAACGCCTCGTCGGCTGCACGAAAGAACGCCCGCAGGTCCGGATAGACGGGCGATGCGCTACCATTGCCTTCAGTCACCACGCCAACGCTGACGCTGATTCGGCCAAAGGGGCTTCCCGCGTTCTCTATGCCGAGCGCAAGCACCGACGCCCGTACGGCTTCTGCGATGGCCGCTGCGCGCGCCGCGTCAGTGCCGGGCAGCAACACGGCAAATTCCTCCCCGCCATAGCGGCCCGCGTAGTCGCCCGCACGGCGCAACTGCTGGCGAACGCATTTGCCCACGGCGGCGAGCGCATCATCGCCAGCCACATGGCCGTAGCGGTCGTTGAACTGCTTGAAATAGTCCACGTCGATCATCAACAGCGACAGCGGCCGCACCTCGCGCCGGCTGCGGCGCCATTCGCGGTCGGCGATTTCATCCAGGGCGCGGCGGCTGCCCAGGCCGGTCAAGCCGTCAGTGTCCGCCAGCCAGCGCAGGTGCGCTTCGACCGCGAGGCGTCGCCGCCATTGCCGTGCCAGCGAGATGGCCAGTGTCACGATGGCCAGGTTCATCGCCATCACCAGCCCGGCAAACCACCACGCTCGCGTGCGCCAGACGGCCAGCACGTCGTCCATCGCACGCCCCACCACAATCGTCAGCGGAAAACCATCGACCCGGCGGAAGCTGTACAGGCGCCGTATGCCGTCGACTGTGCCTGCCGCAATCAGTTCGCCATGCGGTTCACGAAGCATGGGGGCAAACGCGGGCGTGGTCGGCACCGTGCGGCCGATCAGGCTGGCATCCAGGGGCCGGCGCATGAGGATGGTGCCGTCATGGCGCATCAACGCCAGCGCGCCGCCTTCGCCCAGGGCCACGCCAGCGAACAGCTTGCGGAAATACTCCAGCCGCAGCGTGCTGGCCACGATGCCCGCGAATTGGCCGTCGGGGCCCGGCACGCGCAGACTCAGTGCGATCGATGTCGGGTTGTCGGGGACTAAGCGAGGCTGGAACGGCCGGCTCAAGTAGACCGCGGACTGCCCCAGGTCTCGTTGCGCGATGAAGTAGTCGCGATCGGCCAGGTTCACCGCGCGCGGCGGCCAGTGCCGGGAATCGAGGATCAGGCGCCCTTGTGCGTCGGCCACCAGCAGTGCGCCGATGTCTTCGCCTTCGTTGAACGCACCGAACAGCACGCGCTGGCGCAGCGACGGGGCCAACGCCATGACGGCCGGATTGCGCATGGCATCGAGCGCATGGCGCATCGAGGCCTCGTGCAACTGGAGGTTGCGCGCGATGCTGCGCTCCAGAGTCAAAGCAAGATTGGCTGACGCCTCCCGGGCGCTGGCGAGCGCGTCCCGGCGCATCTGCAGGAGTGCGGTGGCTGTCAGCGCCGTGATCGCGGCCACCAGCATCAAGGCAAGCGGGACCATCAACGCGGCCGGCGAAAAGCGGGCAGCCGTCATCGGCTGCGGCGGCAAGGGGGCAATGGCGGTGTCTGGAGCTGAGGTCATCGTTGTCGTCCGCGGGTTGCCCATTCGCTACACCGTAGCCATGGGCGGCAAATCCACGCTCGCTCGTCGGATTGGCGTTGTGCCTTCGCGCTCGCCAGGTAGCGCTCGAGCAGGGCGATACGGGCATGCAAGCGCCACAGCACGCTGTTCGCATGCGCCACACAAATGCGGCCAGGGCGCCAGCGTTGCCTGAATAGGCGACGGCGTTGTGCGGCCGCCTGCGTGTGCAGCAGGAGCAGAGTTGCCTCAAGTCGGGCCAGATTCATTGCGCGGGACAGTGTGGTTTTCCCGACGCCGATTATGTACCGTCTCTGGCACTTTATGGCGACTGGACTCTACAATCGCTGCCGTGCCCACTTTCATGTGTGCGATGACCGACCGAGCCGACGACCCGTTGATTGCCGCCCTCTACCATGTACCAGAAGGCTGGATGGTGGCGGAAGTACAAGGCAGCCGGGTCTTGCAACTGGGCCCGTTGCCCACCGAACCGATGCCGACCGATCTGATCGCGGCGATATTTCCCGACGCCCCGGTGTTGCACCTGGAGCCAGCGCCGGCGCCGTTGGAGGACGCCGTGCTGCTGCAGCGCCTGACAGCACACTCAGGCCCCTTTTCGGACCGTCGCTAGCGCGCCGTGTTCACCGGACGATCGATTTCGCCGGATTCCCGACCCGGCGTAGCGCCCGCTGCGGCGGGCGTCTTTTTCAGCGGTGGTGTTCGGTCAAGGCCGAGGACTGCCATGACTAGATACAAATAAGACATGTCCCAGCGCCCTCACGGCTCGCCCACAGGATGCCTCCATCGTCAACGTTTCGGCGGGGCATAATGGCGCGCAACGCCGGATTCTTCCCGTTATGCGCGGTGCCGGACCAGGGCGTGGCGTGGCGTTACGGCATTTCCCTATAATCAACCAGGACATCAAGTGGCCGAAGACAACAATGACGCGAGCGCACAGCAGCGGGCCGAAGACGCCGCGGCGCAAAACCGCTCGTTGACCATTCCTGTTGATGGGCCGTTGAGCGTGACGCTGAAAGGTGACCGCGTCGACATCAATATCGTCATGGGCGTCTCTGGCCAGGTGGAGGGGCTGCCCACCGTGTTGAGCTTGACGCCGCAGGCCTCAGGCCAATTGATTGGCTGCATCAAAAAGGCGCTCGATGAGGGGCTGATGACGTTCACCTTAGGCGGAGCTACCCCACTGCAGTGAACCGGGCGCGGCCGTGCACGGCTTGGCTGGATCGCTGAGACTCTGTTACCTTCTTCGCCTTAGGTGCGTCGCGGGCTGCCGTCACCGGCGAAGCAGCTGCCGGTTATTGTGCGCAGCGCTAAGCCCGGTCGCTTGCAACGTGACGACCGTCGGAGGAAAAATGGCCATCACGAGAGCCTTCAAGTATGGCGACGCGTTCGCGGTTTGTATTCCGGCCGCGCTTGCATACGAGGATACGGATATCGAACTGGAGATCGAGCGCATCGGCGACGAATTGCGGATCCGACCTGCACGGCGCTCGCTTGCCGGTGTCGTGCAGAAGTTCGCCAGTTTTTCCCCTGACGGATTGCCATACGAACGCGACGACCAGGAGCAGGCCGATCGCCAAGCCCCGTCATGACGGCCTTGAGCTGGCGCAAAAAAAAGCGCGAGCTTTCTGGGAGCGTCGCGCCAATGTCCGCATTGGGGTGCGGGCGGGGGAATTCTGCCATCGAATGGAGCCGTCAGCAATCCTAGTGGGCGCTGCAGTCCGTGAGCCCACGGGCTTGGCCAAAGACCCAGTCGACAAGTGCGCCAAAGGGCCAGTCGGCATTCTTATTTTGCCTTCGGTCGAGCCGCACGCGGGACACGCAATGCGATCACCGGCTCGAGCGGCAAGATTTGCTCGCACGCTCCTCAGTCGAACACAAAATCGGTCATCTGCATTCTCCCCGATGCGCCACTGCTTGAATCGGGCCGCATTGCGTCGCTAACCCAGTTCCACGCGCGGTCCTACAGCAATGCCCGCCGGGTTGCACCTACATCGAGCTTGGCCATCCGGCTGGCGACCTTGCCTACCGACACGCCGTTGCACCGAGCGGTTTCGATGAGCCGCTGGTGGCGCGCGCATGACACCGTGGCTTGGCCAGACAACAATGGGCGTGGGCGCACACTCGATGCGCGGCGTTCGTCAAGTAAAGTGACTGCTGTAGCCACGGTCGGTTTACGTGTTGGGGCACTAGTGCCTCCTCGACCGTGGCCCTGTTGGTCCCCGCTTGGGACTAGTCTCCTCCGCTATGCTGCCCTCTCGGGCTACCCGCTTGCCCGTGCAGTGGGCGGTCTACGCTGAAGGGCTGATAGTCGGCAATGTGGAAATGGCGTTCAAGCAGCTGTCGCATCTCGTCGACGGCCGCTGTCTGGACGTGCCACATCTGGGTGCAAAGGCGGATCAGCTCATCATGGCGCCGGTCCGCCCCGGTGATACATGCGTTCAACGGTTGGAGCAACGTGTAGTGATGGCGGCTGAAGACTTCCAGAAAAACATGGTCGAATTGCCTACCGGGTTGCGCGTTGTCCAAAAAAGCCAGCATTTGCTGCTGTTCCTGTCGCACACGAGGTTCATAGTCGATGCCGTACCATTGCCGCAACAACACGCGCAGATGTGCGATCTCTTCGCGCTGCGAGCGATTCTCCATCCTCGCCATTGACTTCACTTCATCAAGGGAAGACTTCGGGCGGGTGACCGGGTAGCCAGGCGTTGGCGACGTGCCTTCGTCGGGCGTAAGGTTGCCGGTGCGTTGTGGGTCGGTACCTGCCGCCAACTCCGTCATCCGCAATGCGGAATAGTGATGGTCAATAATCAATTGAATCAGTCGGACTTCGAAGCCCGCAGTGATCCCTCTGCCCGGCTGCGACCCGTGGGACAGCGGAGGGATCAATGCCATCACCAAGCCCAGACCGATTGCCCTTATAGCAACTCGACGAGCGAGATAGTCGCTCAGTTGGAATAGCGGTGATTGGCTGTCCCGGAGGGACTCGTTAGCGTTTTGCGTCGACATTTCCATTCTCCGGGTACAGGGTTCACTTCACTGAGGATTGGCCGGGGCGCAAGCAACCGCGCATTCCGGAACCGGATGCCAATAGCCGGTTCGTTTTACCGCTATTTCCTCTGCTCCAGCCATTGGTCGATCTTTCTGATATCGCGTTGAGACTCCTTGATGATATCGTCGGCCATCCTTTTCATCTCAGGCGATTTACCCTTTTCCGCTTCCGTTCTCGCCATATCGATCGCCATCTGATGGTGCATCTTCATCATGTTTGCGAAGTCGCGATCAATGTCACCGGTCGACTGCATCGACATCATGTTGTTCATGCCAGGCGCCATCGAACGGTGCATGTCCTGATCGCCTCCTCCACCACCCATGGTGTGACCATGATGCGGGTCGTGCCAAGATGCGGGCAATCGGCTATCATAATCCCTGAGGTTATATAGACAAGCAAAAACATTCAGGTTAGTTATAACGCTGGTCTAGAATTTTGCCACCGTTCTCGGCTAGACTGGCTGGCCCTTCAGAGATTGCCGAGATCCTGTATGGCCACCGTCGAGCGTACCGCCTACCCGCGTTTCCCGAAGGTTTTCTCCACCAAGGAGCTGCAGGCGTGCTACACGCCGGATGCCGAGGAACTGGAGTGGGCCACCCGCTCAACCCGTGGACAAGGTCCGCGACTTGGCTTGCTGGTGCTGCTGAAGGTCTTCCAGCAACTGCATTACTTCCCCAACCTGGACAGCATTCCCGTCGTCGTGATCGACCACGTGCGCGCCAGCGCTGGTCTGGCGTCAGATGCCGCGTTTGGCTATGACCGCAAGCTGTCCCCCACGCTGTACCGGCATTACACGGCGGTGCGCGAATTTCTCGGCGTCCAGCCCTATATTGGCACCGATGCCAACGAGGTCACGATCCGCGCCGCGCGCGAAGCCGCGGAAACGATGGACCAGCAGGTGGACATCATCAACGCCACGATCGATGCGCTGATCCTGCACCAGGTCGAGCTGCCAGCGTTTTCCACCCTGGTCAACATTGCCGAGCAGATTCACAGCCGCACGCAGACCGCGCTGTTTCGACGCGTCGCAAGGCGCTTGTCGGATGAGGATCAGCAGCGGCTGGACCGGCTTCTCACCCGGGAATTCACCAACCGCCTGACCGCCTACAACAACATCAAGCGCCACGCGCGCCGTCCATCACGCAAGCATCTCAACTTACTCATAGAACACCTGACCTTACTGGACGGTTTTGGCGATTTCTCTCGAGCAATCGCAGGCGTACCTGCCTCGAAGCTGCGCTCGCTGGCCAGCCAGGCCATGAGCCTGGACGCGGCCAATCTACGGGAGATCCTGCCTGAGAAGCGCTACACGCTGATCGTCGCCTTGCTCAATCATATGCGCGTGCGCACCCGCGACGACCTCGCGGAGATGTTCATCCGTCGCATGGGCGCGATCCACAAGCGGGCGCGCGACGAGATGGAGCGCATCCAGTCGCGTCAGCGCGCGCAGATGGAGAAACTCGTCACTGTGCTCGACGGCGTGGTCGATATCGTCGCCGATGGCCAGGACGACGCGCTGATAGGCCGGCAGGTGCGCCGCTTCCTCGCGCCGTCCGGCGATCTGGAGCCGCTGCGCGAGAGTTGCGCGGAGGTGCGGGCCTTCAGCGGCAACAACTACCTGCCGCTGCTATGGCGGCATTTCCGGGCGCACCGCTCGGTGATGCTCCGTCTGGCACAGGTGCTGGAATGGGAGTCGACCAGCCAGTCTCGCACCCTGCTGGCAGCGCTGGAGGTGGTGCTGGACAACGAATCCCTGCACCGCGAATGGATCGCCGACGAGGTCGATGTCAGCTTCGCCTCGGAGCGTTGGCGCAAGCTGGTGCGCCGCCCCCACGACCAGGGCGCGCCCACCAACCGCCGTTATCTGGAACTTTGTGTGCTGTCGCATATGGTCAACGAGCTGCGATCCGGCGACTTGTGCGTGGTGGGTTCGGATGCCTTTGCCGATTACCGTGCGCACCTGCTGCCCTGGCGCGAATGCGAACGGCGCCTGCCGGAATACTGCGCCAAGCTGGACATGCCAGCCAACGCGCAGGACTTCGTGGTGTATCTGCGCCAGTGGCTCGCCGACACGGCGCGCACGCTGGATGCCGGTTTTCCCGACAAGCGCCAGCACGTCACCATCGGCCAGGATGGCGAGCCGGTGCTCAAGCGCACCGTCGCCCGGGAGATTCCGGCCAGCGCCGTTGCCTTGCAGCAGGCGCTGATCCGACGTATGCCGACGCGCAACCTGCTGGACGTGCTGGCCAACATCGAGCACTGGACCCGCTTCACACGGCACTTCGGCCCGCTCTCCGGCAGCGACCCGAAGATCCGCAATGCGGCCGAGCGCTACCTGCTGACCATCTTCGCCATGGGCTGCAACCTGGGACCCACCCAGGCGGCCCGCCATATGGGGGAACGGGTCACGCCGCACATGATGTCGTTCGTCAACCGCCGGCATCTGAGCCTGGAGCGTCTCGAAACCGCGCAGCGGGAATTGATCGAGCTGTATCTGCGGCTCGACCTGCCCAAGCACTGGGGGGATGGCAAGACCGTCGCGGCTGACGGCACCCAGTACGACTTCTACGACAACAACCTCCTGGCCGGCTACCACTTTCGGTACCGCAAGATGGGCGCGGTGGCCTACCGGCATGTGGCCGACAACTACATCGCGGTGTTCCGGCATTTCATTCCGCCCGGCGTGTGGGAAGCCATCTACGTGATCGAGGGTCTGCTCAAGGCCGGCTTGAGCGTCGAGGCCGATACCGTGCATGCCGACACCCAGGGTCAGTCGGCCGCGGTGTTCGCCTTCACGCATCTGCTGGGCATCAACCTGATGCCGCGCATCCGCAATTGGCAGGATCTGAAGCTTTACCGTGCCGATGCGAACATCAAATACAAGCACATCGACCGGCTGTTCTCGGACACCGTGGACTGGGACCTGATCGCCTTCCACTGGAAGGACCTGATGCAGGTGGCGCTATCGATTCAGGCCGGAACAATCTCCTCGCCGCTCCTGCTGCGCCGGTTCGGCTCGGAAAGCCGCCGCAACCGCCTGTTTCTGGCGGCGCAGGAACTCGGCAAGGTCGTGCGCACGGCGTTCCTGCTCGAATGGATTGGCAGCCGCGAGTTGCGCCAGGAGATCACCGCCACCACCAACAAGATCGAGTCCTACAATGGCTTTGCCAAATGGTTCTCGTTCGGCGGCGATGTGCTGGCCGAGAACGATCCCGATGAGCAGCAGAAGCGTCTGCGCTACAACGACTTGATCGCCTCGGCCGTGATTCTTCAGAACACGGCGGACATGATGCAGGCCCTGCGCGCGATGGTGAAGGAAGGGATCAAAGTCGACGTGGCCGACATCGGCTTCCTGAGTCCCTACCTCACTAGCAACATCAAGCGCTTCGGCGACTATAAACTCAACCTGGAGCGGGTGCCGGAAGCCTGGATTCGCGACAGCCTCTTTGCCGCTCCCGCCCATTCCGTCCGCAAGCCTCGCCATGCCTGATACCGATACACCTTACGGCAGGGTCGACGCTGAGGCGTTGCAAGCGCTTCGGGACACGTTCGACACGACCACCATCCTGCGCGTGGTGGAACAACTCGATGCGATCCGCGCGCGTTGCTGTGAGCCAGCCGGACTGCGCGACGATCTGCTGCGCTTGCACGGCATGGCACATACTCTGATCAACGGCGCCGCATTGTCGTATCCAACCACTGGCCCGACCCTCGTGGACGAAACCGAGGCCATCATAGAGGAGTTGGATGACTGGATCTTGCTGCTCAAGCGCGCCGTTCAAGCGCTGCGCCCGCTGGAGCCGCTTCGCCCTCGCGACGATAGCTGACTCGGCTAGGTCGCTTGCGCGTCGAGACGGCGCATGTGAGGCCGGTTCCGACGAAGCAGCAGGACAAAAGTCAGTACGATAGCCGGAGCAACTTAGCCGCGTCCATTAGGCCCTTCGGCGCACTTTTTCCGCTTGCAGCGATGCGATCAACTGGCAGTACATTGCCTGTCGGGCATGGCAGGCGAACAAGCTCGGACATCATCAGATGTGTACAGTCGAGGTTGGTGTAGGAAATTGCAGCTATTTTTCTGACTTTCTGGTGCGCGCCAGTGAGTCGGCGCCGCATTGATTGGGCAGCCTTCGGTCGGGCTTGTGGGCGTCGCGGATACCAGGCAAACAGTGTAAGCGCTCAATTGACGACGTCTGGTATTGAAGGCTGAACGTTGGCAGGCTTGCGTCCGCAAAGACTTTGCGGACGCAAACATGATCCAAGACGAGATTGACCTATTTCCGCTGCAGGCGGTGCGAGTCCGCTCCAATGGGAAGCGCGACTACGAGCCAGCGGCCAAGCGGCGTCTGATTGAGTTCTGCCTTCAATCGGGAGCATCGGTTTCGGGCACGGCTCTCAAGGCTGGCATCAACGCTAATCAGTTGCGCAAATGGATTCGGGAGTACCGAGATTCAGCGCAGGCGCGAGGTGCATTGCCGGCATTCGTGCCGGTTGTCCAGGAGGTTCTGGATTCGCGGCCGATCGAGACACCTGCAAAGGTCGTGGTGCCTCGCCGCGAAGCGGCCTCAGCGACTGCCGATTCGCCACCGCAGCGAGCGCTACCGCTGGCACTCTTGAGCGCGAAGCTACCCAACGGGGTATCACTCGAGCTCGAATGCGACGAGCGACACGTGGCGCTCGTAAGGGCAATGATCGAAGCCCTGAATGGAGGCCATTGATGTTCCGCCTCGACGCTGGGCTGCGGGTGTACCTGCATCGCGACGCTGTGGACTTCCGTAAGAACATCAACGGCCTGGCACTGCTGGTCGAGCAGGCGCTCGGGCTGGATCCGTTTGCATCTGCTGTATTTGTGTTCCGCAACCAGCGGGCCGATCGCATCAAGATTCTCGGCTGGGATCGCAACGGCTTCTGGCTACTGTTGAAGCGATTGGAGGCGGACCGGTTTGCTTGGCCACGCGAGGCGTCGGTGGCCACGCTGACGGTCGAACAGTTGCACTGGCTGCTCGAGGGAATCGACATCGAGGCGATGCGCCGGCACCCGCACCGAGAATACCATCGCGCTGCGTGAACGCTGCTTGGCGGCAGCGGTCTAACCCGCCATGCCATCCACGCCCGTCACCGTTACCGCCGCCGAGCTGCAACTGTTGCGAGACGCCGAGCGCGAGCTCAAGGCAATACTCGCGGAACGCGAGGCAATCAAGGGCGAGCTGCGTGTGATGACGGTCCAGCGAGACCTGCTCTTGGAACAGCTCAAGGCGTTCCAGCGTAAGCTGTTCGCCGCCAAGAGCGAGGCGCGAGGCTCGGAGCAGAAGGACTTGTTCCTCAATGAGGCCGAAGCCATGGCGGCAGCGGCCGCGCAGCCGGCGCAGGAAGAAGAAGGTACGCCCGAGACCGAAGTGGCCGGGCACACACGCAAGAAGCGTGGCCGTAAGCCGCTCGACCCGGCGCTGCCCCGTGTCGAGGTTCGTCACGAACTACCCGAATCGGAACGCGTCTGCCCCCTCGATGGCCAGACTCTGGTCGAGATTGCCGTTGAGGTCAGCGAACAGCTCGACATCGTGCCGCAACAGGTCCGCGTGATCCAGCACCAGCGGGTCAAGTACGCCTGCCCATGCTGCGACGGCGGCATCAAGACGACGCCGGCACCGGCACGCATTATTCCCAAGGGACTCCTTACCGAATCGGCGCTGGCCTGGTGCATCACCTCGAAGTATCAGGATGGCCTGCCGCTGTACCGCCAGGCAGCGCTGCTGCATCGCTTCGGCGGGGACCTCTCTCGCGGCACCCTGGCCGCAAGCATAGTGCGAGTAGGCCAAGCGGTGCAGCCAATCATCAACCTGCTGCGTGACCATCTGCTGGAAGCAGACGTCGTGTACGGTGATGAGACAACGGTACAGGTGCTCAAGGAGTCCGGCAGGCCTGCCCAGAGAAAGAGCTTCCTATGGGCGCAGATGAATGGCACGGGCCCGCCGGTACGGTTGTTTGCCTATAGCCCCACACGCGAGACAAAGCAGGCTACGGCTCTCTATGCCGGCATCAAGCCTGGGTCGGTGTTGATGACCGACGGCTATGCACCATACGACGACGTCGCAAACACCTATCAGTTGGTGCACCTCGGATGCTGGGCGCACGCGCGGCGCTACCTGGTCGAGGCGGAGCAAGCCTTGCCCAAGGACAAGCGCGCCGACCACACGGTCACCGGATTCCTGCAGCGCATCGGCAAGCTGTTTGCCATCGAACGCCACACGCTCGAGATGAGGCCGGAACAACGGCAGCAAGTTCGCGCCGAACAAAGCCAGCCGCTGCTGGCCGAGATCGAAACGATGCTGCTGCAACACCTGCATACCGTACTGCCGCAAAGCCTGTTCGGCAAGGCGCTGCACTACCTGCATGGGCAGTGGCCAAAGCTCGTGCGCTACATCGAGAACGGAACTTGGCCGATCTCGAACAATCCCTGCGAGAACGCGATTAGGCCATTCGTGATCGGACGGAGAAACTTCCTCTTCTGCGACACCGTGGCCGGTGCCAACGCCAGCGCAAGTCTTTACTCACTGGTGGAAACCTGCAAGGCCAACGACGTCGATCCGTATCAGTATCTCGTTGCCTTGTTCAAGGCGTTGCCACACGCACAGACCGCCGACGACTACGAGGCTCTGCTGCCCTGGACGCTCAAGTCCTCAGACGCCTAGCGGATACCGCCGGCGGCCGCAAGGGACGCCCTCAAAAGACCGCTTACCAAACAGTCATACAAAAGATCCTTGTCAAGGAAATCAGGGGCGACGATCAGCACCAGGTGCGGCACATCAATTGGCGCGAAAGCGTACACAGGCCGCTAGGAGCGAGAGTATGAACAAATCGTCAATTTGGAAAGTCATCTTGATTGTGTGCGCCGCCGTCGGCGTGATTGCCATCCTTGGTGTGGTAGGGATGCTTTTGATGCATCAGCGCATGATGGGCGGTCTGAGCTGTTGCTAGTCCGGGTAAGCAACGTAGCGGCGCCTGGGCACCGGAATGGAAGCCCCCAGCCGTGCGAGCCATTGCAAGGAGGTAACCAGTGGACGCCCCCTTTCCGACCGCTATTTGCTCCGTCTGCTCGACTTCCTGGTGCGCTTGCGCGAGACCGTGCCATGCTGGTCGCGAATTCGCCGGGGGCCGTGCCGTCGTCGCAGATACCAAGCAAACAGTCCGAGCATACAAAGGAGGATGGCCAGTGAGCTCAGGACGACGACGAGGACATCGTGGGGCAGATCAAAAGGGTTGTGGCGCACGGTCTGATTCGATTCGGAGTTGGCTTGCCAGGATCGTTGCGCAGTGGCGCCCATGGCTGCCAGCGTGACGTTGCTAGGCCATGCCGTGACGCGCACGGCCGCCGGCGGCGAACCCGTGCGCGCATGGGGCGATTACTTGCGCTGCATATCCACGACCGTCGGCGCGCCATCCACCTTGTCGAATGTCACCGACACGGCATCGCCTTCCTTGAACTTGCCAAGCGAGGCGCGATCCTTGACCGGGAACACCATGGTCATGCCGGGCATGCCCAGATTCTCGATCGGGCCGTGCTTGAGCGTGACCTTCCCGGTTTGCGCATCAATCTTCTTGATTTCTGCGGGCACCGGCCGAGCTGCCTGTTGCGAGGCGGCGGGCGCCTTCATGTCCATGCCGTCCATCGAACCCGCGGCGAACACGGCCGGCGCGGCAATGATGGCCAGGGCGGCGGCGAAGGTCTTGAGGTGTTTCATTGTGATTCCTCCTGAGGTGTGAGGTTGGGGGAAAGGGAAGCCTGCTTGATCTGACGGCGGCGTAGCAGCAGATACACCGCCGGGACCACAAACATGGACAGCAGCGGCGCCGTCACCATGCCGCCGACCATCGGTGCAGCGATGCGCTGCATCACTTCTGAGCCGGTTCCGTGCGACCACATGATCGGAAGCAGGCCGGCCAGAATTACAGCTACGGTCATCGCTTTCGGGCGCACACGCAGCACGGCGCCTTCCTGGATGGCATCGAGCAGGGCCGCAAGACTGTTTTGCCCATCCTCGAGCCGTTCCTGCCAGGCATGCTTCAGATAGAGCAGCATGATGACGCCGAATTCCGCAGCGACCCCGGCCAGTGCAATGAAGCCGACAATCCCGGCCACCGACAGGTTGTATCCCAGCAGATAGAGTAGCCAGAAGCCGCCGATTAAGGCCAGCGGTAGAGTGCCCATGATGAGCAGCGCCTCATCCAGCCGGCCGAATACCAGGTAGAGCAAGACGAAGATGATCAGCAGGGTGAACGGGACCACTACCTTCAGCTTCGCGGTGGCGCGCTCGAGATACTCGAATTGTCCCGACCAGCTCAGGGAGTACCCGGCTGGCATCGGGACGGCTCTGGCGACTGCCACCTGCATGTCTTGCACGGCAGAGCGCAGGTCCCTGCCGCGAATGTCGACGTAGATCCACCCGGAGAGCCGCGCATTTTCACTGCGCAACATGGGCGGCCCTTGCACAACCTGGATGCGCGCAACGTCGGCCAGCGTGATTTGCAGCCCCTTGTCGGTCACGATCGGTAGTCTGCGCAGTTGCTCGATGGAGTCCCGATAGTCGCGCGGATACCTGACATTGATCGGAAAGCGCGCAAGCCCGTCGACCACTTCGCCGACGTTTTCGCCACCGATGGCCGACGAGACGATCGCCTGAACGTCGTCAATGTTCAGGCCATACCGGCCCGCAGCCGCCCGGTCGATATCGACGTCGATGTACCGCCCGCCAGTGAGCCGCTCGGCCAGCGCGGAGGTGACTCCGGGAACCGACTTGACGGCCTCCTCGATGCGCGTGGCCAGTCGATCGATTTCCTTCAGGTCCGTACCGGCGACCTTGATCCCCACCGGGCTTTTGATGCCGGTGGCGAGCATGTCGATGCGGTTGCGGATCGGTGGCACCCAGATGTTGGACAGCCCTGGCACCCTGACGACCCGATCGAGCTCCTCCACCAGCTTGTCGGTGGTCATGCCGGCACGCCATTGGTCCTTGGGCTTGAACTGGACGGTGGTCTCGAACATCTCGATCGGCGCCGGATCGGTGGCGGTATCGGCGCGGCCCGCCTTGCCGTACACCGTCGCGACCTCTGGCACTGTCTTGATGAGCCGATCAGTCTGCTGCAGGAGCTGGGAGGCCTTGCCTGCGGAAAGGCCCGACAACGCAGAGGGCATGTAGAGCAGATCGCCTTCATCCAGGGGCGGCATGAATTCGCCGCCAATGCGCATAATGGGCCACGCGGTGGCGATCAGCAGCACGGCGGCGATCGCCAGCGTGGTCTTCGGATACGTGAGCACCTTGCCGAGCAATGGCTGGTAGCCGCGAATCAGCCAGCGATTGAGCGGATTGGCCTGCTCCGACGGAATTTTTCCGCGGATCATGTAACCCATCAGCACCGGTACCAAGGTGACGGACAATCCGGCAGCGGCTGCCATGGAATAGGTCTTGGTGAAGGCCAGCGGCGAGAAGAGCCGGCCCTCCTGCGCCTCCAGCGTGAACACCGGAATGAACGACAACGTGATGATCAGCAGCGAGAAGAACAGGGCCGGCCCAACCTCGGCGGCAGATTTGCCGATGACGCGCCAGTGTTCATGGGCGCTGAGTTCGCGCTGCGGATTGTCGGCATGCCAGTGCTCGAGATGCTTGTGCGCGTTCTCGATCATGACCACCGCGGCATCGACCATCGCGCCGATGGCGATGGCAATCCCACCCAGCGACATGATGTTGGCATTGACGCCCTGGTAGCGCATCACCAGGAAGGCGGCCAGCACGCCCAGCGGTAGCGAGACGATGGCCACCAGCGCCGAGCGCAGGTGAAACAGGAACACCAGGCAGACCAGCGCCACGACCGCAAATTCCTCGATCAGCTTGGTGGTGAGATTGGCCACCGCCCGCTTGATCAGTGCCGAGCGGTCGTACGTCGTAACGATCTCGACGCCCTTGGGCAGGCTCTTCTGTAGGGTGGCGAGCTTGGCCTTGACCGCTTCAATGGTCTCCAGGGCGTTCTTGCCCGAGCGCAGCACGATGACGCCGCCGGCCACTTCGCCCTGGCCATTCAGCTCGGCAATGCCACGCCGCATCTCGGGGCCGAGCTGCACAGTGGCAACGTCACCCAGCCGTACCGGGATGCCGGCGTCGCTGGTGACCAGCGGAATCTGGCGAAAGTCGTCCAGCGTTTTCAGATAGCCGGTCGCCCGCACCATGTACTCCGCTTCGCCCAACTCCAGCACCGAGCCGCCGGTTTCCTGGTTGGCGCCCTTGAGCGCTGCCAGCACCTTGGCCTGCGATAGGTTATAGGCGCGCAGTCGATCCGGCATCAGCACGATCTGGTATTGCTTGACCATGCCGCCGAGCGAGGCCACTTCGGCGACGTTGGGCAGGGACTTGAGCTCGAAGCGCAGGAACCAGTCCTGCAGCCCCCGTAGCTGGCTGAGGTCATGCTGGCCGGTCTTGTCCACCAAGGCATACTCATAGATCCAGCCGACGCCGGTTGCATCGGGACCGAGCGCGGGCTTGGCTGCCGCCGGCAGCCGCGACTGCACCTGATTCAGGTACTCGAGCACGCGCGAGCGCGCCCAGTACAGGTCCGTGCCGTCTTCGAACAGCACATAGACATAGGAGTCACCGAAGAACGAGTAGCCGCGCACGGTCTTGGCGCCGGGCACCGATAGCATGGTCGTGGTGAGCGGATAGGTCACCTGGTTTTCCACGATCTGCGGCGCCTGGCCAGGGAAGGGCGTGCGGATGATCACTTGCACGTCGGACAGGTCTGGCAGCGCGTCAAGCGGCGTACTCTGTACCGCCCAAAGCCCCCAGGCGGTCACCATGACCGTGGCGAGCAGCACCAGGAAGCGATTGCGGATGGAGGCGAGGATGAGCCGGGCAATCATGGCTTCGCTCCTGCAACGGCGGCGGCCGACTCGACCGCGGACAGGGTCGCCACGCCGTCCTTGTCCAGTCCGAAGCGGAACCGGACCTGATCCCCTGGCTTGAATCCCTTGGGCATGCCGGCTGGCGGCGCGGCAAACTCCATCGTCATGGCGCCCCACTGCGCCGACGGAATGGGGCCATGGGAGATCGTCATGCTCTGCTCGGTGACGGTCTCGATCCGGCCGACGCCTTGATGTTCCGGCCCGGGCGCTGCAGCGGCGCCAGGCGCCGACGCGCCGGCTGCAGAGGCGGCCGTGGGCGCGGTCATGCGCTGCGCGGTGCCGCGCAGGCTCGCCTCCGAGTCGATCAGGAACTGTCCGGACACGACCACCTTCTGGCCCGCTTTGAGGCCCTCAATGACTTCGGTTTGGCCGCCTGCAGCCGCGCCGGTCTTGACCTCCACGGGGCTGAACCCGCCCTGGCCGGATGCCACCATCGCGACCGTGCGTGTGCCGGTACGGATCAGCGCCTCGGTGGGCACGAGCAGGCGATCCGGCCCAGGAGCGGCGTCAAAGCGCACCGAGACAAACATGCCGGGCAAGAGCTGACGGGCCTTGTTCTGCAATTCGATGCGCACCTTGACCGTGCGGGTACCGGCGCTGATATCTGGCAGGATGGCGTCGACCTTGCCCGACAGCGTCTGGCCGGGCAAGGCTGCCGCGGTGGCCGACACGGTCTGGCCGGGCCGCAACGGGGCGGCCTGACTCTCAGGCACCTCGGCGATCACCCAAACGGTTGCTAGGCTCGCAATGCGAAACAGGGTCGTTCCCGGCGAAACCGTCATGCCATCGCGCGCACCGATTTCGGTGACGATGCCGTCGACCGAACTGGTGACCGTCAGCCGCGGCTGCAGTTTGCCGGTGGACTGCACCAACCGGATATGACTCTCGGTCATGCCCACCTGACGCATGCGCGCAATGGCGGCCTCGCGCAGCTCGCGCTGGAGGCTGCCGTCCATCCGGCTCACGGCCAGATATTCCTCCTGCGCCGCGACCCATTCCGGCGCATAGATTTGCGCCAACGCTTGACCTTTGCTGACCGGATCGAGGGTGGTCCGAGCGTACGCGTGCTCCACGAATCCGCTGGTGCGGGCCTGCAGCACTTCGATGCTGCGTTCATTGAACGCGACATTGCCCGGCACTTGAAGTGCGGCCTCGAGTCGGCCGGTCTTCACCTCGATCGTGCGGATGCCAAGGTTCTGTGTCACGCGGCTGTCGATGGTGACGGCCGCGCCGCCGCTGGCTTCTTCGTACACCGGCGACAACGGCATATCCATGTACGGCGACTTGCCCGGCTTGTCAAAGCGCTGTCCGGGCACCATCGGGTCGTGCCAGTAGAGAATGCGCTTGCCAGTTTTCGGGTCAATGTCCCCAGCCTTGAGGGCGGCACCGCTGGCGCTGCTGCCAGAGGTTGCCGACGCGGGCGACTGCTGGCGCCCTTGCTGTTGACCGAGGTAATAGGCAGCCCCAACGCTTGCCACCACCATCAGGCCTGCCACCGTCCGTGCAATCGTGGTCTTGTTCATGGTTGAGCTCCTTGCAGTGACGTGGGCTGGACTGCGGTGGGTAACGGCATCAGGAAGGTCAGGTCCGCCCAGAGTCGGGCGGTGGCGGCCTCAAGTTTGAGGCGCTCAAGCGAAATATTGAGCGCCTTGCGGCTGGCATCGGCCACGGCGGTCAGGGTGCCGGCACCCGCTCGATAGGCAGTCAGGGCCGCTTCGGTCTGTGCCTTGGCCAGCGGCACCGTGGTGCTCCGATAGCGCTCGAGCCGCGCCTGGCTGAGCGCCAGCTCTGCCTGCTTGCCGCGCAACTGCCCGAGCAAGCCGCGGCGTACGACTTCGGCTTGCGCGCGCGCGGCGTCGGCCTGCGCAAGCTTTGCGGCCAGTTCCCGATCCTGGCGATGCTTCTGGTCCCAGGGAAGCGGCAGTGAGACGTTGAGCGAAACCATGTTGGAGTAGGCGGGGCCGCGCTGGCTGTACATCAGTTCCACGCTCACATCCGGGATCTTGTTCTCCCGAGCGACCCGGCTTTCCGCCTCGGCGACGCCAACCTGTGCCTCGGCCGCCGCCACCTCCGGCAGTTGCGCCACGCCGCCGGCATCCAAGGTATTGAGCCAGGCCGGCGCCTCAAAGCCAGGGGGTTCGGCCAGGGGAAGTTCTGCAGCCTCGCCCACCCAGCGTCGCAGCATCGCTCGGGCTGATACCAGTGCGGCGCGGGCCTCGTCTTCGCGATCTTGCAGTTGACGGAGCTCCAGTTCGGCGGCCAGGATGTCGGCACGGGAGCCGCGGTTGCCGCGATAGGCGGCCTGCGCCGCGTCTACCATCAGCTTGATGGATTGCGCTTGCTCATTGAGCACGCTGTAGGCACGTTCGGCGTTCCAGCGGTCCAGCCAGGCCGTCGCGGCGCCGCGCTGCACCGTCGCCAGCGCCGCCGTACGCTGGGCCTCTGCCGAAGACGCCTCGGCTTCGAAGCGCTGGGCGCGAGCCTCACGCTTGGCCGATCGCGTGAACTCCTGCATCAGGCTGATCGAGCGCATCGTCATCGATTCCGTGCCGAGGGAAAACCGGTCGGGTCCGTTCGCCGGCACGTTATTGACGCCAACCTTCAGGACTGGGTCAGGTAACTGCCGGCCAGCCACCGCCATCTCGATGGCGGACTGGACCGCCGAGTGCGATGTTTCGGCATCCGTCGAGTGGGAAGACGCGAGCGCCACGGCTTCCTGCAAGGAGAGTGCGGCCGCGGGTTGCGCCCATCCGGGATGGGCAGCGGCGAACAGCGTAAGGGCGAGCGTCAGATGGCACCCATACGCAAAGGGAAAACGCAAATGCATAAAGCCTCCGCTAAGCAACGACCACCCTGAACACCATGGTTTCAGGGCACGATAGCAAGCATTGCTTCGGAGGCTAGTTTCGGAAACAGCAGTGGAGAATGGGCAGGGGGCGAGGGGGCGCGCGCGGCACCGCGTCGGCGTAGACCGCTCGCTGGCTGACGAATATCGGCACCATCGCCGGCTCAACCAGATTGACAAGCACGGGCTGGAACGCAGGAATCTGCGGGCTGGGGTGGTCGGCCGACTTGGAGCCAAGCTGGCAGTGCTCCAGGCACAAGCCATCATGGGCAGCCGGCGCTTCGGCCTTCTGCGTCATCTCGGGACAGGACTCCGTCATCCCGGCCATGTCCGCCATGCCGTCCATCGAATACCGGCTGCCCGCGCAGGCGTAGGCGGCCGCTGCCAGCTGAACTGTCAGGAATGTACTCAGCAGGAAGGCGGCAAGCCAAAGCCGGCGAAAACGGGTACGCACGTTGAAGATGTCCGATTTGAGCCGAATGGTAGCAGCGTTTGGCCGCTTTCGGCACTTTGCCCTCGCGGCCGTTTGCCGCAGATCAAATGCAGACGGGGTAGCCCATCCGGGGAGCGTTCCGGCGAGCCACGCAAACTAGCTCGCCGGTTTCCAGGCTCGGTTACTTGGGCTGCCCCAACATTTCGCGGCACTTTTGCATCATCGCCGCGTGGTCCTCCGTCTGCTGTTTTTGTTGTTGCGCCTCAGCCCGCTTGGCATTACGAGCCTTTTCGATCACATACCAGTCCGGACCGGCGACCGCTGACAGCGAGAGCCCCAGGGCGACGGCGCCCCCTAGCGCGTGAAGAAAGAATTTCATGATGTTCCTCGTTCTGGGTATGCAGCGCGCCGCCTAAACCCACCAGCGAGCGGCAGGCGACACTGCAAATGTCGAAATCAGACAGGAGCACGTTGGTGCGATGGCACCCAGTGCGGCACCCTGCCGTGCGGGACCGCCCTACAGACAGAACCGTTTGGGCGGGCGCTCGAGGCGAGGCGGAACGACGGAGCGATATGCGAACTCCGGATGCGCGACCAACACGCTGGTCCATGCATCCGTGGCGGCGGCGGTGGCCAACGGCGTGCCCGCGAGGATTGCACAAGCGGAAATCGTGCAGGGAAGACGAGATGGGCCGCTGACATGTCGGTCATCGGCGCAACTGAATTGACTGACGCAGTCATGGGGACTGCCGCTCTCGACACTGGCTTGCGCCGCTTGAGCAGGTATGTGTGCTGGCATTTGAGCGATGCCAGCGATACAGCAGCTGTCCAACGGCCCGGCCTGAGCCCGCAGGGGCAAAGCCAGCGCCAGGGTCAGCAGCACGACGAGACGCCAAAGGCGATTCATGGGCTTACACATTGGGCCCCTCCGAGCCGACGTGCGGTAGCGCCGTCGCGGGAACCATATTGAGTATGGAACTTCATCTTGCGCGAGACACGGTTGAGTCCGACATGGCGCTGCCCGCAGGGCAGTTCGACGCGAACGACAGGTAGACCTCGTCGAGCATGCGATGCTTGTCGCCGGCCAATTGTTCCAGGGCAGCCAGGAGGTGCTCGGCCACGCCGTACTGCTGCTGTGCGCATGCCAGACGGAACGCGGCGAACACGTCATCAAATAACGTTGGCGTTGCAGTCGTCATGCATTCCCCGCTGGATGCGTGGTTCGGCCAAGGCGTGATCGCCGCGATGCCGTCCTCATTTGCACTATGGACCTTCCCACGGGGGTAAGGTCAAGCAGTGCGTAGGCTGGCGTCGCGCGTCGATTGAAGACGACCGGTAAGCGCCACCCATGCGCAGGCGCTAGGCGTCAGGCTGGTGTAGAGAGCGAACCCGCCGTGAATCGCCCCGGCATTCGCGGCGCATGCGTTTCAAAACCGTCGATGCATACACGGTCCACTTCCGGCACTGAGGCGTAACACGCAGTCACGCCACGGATCCGAGTCTTTCTGATAGCCGAGCTTTTCGCAAGCAGGCCCCTCAACGCGTAATGAGGTCTCCATATCGCGCTCGGCGTGCGCGGTACGTTCAGCGACGGTCGCGCACCCGGACAACATGACGGTAATGAGTAATAAGACACGCATGAATTTCTCCTTTGCTCCTAGATGAAGGGAGTCCGTTGCGGTGGTCCAGGGCGCGACACGACCGGGAACCAGCGAAGCGGTGTGCAAACGGCGATGCCGTTATCGTGAATCTAGGTTCTGATTGCTTTTGCACCAAGATCTGCCTTTGCAGAATGGCCCGCTGCGGGCCATCTTTCAGCGACCTTACTTCAGATTGCTATGCAATTACCCAACCATTTCAAGCTGGTCATCCATGTTCGGTTGGGCTTTCGTCCCAATGATGTTCCTCGGCTGACATTCACGACCAGCTCGTATTACGCGACCATTACGTGCAGGAAATTTTTTCTGTGTTGTCTTGGCCTGGCAGCAAGCGTTTCCGTTTGGAAATTGCCGCCATCATTACCCGAGCATTACGCGGCAGTCATCAAATTCGACTCGCGCGTCATTGCCAGGGCAATAGCGTTACAAGCGCTCACATTTGTAGGGAAACGCGAACACTGCCGGCAATGCAGAAGTCGTATGCTCCCACCCTCTACACATGCAAAGGAGAAAACATGAAAAAGCTTCCAATCCTGGTCGGCACCGCGCTGGTCATCGGGTTCAGTTACGCCAATGCGCAGACGCATGTCTACACGCATGATGGCTATGGTCGGGCAGGCCTCTACCCGTCACGGCCGGCGCCTGCCGCTGTGCACGTCGTGCCCGCGGTTGCGGTGGTACATGATGCGCAGCCCTCGTACGGGCATGGCACTGCGCTGCGCGAGGCGCATCGCCAGCCGCGCCACGGCATCGAACATGGGCGACGTGAGCCTGAGCGCCGCCGGCACAATGCCGCTCACGGTTCACGCGGCCACTGACGCACTCGCCTGTCATATTGATTGCCCGCAGGCGTGCCGACGCCGGTAGTGACGCCGGCGTCCGTTGGAAAAAGTCAGGGGAAGCGCTGCGTCTGTCATGTCCCCGTCATTCTACTGACAGGCGGCTCGTATAGACTCCCGACTCAATTGATGCTTGATGCCGCCGGATGAGAAGGCTGTTGCGCCACCTATTGCTTTGGCTCGTTGTATTTGCATTGCCGATGCAGAACGTCGGCGCAGCGGCTACTCTTTCGTGCGGCGAGCTGACCGAGCTGCGGCAGGGCGCCGGTCTCTTTGCCACCCTTGCCACCATCGACGTCGCTGACGAGGCGAGCGCCGACGAGGCCGACGCACACTGCGATCCGAGGTCGCATCACTGTCCAGCAAGCAAAGCGCGCGGCAAGGCGCGCGGTTGTCAGGCGTGTTCTGCCTGCTCGGCCGCCTCGCCACTTGCCATCTTTGCCTTCTTGGGGACCCAAGCGTTGCCCATGAACGGCGCACTACCTGCGTCTCTTCTGTGGATATTTGCCAGCACAACGCCTGAGACGTTGCTGCGCCCGCCTTCCCGCCATCTCTGACGCCGCCCACGCAACTCCTGGGCTGGCTACCTCCACCTTCGTAGATGTCGTCCTTCGGCCTGACCGAAGACGAAACAAACCTGCCTGCGCTCGTCCCTGTGCGAGAGCAAGGCAGGGCAATTATGGTGCGGCGTGCGATGTCGCCTGGCGGTCGCGCGCGCAGCACGATATTGGAGACAGCGATGCGCATCTGTAATCAATGTAAGGCCCCGCTCAAAATTGACGTGTGGGCGTGCACCGCGTGCGGTTGGCAGCCCCGTGTTCTCGCCGGCGTGCTCTGCCTGGCACCTGCCATGATGGTCGACCATGATGGGTTTCACGAACCGCTCTTTGTCGAGTATGAGAAGCTCGAAGCGACGCACTTCTGGTTCGTCTATCGCCGCAAACTGATCCTGGACGCACTGCAGCGCTACTTTCCGGCCTTGCGCTCGTTCATGGACGTCGGTTGCGGGACCGCGGAGAACCTGCGCGCAGTCCAGGCCCGCTTCCCGCGTGCACGCCTGGTCGGCGGCGAGGCCTCGTTGCGCGCACTGATGAAGGGGCAGCGCAAATGCAAAGCTCAGTTGTTGCAGATGGATGCCCGCGCAATTCCCTACAGCGACGCCTTCGATGTCCTCGGGGCGTTTGACGTCATCGAACACGTCGACGACGACGCCCAAGTGCTAGCGGAGATGTACCGTGCCTGCAGGAATGATGGGGGAATCGTATTGACAGTGCCCCAGCATCCGTCGCTGTGGAGCCATATGGACGATGCGGCCAAGCACAAGCGGCGCTATACCCGCCAAGAACTGGTGAAGAAAGTGGAGGCGGCCGGATTCGAAATCGTGGACGTCACCTCCTTCATGACGCTGCTGCTGCCTGCGATGGCCATCTCCCGGTTGTGGCAGCGCGCCAAGCCGCCCGGCGATGCCATGGACGACGGGTTTCGCATTGGGGCGGCCATGAACGGCACGCTCGGGTGTGTTTGCACCCTCGAGCACAACCTAATACGGGCCGGCTTGCGTTTCCCGGCAGGCGGCTCGCTGTTGCTGGTGGCCAGGAAGAAGGGATGTTCTTTGTAGAGAGCGCAGTCACGCATGGGCCCATCGCGGCGTTTAGCGTCAACGACGAGGACGCCGCGGGCCGCGTCTCAAGCGCTCGCCAGGCTCGTCTGTGCGCAAGAGCGGACCTTCTTCCGGAATGCCTTGGCTCGCGCTGCCGTCAGGGCAAGCGTCGCAGGCGCGGCCCTCGCGACTGACAATCCAGGTCGTTAACCGCGACGACGTACCCATTTCTGCAACGCAGATGGATGCGGGAAAGCTTACGGGGATGTAATTCGCGAGTAACGTCGTCGTGAGTCCCAGCCGCCTACCATGACACCTAAGAGGTTATGCCTCGAAACGTTATGGAGCGCATCATGAACACCAAGAAGACCGCTTTGACCGCTTTGACTGCATTGGCGCTGGCGGCCCTCTCCGTCCTATCCAGTTCACCGGCGTGGAGTGCGGACCAGACCAGAACCAATGCGGGCGACAACTGGGCGGAGCACGTGCGGCGGCAAGCCGCCGACCAAGCCAGCTCACCGGCACCGCTCACAGTGCCCAGCGCGATGGCTATAGCGCAGGCTGCTACTCCATTGGGGCCGCAGGCGACGCTCTTCGGTAGCCTGGCGCCAGCGAACACGGCTGCACGCGCGGTGACGCTCGCTCCCGGCCTGAAGTCTGTCAATGTGGCCTCCGGCGACACCGTTACTTTTCGCAGCGGCGCGCAGGAAGCCACCTGGACATTCGCCGAGCTTGTTCAAGGAAAATCCGTGGATCTTGGCGTCCTGTTCCCAGCGATGCCCAACGCCCAAGGCGTGCGCGTCTATATCGAGCGCAGCAAGCTCTATACCGGTGGCTAAGAAAGGCCGGTTTGCCAGGAGTGAAAACATGACACATTTGTAATTTTGTCGTCAGGCCCTGGTGGGGTACATCTTTCTACACTGCAAGTGCAGGCTCACTGAGCCACTATCGAAACAAGGAGAAATAGAATGCGTACATTGAAGAAGACTGCCTTGGTGGCATTGACCGTGGCAACCCTTGGTGGCGTCGCGGGCATCGCGAATGCTGGCGTCAATTCGCCGCGAGACCCCTTTACCGACGGCGGGCACGCCATGGGCACGCGCGATCCGTTCACCGATGGCAGTCACACCATGGGCACGCGGGACCCGTTCACCGACGGTAGCCACGCCGTAGGCCCTCGCGACACGTTCAGCGACGGCGCCTAAATCTCGGCAACGCGCCGACTCGCCGGGGCGATGGGCCGCTCGGTGGGCCGGTGCGTTGACGCGGGGCGGGTATCGGGGAAACTGTCCCGATACCCGTTATCGTGCTTGCGCACGCGCCGAGATTCAGCCTTGCCGATGCGCCGGCTCGGGTCGGACCAGGCCCTGATCTAGGCAGACGGCATAGGCTGCAGCGGTCGGACCGCACCCAGCCCAGCGAGTCATCATCGCGCCTTCGGCGCGATTCTTTTTGTCCACCACTGGCTCAACACAGCGTTGCGTACTGCAACGCCTGGGGCTGGTAATGTCCCGCCTTTCGCGCCATGCGCCAATGATGGAACCGAATCTAAACCGGTCGCGCCGTGACCCGGCTTCGCCCGACACACCACCAAGCGGCGCGCGCGCAAAGGTGGGTCGCCCCTGGCGTCTGGAGGTCGGCGTCGAGACCTTGCTACTCGGCTTCTGCCTATACTTTGTTCTCGTCCTGAACGGTCCGTTCTGGCGGGCGCTATTCGCCGAACGGACGTTGAGCGGGCTCCGTGATCTGGGCTACGGCGTGGCAGTGGGCACCGCGCTGGTCACGGCGCATTTTGTGCTGCTGGCGCCGTTCATAAACCGCTGGACGGCCAAACCGTTGCTGACAATTTTGGTCGTAGTGGCCGCCGGTGCCAGCTATTTCATGGGTCAATACGGCATCTACCTTGACCCCAGCATGGCCCGCAATGTGCTGCGCACCGACGTGGCGGAAGCTCGCGAGTTGCTGACGCTGCGTATGATGGGCAGCATCGCGCTCTTGGCACTACCACCATTGTTGTTGTTGCCGTGGGTGACGCTGCGCCAGCGTTCACTGACGCGAAGCGTTGGCCTGCGCGTGGTCGCGATGTTGGTGGCCGTTGTTGTCGGCGTGGGGACGCTGTCCTTGGTGTTTAAGGATTTCGCAGCCCAGATGCGCAATCATAAGGAGATCCGCTATCTGCTCGCGCCGGTCAATGTAGTGTACGCCTTTAGCGGGGCGCTGGCACGCGATGCCAGTATCGCGAACCGGCCGCGCCAGCCGGTGGGCACCGATGCCCGGCTCGGCGCTAGCTGGGGCGAGCACAACAAGCCCCTGCTCTTCGTGATGGTCGTGGGAGAAACCGCACGAGCGGCGAACTGGGGGCTCAGTGGCAGGTCGCCTCATGACACGACGCCGAACCTGGCGCAGCGCGCTGTGATCAATTTCGCTCAAGTCACCAGTTGCGGCACCAATACCGAGGTCTCTCTGCCCTGTATGTTCTCGTCCCAGGGACGTCGCAATTACGACGAAGATGCCATCAAGGCCAGCGAGTCATTGCTACACGTCATCGGACGAGCGGGACTGAAGGTGGGGTGGGCAGACAATCAATCGGGATGCAAAGGCGTCTGTGCAGGCCTGCCCACGTGGCAGCCGGATCCTCAGGCTATGTCGGCGTTATGCGATCGCGACCGCTGCCTGGATGAAGTGTTGTTAGCCGGGGCGGAAGCTTTGCGGCACCAGCTACCTGGCAGCTTGGTCGTGGTCCTGCACCAACTCGGCAATCATGGTCCCGCGTACTACCGGCGGTATCCGGCCCGATTCGCGCAGTTCGGTCCGACTTGCGACACCGATGATCTCTCGCGCTGTACCCCAGAGCAAATTCGCAACGCGTACGACAATGCATTGCTGTACACCGATCATATGCTCGCACGCACCATCGACTGGCTACAACAACTCGAGGCGCGCTATGACACGGCCATGATCTATGTATCCGACCATGGCGAGTCGCTGGGAGAGCGCGGACTGTTCTTGCATGGCATGCCTTACGCGATTGCTCCGCGGGAGCAGACCGATGTACCGATGGTGATGTGGTTCTCAGCCTCATTCGCCCACCGCATGCGGCTCGATGTCTCCTGCCTGCGCGCGCGTGCGCGCGAACCCGCCACGCATGACCACTTATTCTCCACGGTCTTGGGCCTGCTGGATATCCGCACCCAGACCCGGGATGCCACCATGGATTTGTCGGCACGCTGCCGCAACGGATAATGCCGCTCATGAGAGAAATGCCGTTGGTTCAGACGCCCGCCAGTCAGCGTTGGCTGCGCCAGCAATGGTGGCTGCTGGCATCGGCCGCGCTGGTGCTGGCCTACGTGTTCCAGCGCACCGAACTTGACCTCTGGCTTGAGGGCCGTTTCTACGATGCCGGTCGGGCGGTCTTCCCATTGCGCCAGCACTGGCTATTTGAAGCGGTGCTCCACAAAGGCGCGAAGTGGCTCACTTACCTCGCCGTAGCCGCGGCCATGGGTGTCTGCTGGCTGGGCTGGCGAGGGCGTCTGCCTTGGCTGCCGCGTCGCAATGTGTTGCTTGCCGCTGCGGGCATGGTGGTGATCCCGTTGAGCGTCACGCTCCTGAAGCTCATGACGGGACGCCATTGTCCCTGGGACATGGCTCAGTTCGGCGGCAGCCTGCCCTATATGCGGCTGCTGGATCCGCTGCCAGCTGACGTCAAGCCGGGACAATGCTTTCCTGCCGGTCACGCGGCCACCGGCTTTCTCTGGGTCGTGTGGGGGATCGCATTGCGTCCCGCCGGCCGTCGTTGGGCGTGGGTTGGGCTGGCTGGCGGACTGCTACTGGGCGGCACACTTGGCGCGGCCCGCATGGCGCAGGGCGCGCACTTCCTGTCGCACACGCTCGCGACCCTCTGGGTGGCGTGGGCGGTAAGTTTGCTACTCGCGTGGGCGCTGGGAGCCGACGTGCGGTTAGCCAGCGCCGCGCCGCGCCAAAGCCAGGAAGACTGCCCGCGCCATCGCAGACCACCGCCAGAACGCGACTCACAACTGTCTCGCGATGGCCTCGATCGGCTTTAAGCCACTGCCAAAGCGCGCAATGCTTTCGCGATGCTCGCGCAGGCTGGAATAGGGGACATAGCGGATATTAAGTGCCGACACACGGCTAAAGGCCGGGCGGCTCAGTTGCGCGCGCACGTCGCCTTCGCGATCATCGGGTGCGACGAGGAAGAGATGCTTGCGGGCGGACTGGTCGGAACCGAGCGCCAGATCCAGCATGCGCACGATGCCGGAATAGATCGAGGTGGTATGTTCGACTTCAAAGGCGGCTTCGACCTCGAGGGTGGTGGCGTTTAGCCAGACAGTGTCAATCAATGGAACGGTATCGCCTCCCGCCACAAGCAGCGCCGGCGGCAACGTTGAGAGACAGCCCTGGCTCAAGGGCTCGCCGTTGTACAGCCGACTTCGGTCGTTCGTGGCAATCCAAACGGCAAAGCCGAGCGACTTGCCGAGATCGCGCAGCCATCCCTGCACTTCGGTATGGGTGGCGTCTTCGGCCTGCCCCAGCTGAATCTGCCTGGCAAGCGCGGCAGCCTGCTCGCGCACCTTGGCCAGTTCCTGCTGCCAGACGGCCACATCGTGGGCCTGCGCTTGCCGCGGTGGCAGCGGATAGCGCTGCATGCCGATGTCAAACAGCAGGCCCGCGATCGCGCCAAGGTCATTGGAGAGCAAATCCCGATAACGCTGATTCAGGGCGAGCACCCCCTCGCGCATCGCCAGATAGTGATCCCATTTGCCAAGCTTGACCGACGAGCCTGTCAGGGCGTTATAGCCATTGACAATCGCGGTATTGAATGGCATCACCAGCGTGGGATGAATGAAATACAGCAGGTTGGCCGCCGCCGGCCCGAGACCCTTGATGCCGAGGCTGCTCAGCTGGCGAATCGCATCAAGGACTTCGGATTCGGTGTCACAGCAGTTGCAGGTATGGAGCAGTCTGGCAAAAGCACGCTGATTGTCGGCATGCTCATAGATGTCTGGAATGCGCAGTTTTGGCTTCCACAGAAAGGCGTGATCCGCGCCTTTGAAAATCTGCCGTTGCTCTGCGATTGAAGACACCACGGTCTCGAGCGATGACCCCCGATACGCGTTGCCGAATGTACCGGCCTGGATCTCGTCGACCACCGCGCCGATGCCACGCCGAATCGAGCGGAAATTCTTCAGCCGCTCCGGCCAAAGAAACCAGGTTTGATAGGCGCCGGCGGGATCGGTCTTCCAGCGCTCAATGAGGATGCGGATGGTGTCGGTCATGGTGTGCATTTTTGCCGGGCAGTGTATCACCGTGAGGCCTTTTGACCTGGCGCAATGTTGACGCGAACCGGCTTGACCTTCCCATTATCGGAAGCTCTACCGTTATCACAAGAAAGCTGGGCGCGGCGATTGACTGCCGGTCAGCTTCCCGTCATGGTCAAGTAAAGAGTCTGTCATGAAAGCATGTCATTCCCCATCGACGCATCACGGCACCAACGCCGGCCAAGTCCGTCGGTTTCGCTGGTCGCTGCGTTGGGGGATCGTCCTTGCTGCCGTGGCAATGATCGCCGCCATCGCGCTCGGGATGCCGCGTTGGAGTGCGGTTGCTTCCTGGTTGCCGTTTGCGCTAGTGTTATTGTGCCCGTTGATGCATCTATTCCATGGCGGCCACGGGCGCAGCGCGCCTTCGAAAGAGGGCGGCGATCCAGTGGACGGACAGCGCCACGACTAACAGGAGGCCTTCCATGAATGAACCCAGCAGCCAGCGCCACCCACCGAAAGCGGGCCACCATGACAACGCAACAAGCCCCGGTCATGGCGCGCATGCTGACCAGCACCATTCCCATGGCCACGGTGCGCCGCACGAGAGCCCTGTGTCAAGTGTCGGCACGGCCAAAGATCCGGTCTGTGGCATGGTGGTGTCGGCTGACTCGGCATTCCAGACCCAACACGCTGGCAACCCTTATTATTTTTGCAGCGCATCGTGTCAGCGCAAGTTCGAGGCGGACCCGGCCAAGTATGCCGTGGCTGCGGCAGCGCCTGCCGCGGCCCCTTCAGCCGCCCCGGATGCGGAATCGGGGCCGCCGGGCACGATCTACACCTGTCCGATGCACCCCGAGATCCGGCAGGATCATCCCGGCAACTGCCCGAAATGCGGCATGGCGCTGGAGCCGCTGTTGCCAGACCTGGACGAGACCGAGAATCCGGAGCTGGTGGATTTTCGGCACCGTTTTTGGTGGACGCTGCCGTTGACGGTGGTGACCACGGTGTTGGCCATGCTCGGCCATCGATTCGGGTGGATGCAGGCGGCGACGCAGAGCTGGGTCGAATTGGTCCTGTCGACGCCGGTGGTGCTTTGGGCGGGTTGGCCTTTTTTCGTGCGGTGCGCCCAGTCGTTCCTGCATCGCAGCCCCAATATGTGGACGCTGATCGGTCTGGGGACCGGTGCGGCCTATGCCTATAGCGTGGTGGCAACCGTGGCACCGGATGCGTTCCCGCAGACCTTTGCCGCCCACGGCCGCATCGGCGTGTACTTTGAGGCCGCGGCCGTCATCATCTCGTTGACGCTGCTCGGCCAGCTGCTTGAACTCAAGGCGCGATCGCAAACCTCCGCGGCGATCAAATCGTTGCTCGGGCTCGCGCCCAAGACGGCGCGCCGCATCGGGCGCGATGGCGCCGAGGAGGATGTGCCTCTCACTCATGTGCATGTCGGCGATTTATTGCGCGTCAGGCCCGGGGAAAAGGTGCCAGTCGACGGCATCGTGACCGAAGGCAGCAGTTCGGTGGACGAATCGATGATCACCGGTGAACCGATGCCGGTCACCAAGCGCGAAGGCGACCGCGTTATTGGCGCCACCATGAATACCTCAGGCAGCCTGATCATCCGGTCGGAGAAGGTTGGCGCACAAACGGTGCTCTCCCAGATCGTGCAGATGGTGGCGCAGGCGCAGCGCTCAAAGGCGCCGATGCAACGCATGGCCGATAAGGTCGCGGGCGTGTTCGTGCTCGGCGTCATCGGCGTCGCCGTGGTGACGTTCTTTGCCTGGGGCCTGTTCGGTCCACCGCCGAGTTGGGTGTTCGGTCTGATCAATGCAGTTGCGGTCTTGATTATCGCCTGTCCCTGTGCATTGGGGCTGGCCACGCCGATGTCGATCATGGTTGCCAGCGGCAAGGGCGCCACCAACGGCGTGCTGTTCCGCGATGCCGCCGCGATCGAGAACCTGCGCAAGGTCGACACCCTGATCGTCGACAAGACCGGTACGCTGACCGAGGGGCGGCCAGCCTTCGAGCGTGCAATTGGCGCCAATGGCTATGCCGACGACGAGGTCCTGCGGCTGGCGGCGAGCCTGGACCAGGGCAGCGAACATCCGCTGGCCGCGGCGCTGGTGGAGGCGGCCCGCATTCGTGGCTTGGCGCTGGAGAAGCCACAGGACTTTGAATCGAGCACGGGCATCGGTGTGCGCGGTACGGTCGGTGGGAAGACACTCGCCATTGGGAACACGGCGCTGATGCAAGCCGACGGCATCGACACCGAGGCGCTGCGCGCCCAAGCCGATACGCTGCGCGTACAAGGCGCGAGCGTTATGTATCTTGGCGTCGATGGCCGTCTGGCCGGGCTGCTGGCGGTGTCGGATCCCGTCAAAGGCTCAACGCCCGAAGCGCTGGCGGCCCTGAAGGCCGAGGGCATCCGCGTGGTCATGGCCACCGGCGACGGCGTGGCCACGGCAAAGGCGGTGGCCGCAAGGCTGGACATTGCGGAGTTCCACGGCGAAGTGAAGCCTGCGGACAAGCTTCAGCTGGTGAGCCAACTGCAGCAAAGCGGGGCGGTGGTCGCCATGGCCGGTGACGGCATCAATGATGCCCCGGCGCTGGCCAAGTCGGATGTGGGCATCGCCATGGGCACGGGCACCGATGTGGCGATGAACAGTGCTCAGGTGACGCTGGTCAAAGGCGACCTGCGTGGCATTGCGCGCGCACGCGAGCTATCCGAGGCAACCATTCGCAACATGAAACAAAACCTTGGCTTCGCGTTTATCTATAACGCGCTCGGGGTACCGTTAGCGGCAGGGGTGCTGTACCCGTTCACCGGTTTGCTGCTTTCGCCTATGATTGCCGCGTTGGCAATGAGCCTGAGCTCGGCCTCGGTGATCTCCAATGCGCTACGCCTGCGGCAGGCAGAGATTTAAGCTGGCGATGAGGCACTCGACCGGTGCTGACTTGTCTATTGACATGATGTTTTTCGGAGAATCCATGAAGTATTTCTTGGCCACTGCCGCATTGCTCGCGGCCGCCACCGGCGCGCAAGCGGCCTCGCCGACGCTAACGGTGTACAAGGATCCCAGTTGTGGCTGCTGTGCAGAATGGGTCAAACACGTGAACCAGGCCGGCATCCAGACCAAGGTCATTGATTCGTCCGACATGACGGCGGTCAAAGCCAGGCTCGGCGTCCCGACCCAGTTCGGCTCCTGCCATACCGCGGTGATCGATGGCAGCGCGCAGGTGGTGGAGGGGCACGTGCCGGCAGCAGCGGTGCGCAAGCTCGCTGCGAAGCCGACCTTGAAAGGGGTCGCAGTGCCCGGCATGCCGGCAAACTCGCCAGGCATGGGGCAGATGGACGGAAAGCTTGTGACAGTGGATTTTAGCGGCAAGCCATTCTCGAAAGACTAGGACTGCAGCGGGGCTGCGCGGGTAAGCGTTGCCAGAACTTCAGAACTGCCAGACAAAGGACATGGAAGAGTCAACTCAGTCGCGCTGGATCGTGGCCTGCGTGTTGGTGGTGGCCGCCGCGGCGGCCACCGGGGTCGCGCTCAAGGCGAAACGCTATCTGGAGCCACCCTCCGGTGGACCGCAGACGCTCAGGGAAGGGCGCCAACTGCGCATCGATGCCACGGATGCCGCGCAGCTCGGTCGCGGCAGGCAGCTGTACGCACAGGCCTGCGCGTCGTGCCATGGCGTCAAGCTCGAAGGCCAGCCTAACTGGCGCGAGCGGCTCGCAAATGGCCGGATGCCGGCGCCCCCGCATGATGCATCGGGTCATACCTGGCACCATGCGGACGCGGTGCTGTTTGCCATCACCAAGAACGGGCTCGTTGCCGGCGTGACCGCGCCGAGAGGCTATGTCAGTGACATGCCAGCCTTCGGCCAGTCGATGTCGGATGACGACATCATTGCCGTGCTCGCGTACATCAAGAGCACTTGGCCTGAGAAAATGGCAGTAGCGCAGCGCGAAGCGACCGCGCAGTATGCGAGCCCGAAGTAGCGACCCAAGCAAACACCGCAAGCAGGCGCTCCGGTCAGCGATGGCGCCTACGTCCGTTTCGAGCCTAGCCTGGGCTGCTGCAGTGACCCTGCACGAGCTGTCGCGGTGTGTACGCCACAGCTGACGAACATGTCGCGTTGAGCGGCCGGCTTGCTGGTATTCAGGCGCTTGGATCGCGCCTGGTAATTTCTGTCTCTTGCCTGCCTGCCCGCTCGCGCGTGGCACACAGCTGTATGCGAGCAGCGGTCGCGCGCCGTCGAAACGGCTCGAACACGCGTGCCGCTACGCCGATGACTCGTCGTGGGCGAAGATCGGCGAACGCTGCGCCGCACTAATCCCCTTACGTCGTCCAGAAGAGATACAAAAGCCCAAGCACGACCAGCGCCGCCCCAATGATCGAGTAGTAGCGCATGCCATGCAGGGGCTGGTCTGGATGGCCTCGCCGGTGAAAGACGAGTCTCATAGCCGTTATGGAAAGTCGAGCATTGCCATATGGTAGACCCAGCGCCGGTGATTTACCTTGACGTGTCTGCACGGCGGTCATTGAATGAATGCTGAAACGCGTCGCCACGAGAGCGGAACCATCCGCCGATTCACTTCTAGGGGTCCTGGAGACTACGATGCTGACACCACATGAAGTGGCCACCCTTATGCTGATCGACGACGCAGCCCCCAATCTCGCCGACCTCGATCACGCGTCGATCGAGGCATTGATTGAGCGGCAGCTGGTGCATCTGGAAAAATTGGCTTACGGCGATCGTCTGCACATCACGCCGCGGGGCAGTGACTTTTTGCATGCTCTCGCTAAATTGCATTAGGCTGGTCTGCAAACGCACTTGCGCACTGAAGGCTATGCGTTGCGCGTTGCGCAGTATGCCGCGATATGGCTAGACCCGGCGGTGCCCCTCGGGTCTGCAAGCGCCAAGTCAGCGGACCAAGGCGGACGTTCCACCGCCTACTGGTCCGGATGCGGCGTGGGGGAGGGCTGTCGAAGTGGTCGTCTGGCACAGCGTCCAGTAAGCAACCAATACGTCATGAGCTGCCCCGATAGAGCGGGCTTGGCGCGATGATGGCCGTGATGCCTTTGGCTTCCGGCAGATCCGGCAAAAGGAAGTTCAGCGCAACTGCCGATCGTCCACTACTTGTGGTCATAAAGGTCCAAGCCACCGTGCGGTTGGCGCCCCGGAAAGCAACGGTTTCTCCAGAGGTGACATTAACGTATCGCGCACCTGGCCGCAGCGTGATCGACCGAGTCGCCGTCTCGACGGCAGCGACGGTACCATACAAATCGGCCCTAGCAGGTGGCAAAGGCGCACACGCCGACGCCATGCCGAAGGCAGAGAGTGCCAGTGCGATCCGTAAAGCCTGCGTGGTAGTCATAATGAGACTCCCTGTCGATGTGCGGCAAGGTCTAACGGACCCGCCTTTGCGACAACCCGACTTCCACCCGCGCCAAGGACGCACGCAGCTTGGTGCTGCGCTGATCTGTGGGCAACTGGCAAGGCTACCGGCACCCAAACGCGAGTTGCCGCACGATCTAGTCTAATCAGGGCATTCCAACGATAACGTTGCCCAAACGTTACATTCTGGACAGGTAACAATGTGGTCCACGTCATGCCCCACAAGTCAACGCTTCCAAGTGGGGAGGATCACGCGCAAGAAAACGGGTCCGCCACGGCGGCACCATGACCCAACCTACGCTGTCGAACCCTCAGCATCGGTGCGCCGTTTTGTTCGCCGCCGGACGCACCCGTCGTCGCGCTTTTTACTTGACGGCCACCTTGCCGACCATGCCGGCTTCGAAATGGCCCGGCACCAGACAAGCGAAGTCGACGGTCCCAGGACCGTCGAACTGCCACACCAGTGTGCCTTGTTTGCCAGGTGCGAGCATAATCTGGTTCGGGATAGAGTGCTTAGCATCAGGCATGCTGCGCATCATCTGCGCGTGCTCTTTCAACTCAGCGGCGGTACCGATCACCATTTCGTGCTCCACTTTGCCGACATTCCGCACGACAAAACGCACGGTTTCACCGCGCTTGACCTGAATCGAGTCGGGCGCGAACCGCATCGTGTCGCTCATGGTCACGTTAACCGTGCGTGAGACCTTGGCCGGCTTGCCCGGCTGACCGGCAGCGGACTTACTGGCGCTAGCTGGGCTCGCATGGCCCTCCATGCTGCCGGCAGCCCACACCAGCATCGGCGACAGCCCCAACACCAGCAGCAACGACTTGAGCGTCTTCATGGCATCTCCTTGGCGGTTGTTTGAGAGCAAGACAAGCGCAGCCTTGCTGCGCGGTTCGTGAAAACGTGGCTACATGCCCGCGGGGGATAGGATGCCGAGCGAGGCGACAAGAGCTAGAATGAGCGTTGCCGCACTGGTCTCGAACATCAGGCTGCGCCGCAAGGTACGAACGGCGACGGCATGGTCGCCCGTCCGTAGGGCATGCTCCAGGCGCGGGCTCAGATGAAAACGGTTAGCCGCGGCAAGGGCGAGCATGGTACCGAACAGCGCCAGCTTGGACGCCAGCAGTCCACCGTATGAGTTCAGCGACAGTTCTGGCAAGACCGGACCGACAATCAACCAATAGTTCACTGCGCCGGTAATGACCAAGGTTGCGACAACGATCATACCCACCTGAGCGAAGCCGTTTGAGGTGCGGCTCAGTAGGGCAACCTTGGCAGGTGTGGCAGAGGGATGCGACAACAACACGAACGCGAGCAGAGCGCCGACCCATGCGCCGGCGGCCATTAGATGCGCGATATCCGAGGCAAGGTGAATGTAGCGTCGAATGCCATCATCCATGGCGCCATGGCCGCCCCAGGCAAGCGTGGACAGCGCGACGCCGCCCGCTGCAGCCAGAACCCAGAATTGAAGTTCTGGCCGTTTGCGGACAAACAACGCGACCAGCACGCAGAGGACCAGGGCAACGAGTCGCACGACCCAGGCCGCGCCAAACGCGGTGCCTGTCACAATCATTTCGAAGACATGGCCTTGCAGTTCGGCGTAGGATGCGGCACCGGTCATGCCCTTGGCCATGATGGTGATATTGGCCAGCGACAGGACGATGCCCAGGGCCGCGACCGCCGCGCCAAGCGTCAAAAAGCGCGCACCCGTTGGCGACGCCATTTCCTCACGGCGCAGTGCGTACAAGCCAAACAGCGGCAGACCAAACAGTGCAGTCAGGTCGAAATAGAGTGCGAAACGCACTGCAACAGTTGCCCAGTCCATCGGCGGATCACTTCACGGTGAACGCGATGTTGCCATTAATCGGGTGCGTGTCGGACGACACTGCACGCCAATCGACGCGGTAGCTGCCAGGCGCCAGCGTCTGGGCCGGGGTGATCACCATGGTCTTGGGGTCGTCGCTGCCGGCAACCTTGGCGGCAATTTTCATCGGCGCATGGTTGGCCATGCCGGGCATGCTGGTCATGACGAGGCTGGCCCCGGAGAATTGGGTCGCGAGGTTCTCTGAAAACTTCAGCTCGATCTTCTGCGGCGCCGCCACCTCGGCCTTGTCGGCGGGCATGGACGATACCAGCTTTGGATGGGCGAAGGCTGCAGTACTAGCCAGCACAGCGGCGGCTGCCAGAGCGGCACGAATGGTGAAGCGGGGCGCTTGCATGGTGAACTCCAAATATGAGTGTGGATTGAAATACGTGGTTAGAACCACATGCGAACACCCGCTACAAAACGGGTTTCGCCACTTCGGCCGCCGGCGGTGCGAACCATGTCGGCGGTATTGCCAAAGGTTTGGTACCGTTCAATGCCGATATAGGGAGCGAACTGACGGCTGAACTCATAGCGCAGGCGCAGACCCACGGCACCGCTGGAAAGCCCGCTGCCCACGCCGACCTCGGGATCGTTCTTGCCATAAAGATTGGCCTCGATTCGGGGTTGCAGGATCAGGCGCTGGGTAATTAGCAATTCATACTCGGCTGACAGGCGCAGCGCAGTGCGACCTTCGGTGCCGATATAGCCAGTAGCGTCGACCTCGAACCAGTATGGCGCCAGGCCCTGGATACCGAAGGCCAGCCAGTTTCGGGTTGGCCGGCCATAGCCGGCATCGTTGCGGATACCCAGCTGCGTGTCCCAATAGGTGGCAATGGCATGACCCCACAGCAATTCGGTCCGCGCCTCGTGGATCTTGCGCCTCTCGGATTCGCCTTCGGCCTTGATCACGAGGCGGTTAAAGCTGCTGCCAATCCACGCTTGCGCCTCATAGGCAGCGGCATTGCTCTCATTTCCCTTGACCCATTCCAGCCGGTCAACGAGTACCGAGGCAAATAGGTGTTCGTCTGCCATGTGCAGCGAACGGTGCGGACCAATGGCGTATTGACCCACGCCGAGCTGATAGCCCCCTGAGTAACCGTGCGGGTCGCGCGCATCCGCGGGCGCGCTCCCCCCTTGCATCTGCATGTCGCCATGATCCATGCCTTGCATCGAACCCGTGCCTTGCATCTGGCTGTGGTCCATGCCCTGCATCGAACCCATGCCCTGCATCTGGCTGTGGTCCATGCCCTGCATCGAACCCATGCCCTGCATCTGGCTGTGGTCCATGCCCTGCATCGAACCCATGCCCTGCATCTGGCTGTGGTCCATGCCCTGCATCGAGTCCATGCCCTGCATCTGGCTGTGGTCCATGCCCTGCATCGAGTCCATGCCTTGCATCTGGCTGTGGTCCATGCCCTGCATCGAGTCCATGCCTTGCATCTGGCTGTGGTCCATGCCCTGCATCGAGTCCATGCCTTGCATCTGGCCGTCGGTGGCAGCGGTGCCGCCAACCTTGCCCGAAGACTTTGCTTTCGGAATGGACTTCGCCTTTTCCGCGACGGCGGGCGACGAAGTTTGCGTTGGAACCGCTTCGGTGTGGGCGTGCTGGGCCCAAGCTGCGCTCATGCCAGCGGAAGCAAGCACGGCGGCAAGTACTGTTCTTGTTGGTTTTTCCATGTGCATATCGGTTAGGGTCAGGCCACCACCACTTCGCGGAACATCCCGGCGTCCATGTGCAACATCAGGTGGCAATGCCAGGCCCACCGGCCCAAGGCGTCGGCGGTGACGAGGAAGCTGATGCGTTGCGCCGGTTGCACCGCGATCGTGTGTCGACGCGCGAGGAAGGCGCCATCCGGCGATTCGAGTTCGCTCCACATGCCATGCATGTGCATTGGGTGCGTCATCATGGTGTCGTTGTGCAAAATGACGCGCAGCCGCTCGCCATACTTAAAGTGCACCGGCGTCGAATTTCCGAACTCCACCCCGTCGATGGACCACGAGTAACGCTCCATATTACCGGTCAAGTGCAGTTCCACTTCGCGCCCGGGACCGCGTTTGTCCAACGGACCGCCAATGGTGTGCTGATCGGCCAGTGTCAGGACGCGGCGCCCGGTGTCGCGCAAACCGATGCCCGGGTCGTCCAAGTTGGTGCGCGCCATGTCAACGCGCATATCGGTGGTGGCGCCATACTCGGTCTTGGCGTGGCGCGCCTTGGTGCTGGGCACCTTCAGCGACGCATCGGTCGCCATGCCCCCCGACATGCTACCCATGGCATGCTGGCTGTGATCCATGGCCATAGCGCCATGGTTCATGCCTTGCATGCCCATCGAGCCGTGGTCCATGCCTTGCATGGCCATGCCGCCATGGCTCATTCCGCCCATGGCGCTGTGATCCATGCCGCCCATGCCTCCCATACTGCCCATCATGTCGGCCATGGTGAGCCACTGCGGCTTATCCACGGCGGGCACCGGTGCCGCCAGCCCGGCTCGAGTTGCCAGGGTGCCGCGGGCATAGCCGGTGCGATCCATCGACTGCGAGAAAATGGTATAGGCCTCGTCGCGCGGCTCGACCAGCACGTCACAGGTCTCGCCCGGGCCGAAGCGGAACTCATCGACGGTTACCGGTTCGATGTTCTGTCCATCGACTTGGATGACCTTAAGCTTGAGGCCGGGAATGCGCACATCGTAGAACGTGTTGCCTGCGCCGTTGATAAACCGCAGACGAACCTTCTCGCCCGGCTTAAACACGCCGGTCCAGTTGCCGGCCGGTGTGACGCCGTTCATCAAGTAAGTCAGCGTGGCGCCCGAGAGATCCGCCAGATCGGTCGGGCTCATCCGCATCTCGTTCCACATCTTGCGCTTAGCGAGCGCGCTCTTCATCCCTTCACTGGAGACGTCGCGGAAAAAATCGATAACCGTCGGCTGGTTATAGTTGTAGTAGTCGCTCTGAACCTTCAGTTTCGAGAGCACGCGCATCGGATCTTCGTCGGTCCAATCCGAGAGCAGCACGGTATAATCGCGATCGGCTCGCACGCCATCCACGCCGGTGGCTGGATCGATGACAATGCCGCCATACACGCCGGTCATCTCCTGGAAGCCCGAATGCGAGTGATACCAATAGCTACCAATCTGGTCGACCTTGAAGCGGTAGGTGAAGGTCTCGCCCGGCGCAATGCCCGCAAAGCTGATCCCCGGCACGCCGTCCATCTCGAACGGCAGAATGATCCCGTGCCAATGAATCGACGTGTGCTCGCGCAACCGGTTCGTGACCCGAATCGTCACCGTTTCGCCTTGACGCCAGCGCAGCGTCGGCCCCGGCAACATGCCATTGATGGTGGTCGCGACGCGTGGCGTCCCGGTGAAGTTGACCACCGACTCGCCGATCACGAGGTCGAAGTCGGTCCCGCGCAGCACTGGTGCTGTGCCGGATAAGACATCTGCCGGTCGGCCTGACGGCTGAGCCCAGGCCGCACCGCCCAAGCCAGACAGCCCCGCCATCACGCCACCGGCGGCCAGACCCTGTACAAAACGGCGGCGCGGCAGATTAGGCAGCACAAGGCCAGACGGTCGATCACGTCGCATGAAATAGTCCTTTTTGCTTGAATGGCCGCGTCGGAAGGCGGCAGCAAGAGAGTAACGACAGCGAGGCTACCGTCAACTTACCCAAACATTACATTCCGGTAAGGTCTGGGTTACCCACAGAGCGTCTCGGTAGACTACCCCGTATTAGAGCCGGTCCAACAGGCGGGCACATAATCCGAAAGACGAGGGGGAGGGCACGAAGATGAAGCTGCTGGTGGTAGAAGATGAATCCAAGACCGGCGAGTACCTGCGCCAGGGGCTGACCGAGGCAGGATTCGTGGTCGACTTGGTCGCCAACGGGCTGGACGGACAGCACTTGGCGCTTAACGAAGCGTACGACCTGATTATCCTCGACGTCATGCTACCCGATCTCGATGGCTGGCGTATTTTGCAGACGATCCGCGCCGCGGACAACCCGGTTCCGGTGTTATTTCTGACCGCCCGCGACAGCGTGGCCGATCGGGTCAGGGGGTTGGAGTTGGGCGCTGACGACTATCTGGTCAAGCCATTCGCGTTCTCGGAACTACTGGCGCGCGTACGTACGCTATTGCGGCGCGGTACTGTACAGCTAGCGATGGACCGCATTCAGGTGGGCGATCTGGTGCTGGATTTGGGCAGGCGCCGGGCGTCGCGGGCCGGGCGCCGCATCACGCTGACCAGCAAGGAGTTTGCGCTGCTGGAGTTGCTCGCTCGCCGGCGCGGCGAGGTGCTGCCACGCTCGTTGATTGCCTCCCAGGTCTGGGACATGAACTTTGACAGCGATAGCAACGTGATCGATGTGGCCATTCGCCGCTTGCGGGCGAAGATCGACGATGACTTTGATATTAAGCTGATTCAGACCGTGCGCGGCATGGGCTACGTGCTGGAAGCGCCGGAGGAGCAGGCATGACGCATCGCCTGTCCCTGACGATGCGTCTGACCATCCTGTTTTCGCTCTGCTCTGCCGTGGTGCTGCTGGGCTTGGGCGTTCTCATCTGGCTGGCGATGGACCGCCACTTCGCCACCGAGGATTATGTGGTGCTCGGCGACAATATTCGCCTGATCGAAAAGATCGCGCAGGAAACGCCGGCCGAGCGCTTGCCCCAGCGGCTTCGGGAAATGGTCGATCACCATCCTGGCTTCGTCGCGCAGGTGCAGACCGCACAAGGCCACAAGCTGTATGCGACCAAGGACTTCGATTTTGCGATTGCTTTCGAGGCGATTCCGCGCGAATTGGCGCGTGACAATACCTTCGTCTGGCAGCAAGGCGAGCAGGAGTATCGCGGCATGCGCGCGCAGGTTGGTGCGGCTGACCCGCGCATTGCACCTTTGCGCGTCGTGGTCGGCATGGACACGGAAATCCACGCGCACTTCATGCATGCATTTCGTCGTTCGCTGGCCTTCTATACCACATTGGCGGTGCTCGCCAGCGGTCTCTTTGGTTGGTGGGCGGCGCGACGCGGGCTCGCACCCCTGCGCATGATGGCCTCACGCGCCAAGGGCGTCACCGCGAACAAACTGGATGCGCGCATGCCGGTCGAAGCCGTGCCGGTCGAGATGGCAGATCTGGCGATCACGTTAAACGCGATGCTGGAGCGACTGCAGGATGATTTTCGGCGGCTCTCGGAATTCTCCTCCGATTTGGCGCATGAGCTGCGCACGCCCATCACCAACCTGATGACGCAGACGCATGTCGTGCTATCGCAGCCGCGAGATGCCGCCAAATATCGAGAGGTCCTGGCCTCGAATGCCGAGGAATTGCAGCGGCTTGGGCGCATGGTGTCCGATATGCTGTACTTGGCCAAGATGGAGCACGGCATCACACTGCCGAATGAGGAAGCGATCAACGTGGCTGATGAAGTACAGGCGCTGTTCGAATTCTACGACGCGCTGGCAGAGGACAAGGGCGTCAATCTACGGCTTGATGGGCAGGCGAAAATTACCGGCGACCGTCTGATGTTACGCCGAGCGCTCAGCAATCTGCTCTCGAACGCTCTACGCTATACGCCGTCCGGCAAAGAGATCCGGGTCGAGACGCGCGAGCAGGGCGGCAGCACGTCGATCGTAGTCGAGAATGAGGGCGAGGAAATCAGTCCCGAGTTGCTGCCATCGCTATTCGACCGCTTTTTCCGTGCCGACAAATCAAGGACCCGTGCGGAGTCCGAAAGCGTGGGACTGGGTCTCTCCATCACGCAAGCCATCATGTTTGCGCACGGGGGCCAGATTTCGGCGGAATCGTCGGAAGGCACTACGCGCTTCATTTTGACGTTTCCCCGCCAGCGAAACGCCGCCCGGAGCTAGACGGTTGGCCTCCAGCGCGTCGCCGCATAAAAATAGCCACGGCGTTGCGGCGCCGTGGCTAGTGGTCCTTCGGTAAAAGGACCGTTCAACCTATTGATCCGGCATTGTATCTAGAATCTCATGCGGCATCACGAAGCGGTTTGGGCTCGAAACTCGCTTTTGGTCCGCTCGGGCTGTCGTTGACACCTTCACAGGTACATGGACGTCGCCTTGACCAGTTGCAGCTTGGTGCGCGCCGGCGCCAGCGTTGTGACGGCCGGCTTGAGGTCGGCGAAGGCCCTCTCGTCCGGGGTTGAGTTCGGGTCTGTAGCTTGGCCGGTAGAAGACTTCGATTTCGTGCTTGTGCTCGGCCAACCACGCCTTTACGGGCTTGCTGTGATGCACGCGCAGATTGTCCAGGATCAGGTAGACCTTGCGCTTAATACCCTTGACCAGCCGTTTCACGAACTTGATCAGGATGTCGGAATTGAGCGCGCCGTCGAATATCTTCCAGCGCATCGTTCCCTGGTTGGTAACGCTGGAGATGACCGACAAGCCATGGCACTCGTTGTTCGCCCGTACCACCGCCGCCTGGCCTTGCGCAGCATGGCCGCGCATGCGTACGTCGTTGCTGCGCAAGCCGGTCTCATCGCCCCAATGGATCTCGGCGCCTTCTGCCTTGGCGCTCGCTAAAATGACCGGATACTCCTCATCGAGCCACTTCTTCACTGCCGCTGGCGGCTCGTAGGCCTTCTGGATCGGCCTCTGCGGCGTGAAGCCCCAGCGTTCGTGGTAAAGACCTAGGGTGCGTGCAGCGAGTTCGATGCCGTAGCGATCGCGGATCAGTTTTGCCACCGCCTGGCGCTGCCACAGCGGGTACCCCATCTTCATCTGATCGGGCGTACGGTCGCGAATCAGGCGCAGCACTTCACTCTCCTGCTCGGCCGTCAGCGTGCGTCCAATGCCGCGGGGTCGTCCCGGCCGCGTAGTGTCCACCGCCTTCCAGCCGCCCGCTTCATACGCCTTGAATGCCGCACTCACCGTCGCGCGCGTCAGCTCGCACTGCGCCGCCGCCTCGTTCACGCTCACGCCTTGAAGCCGCATTCTCACCGCTCGCCGTCGCCGCTCGTTCAACGCGTCGACCGACAGCGTCCTCGAGTCGATTTTGTCATGCATCATCTGACTAACCCTCTCGAGAACGTCCCCTATTTGTGTGCCGGATCAACAGGTATTCAGGCGGCTTTGCTTAAAACTTATGGCGTAGACCCAGCACGACACCGGTCTGGTTGTCGCCCGGCACGACATTGACCGGCGCGCCACTGCTGGCGTTAAAGCCGTTCAAGCCCAACTGTGAGCCACCTTTGTTACGGACATAGCCGACATTGAAGTACATGTCGGTGCGTTTGGAAAACGCGTAATCGGTCGAGGCCACGAACATCAGCGGATCGGCGCCGGAACCCCGCACATCGGTATAGTACGCTGCGCCGGTGAGCGACAGCGCCGAGGTCAGCTGATAACGCAGGCCTGCCCAATACAAGTTGGAGCGCATTGCGCTTACCGCGCTCGAGATATTTCCGTTGAGCCAACGATATCCGGCATACAGCTTTGCTGGTCCGATCCCATAGCTGATCCCCACTAACGCGCGCCGGTCCTTTTGCCCCTGCGATGCAACGGTTGACCCCTGGTACTCGTCGTACAGGGCGCCCAGGGAAAGCGGTCCAGTCGAATACACCAGACCCGCACTCATCTCCCGGTCCACCTTCAGCTCGCCGGGGACTTCGCCGCCGCCAGTGCGGCCGAAGCTGTACAGTGCCATGGCGGTCACGCCGCCAAACGTGCCCTTGTACTTGACGGAATTGTCCGCGCGACCGGCAATGGTATCGTCGCTCTTGAAAAGCGAGTATCGCGGCGCGAAACCCATCGGATCAAACTGAATGGCGGTGTCGTATAGCACCGTGGTCTGGCGACCAAGGGTCAGCTGACCATATGGGCTGGACAGCCCGACCAGTGCGCCCCGGTCAAATAACCGGCCGGCGCTACTCGACTGCGCGGTATCAAGGGCGAAGCCGCTCTCCAGTTCGAACACCGCTTTGAGGCCACCGCCGAGATCTTCCGTACCCCGCAAGCCCCAACGCGAGGTCGACATATTGCCGGCCGACATGCGCACCTGGTTGGTGCCGCCGCTCGACGATGGCACATTCGATAAATATTCGATGCCGACATCGGCGACGCCGTATAGCGTGACACTCGTCTGCGCATAAGCCCCCAATGACAGCGACCCCAGCAGCATGCCAGCGGCGGTCATCTTTCTTCTTTTCATAGCGTCTCCAGTTCGCCACGTTATTGGTATTCGATAGGCACTGAAGTCTAGTGAGACCAAGCTTACTGCGACATTGCAAGCCGGTTACATTGTTGGGGCGGATGCAACTTGTGCAGCGCGCAGCGGTCGCCCATTCCCACGGAGTTAGCAGGCATGCGCTCGCGCTGGGCTAATGGGAAGTAGACGACAGGAGAGTGCGCGATGGCGGGATGATGTCTTGTCATGTTCTCGTAATCTCTGTGACAGACCGGCCGCCCTAGAATCAATCGCGTTGCCGCCTTGGGTCAACAGGAGCGCCCCGTTCTTTCCAGGTGCCAGGTGGCATGCCGCGTCATGATGCTGGCCGTCAGATCCCACGAAGACAGCCTGCGTCCAGTTCTTTTTTAGGGAGACTTCGATTGAATCTGATCCGAACCGGCTTATCGGCGTTGCTTGTTAGTCTTAGCGCTTCTGCGTTGGCGCACGCCCCCATTTTGGATCTTGATCGGGGTCCTGCCGCTTTCGTGCCCGGTGGCCTGGCCGAGCCGCGCCCTACGGAGTGGCTGATCGACGTCGGGGCGCGGGTCAACGCGACCTGGCGCCGAACACTTGGTGCGGGGGAGGGGTGTGTGCTGGTTTTGGACAATCCCCGCAACGAGCCAGCCGAGGTCACCGTAGTGATTTCCCAGGATGACGCCGGACACGCGATGCCCGGAACGCGCCCGGTATCGCTGCGCATCCCTGCTCATGGTCGCCATGCCCTGACACTGCAGGCCTCTCGGTCGCTTAGCGTGTCCGTGTACGCTGAGAAATAATGCAGCGCTCGCTCATCGCTCGGGCCGCGTGGGTGACGCTGAGCATGGCAAGCGGCCCGGACGGGCTCCGAGCAAGGGCACTGCACGGCGCCCGCTTGCTCAGAGCCCGTGTCAGGTCGCCCGCTTAGCCGCCTTCGCGGTGACCTTTGATGAGGGCGTCGTCCAGACGGAACACCTCATTGCCCTTCATCAGGATCTTGCTACCGTCTTTGGTCTCCATGACCTTGCCTTCTGGCATGCTGACGGACTTGCCGTACTTGTTCTCCATGCCCATCTTGCCGTCTTTGAAAACGTGGACTTTTGATCCGTCTTTGAGCTCATAGGTTTTCACGACCGTGCTCAAATCGGTCGCGGCGGCAGTAAGCGATACCGCGGCAATCAGGCTTGCAACGACAAGTTTGCTTTTCATCTTCGAGATCTCCTTTGGCTCGGTGGCACAGGTTGAGACTGCGTTGGCACACGCGGAAAGCGCGTACCGAAAAAGGGGGAACGTCTAGACTATTGCGGTGGCGCCGGTCGGGGCTGGCCGCAGTCACGGTTTTGTCGCTTCGCCTCTCGCGACGGCTTAGATTTGGCAGTATTCGATGGCGCCGCGGCGCCGTTGCCGTGCTTGAATAAGCGGTGCCGGGGGTTCACGGCAAGCGCATACTGCGGGGTTTCCTTGTCCCGCTGCGCTGTACAGTCCAGCGACCTGCTTTCCCATTCATGGTCCACGGCAGGCCACATCGCGGGCGCGGCAGGAGCCGGCACGCCACCGCACTGCAGCCACCAGTTACTGCTGAGCTCTTGCCTGGGCTCCCAGCCGATTTGAATGGCGCCAATCGCACCGGGCGCGATGCCCATTGCCGCGCCACCGAGCAGGACCAGCAGCTTTCCGGCTTTCATGGGTCCTTTCCTGAGTTGGCCGGCGACGTGTGCCACGCGCGCCAGCATGGCACGCGGAGAGGACGCAGACTAATGCCCCATCAAACGGGGCCCCCCTATGGCTGCTTGCACGTGCGTCATAATGACCATTCTATTTTCCCGCGCGCGGCCTTCGCAGGCGTGATACGAAATGTAATCGCACAGTAAGTTGGCGGTTAACCAGCAGCGGGCTTGAACCTGGCCGGCGTCTCAAATGGGTTCAGAACCAGATTCGCACGCCGGCAACGATTTGCTTGTCGGTGGTCCGCTCTCCGGCAGCACGCGCAAAATCCGCGGTATTGCCCAGCTTCTTGCCCCACACCACGCCTAGGTAGGGGGCGAACTGGCGACGGATCTCGTATCGCAGTCGCAAGCCAAGCTTGAACTCGGACACGCCGCTGCCAATGCCTCGCGCCTCATCTGCCTTGCTATAGGCGTTCGCCTCGAACTCCGGCGTCAACAGCAGACGTTGGGTGAAGCGAATATCGTAGGTAGCCCGCACTCGGGCGGCAGCGCGTCCCGACGACCCCAGATAAGCCGTGGCTTCGATATCAAACCAATAAGGCGCCAGGCCTTGCACGCCAAAGGCGCCCCAGGTCCGCGGCGGCCCATTGCCGAAATCCTGGCGCACGCCCAGTTGCCAATCCCAGAACGGCGCAAAGGCGTGTCCCCACAGTGCCTCAGCTCTGGCATCCTCTGTGTTGCCATACAGACGCGTGCCTTCCGACTTGACCCATAACCGGTTCAGATCCCGTCCTACCCAGGCGAGCATGTCCCAGGCCAGTCCAGAGCCGCCGGGTGCCTTGACGTACTCGAGGCGATCGAATAGCACCTGATAGTAGATATCGTTATCGGCCATCGTATCCCCAGGCATGGGAATGCCTCGGTTCGGATCTGCCATCGGCACCGGGGCCTCATTCACCTGGATGATCGCATTCGCGCCGCCGGGCACTGAGGCAGATTCTGTCGGACTGACTGCGGGATGGCTTGGCGCTGGCTTCCCGGCTGGAGCTGCGGTCTTTGGTGGCATCGGGGCATCGTGCGCCATGCCTGGCATCGGCGTATCGTGTGTCATACTTGGCATCGGCGCCATCGTCTGCGCCGCCACGCTGTGGCACTGCACGCTGGCCAAGAGAGCCAGGCTTGCGAGAAGGATGAGACGGTGGTTGGGCACGTCAATCTCCCTGGCGTTGGCGAGGTTCAACCCGCTCATGCGACCACGACCTTGCGGAACATGCCGGCTTCCATGTGGTAAAGCAAGTGACAATGAAAGGCCCATTGTCCCGGCGCATCGGCCGTCACCAGGAAGCTGACTTGTTTGGACGGCTGGACGTTGATCGTGTGCTTTCTGACCAGCGCCTGGCCTTCGTGATTTTCCAGCTCGCTGAACATCCCGTGCAGGTGCATCGGGTGGTTCATCATGGTGTCGTTGATCAGCGTGATGCGCAGGCGCTCCCCGTAGTAGAGCCGGATCGGTTCGGCTTGGGAAAACTTCTTGCCGTCGAGGCCCCAGATGAAACGGCGCATATTGCCGGTCAAGTGCAGTTCCAACTCCCGGCTGGGCGGGCGCTTGTCGATCACCGGGCCGAGCGTTTTAAGGTCCGCGTAGGTCAACACTCGCCTGCCGTTGTTGCGCAGTCTTGGCCCCGGATCCGACAGCGAGCGGGAAGGGTTCATCGAGCGCATGTCGACCTGTGGCCCCATGCCAGGCATATTGCCCATCTTGCCCATGTCATGCCCCATCTCGCCACCGGTTTTCTGCATCCCCGGCTTCGCGTCGGACTTGCCGTGGTCCATGCCGGCCATTCCGGCATGGGCGTCCTTCGCTGGCCCGGACATGGTCGACATGTCATGCCCCCCCATGCCCCCCATGGCGCCCATGCCCGCCTCCGGCGTCATTGGTTGCATCGTGGGTGCGCCACCCATGGACTCCATCCCCATGCGATCCATGGCCATGGATGGTTTCTGATCCATCTTCATGGCCCCCATTTCCATGCTGCCCATATCCATGTCCGCCATGTCGCCCATGCCCATATCGGCCATGGTGAGCCAGGTCTTCGGATCGAGCTTGGGCACGTCGGCTTCCATCCCGACTTCCGGTGCAAGTGTCGCCCTGGCGTAGCCGCTGCGATCGATCGACTGAGCAAAGATGGTGTGCGCCTTATCGTCCGGCATCTGCACCACTACGTCGTAAGTCTCGGCGACGGCAATGCGGATTTCATCCACCGGTACCGGTTCGACATCCTGCCCATCAGCCGATACCACCGTCATCTTCACGCCGGGAATTCGGACGTCAAAGTTGCTGGTCGCCGAGCCGTTGATAAAGCGCAACCGCACGCGCTCCCCGGCTTTAGCGATCGCTGTCCAATTTTTATCTGCGGGCGTGCCGTTGATCAGGTAGGTAAAAGTGGCTCCCGAAACATCGGCCAAATCGGTCGGATTCATTCGCATCTGGTTCCACATCGCGCGCTTAGCCAAGGCCTCGGACAGCCCCATTTCGGACACATCTCGGGCAAAGTCGCCCACCGTCGGCATCTGAAAGTTATAGACGTCGCTCATCTTCTTGAGCTTCGCGAACACCATTTCCGGGTTTTCATCCGTCCATTCGCTGAGCATCACGACATAGTCGCGATCGACCTTGATCGGGTCTGGATGCATTGGCTCGATGACCAGCGGTCCGTACAAGCCGGTCTGCTCCTGAAAACGGGTATGCGCGTGGTACCAATAGGTGCCGGCTTGCCGCACTTGAAAGCGATACACGAACGTCTCGCCCGGCCCGATGCCGGGAAAGGAGATACCGGGCACGCCGTCCATCTGAAACGGCAGCAAGATGCCGTGCCAGTGAATCGATGTTTGGGTATCGAGCAAGTTGGTCACGCGCAGCGTGACCTCGGTGCCTTGCTTCCAATGCAGAATCGGCGCGGGGATGGAGCCGTTCACACTGGTGGTAGGCCGGATACGGCCGGTAAACGACATGGGCGTCGCGCCAATGGCCAGGTCAAACGTGGTCCCTGTCAGCACGACCGGATAGCCTTGGCTCTTCAAGGCCCAAACGGCGCGTGGATACGCGCCCAGGCTCGCCAAGCCGCCTCCGGCGATCAGACTTCCCAGCAGTCGGCGGCGGCTCAGTGAGACGGGGCGAAGCATGGCATCGCTAGGGCGTTCGAACACGTTGTCTCCTCGCGCAATGGTGAAACGTCCACTTAGCATAGTGCGCGCCACGTCGAAGCAAAAGCTCCTTTAGCGTCATCAGCCTGGCCAAAACATGTGCTGTCACCGGTTTCGTCATCGTCGCGTAATGCTCCTGTAAGGCAGTCGCTCCCATGCTGTCGTCTGCTTCCTGTGGCGCGCGAATTGCTCTCAATTTGGCGGCGTCTCGCTGGAGTTGCCCCTGTAACTCAGGACACGCGGACACCGTTAGGTTGATGACACCGCATTACGCCTGAACTCGCGAGGCGAGCGGTATTTCAGGGCTTTGTGCGGGTGGCGCTCATTGTAGTGTTCAAACGCGATTGCCAGACGCGAGAGCGCTGTTGGTGCGTCAGACTTGTCCATATAGGCGACGTAATTGTGCTTCATGGTCTTCACGAACGATTCCGCCATGCCATTGCTCTGCGGCGAACGGACCGGTGTGGTCAGCGGCTCAAGACCCAGTTCGCGAGCGAAGCTGCGCGTGCGGTGGTCGATGTAGGCCGAGCCGTTGTCCGTCAGCCATTCAATGGGCTGCGCGGCCTGCGTGGTGCCGAAGCGCTGTTCGACGGCGGCCAGCATCACGTCGCGCACCACATCACCGCTATGCCCGCCGGTCGTTGCTGCCCAGCTAATCGCCTCGCGGTCGCAGCAGTCCAGCGCAAACGTCACGCGCAGCGGCGTACCATCGTCGCACCGGAACTCGAAGCCATCGGAGCACCAGCGGGTGTTGCTGCGGTCCACCGCAACGCGACCGTCATGTCGCCGCTTATCTCGCCGCACGCCAGGGCGGCGCAGCAGCAACTGATGCTCCCGCATGACCCGATACACGCGCTTGACGTTGATGCACGGCGCACCGCTCTGCTCCCGACTGCGGCGCAGCAGCGCCCAGACACGGCGGTAGCCGTAGGTGGGAAGGTGCGCCACATGGGCCTGAATCTCCTCGACCAGCCCGGCATCGTTGGTCACGCGGGCACGGCGACCATCGCGCCAGTCGGACGAGCGAGCTCGCTTCACCGCCACGGCAGAGCGCGCCACGCCGAGAACTTCGCAGACCGTCTTCATCGGTCGTCCCCCGGCAGCAAGGGCGAGCGCGCAATCAGGTTTTTTGAACGGCCCCATTCCACGGCTTCTTTCAGGATTTCGACCTCCAGCGTCTTCTTCCCGAGTAGCCGTTGCAGTTCCTTGATTTCCTTGATGGCGGCGGCCAGCTCAGATGCCGGCACAACGGTTTCGCCTGCCTTCACCGCCGCCAGACTGCCTTCCTGGTATTGCTTGCGCCAGCCAAACACTTGGTTGGCGTTGACGCCGTGCCGACGTGCAACGGCCGACACCGATGCTCCCGGCTCCAATGTTTCCTGCACGATGGCGATTTTTTCTTGCGCCGTGCGCCGCCGACGGCGCTCCGGCTCGGTCAGAATTTCGATGCTTTCCACGTAATGACTAGGCTTACTGATAGGCACAAGACTATCCCTTATTTTAAGAGAGTCCTCGTGTCCTCAGATACGTGGGGCCGCTCCACTCGCAACGCTGGTCGAATTTCTTTAGGAGCTTTGCCATGCCACATGAAAACTATCTATCTTGTATTGAAGCCTGTCACGCCTGCACAGTCGCCTGTCATCACTGTGCTGCGTCTTGTCTGCGTGAGCCAGAGGTTGAGGCCATGAAACGCTGCATCGCACTCGACCTGGACTGTGCCGAAACATGTGCCTATGCCGCGGCGATGATGGCGCGCGACAGCCAGTACGCGCGCGCGATATGCGCGCTGTGCGCGAAGGTCTGTGAAGAGTGTGGGACGGAGTGCGCCAAGCACGAAGCGCAGCATTGCCAAGAGTGCGCACGTGCCTGTCAGGAGTGCGCGCAGGTCTGTCGCGCCATGGCGTAGATCCAGGTAGCCCAACGACTCGATCTTGGACGGCAACGCGCGGCTCGGGTGGTGAAGCCATGGCACGCCGCGAACTTGAGCCGTGTAACGGCAGGCATAGCGCGTTGTAGTTCTTTCCCGCGCTAGCGCCAGATGTAAGCCAGGATCCCGACCTCGGCAACGCGTGTTGCCAGCGTGGCGAGGGTCAAGGAGACGGAGTGTTCACCAACCCCAGGTATCCGCCCATTGCCGACTATGCCGTCATTGGCAACACGCATAGCGTGGCGTTGGTGAGCACGTCGGGATCCATCGACTGGTGCTGTATGCCGCACTTTGACGCCGGCGCCGTATTTTGCAGATTGCTCGATGCTAACCGAGGAGGCTACTTTCAAATCCGGCCGACGGGTCGTGCGATCAGTTCGCGCTATTACCGGGTCCCAGGGGGCGTACTGGAAACCATGTTTGAAGCCAGCGGCGGGATCCTTCGCCTGACCGACTTCATGCATAGCGAGCGTCTCGCACGCAGTCGGCTGGACCATGACTCACCCGAGTGCCATCGGCTGTTGCGGCGCATTGAGGCGACCGTTGGCGAGGTGAGGGTGGAACTAGTGTTCAGTCCGAGCTTTGACTATGCGCGCAAGCCCCACCAATGGGAAGTCGGTTCGCATGGCGTGACCGCTGTATGCGAACACCAACGTCTCAGCCTGGTATGTTCGCCGCCGCTGCCGCTGGCGACCGAAGCGCACCGCGCCAAAGGCGTGGCCATCGTGCGGCCCGGCGCGCCGCTGTGGGCGATTGCGTCCTTCCAACAAGACGGGCCGGACCGGCCTGTGCACGACCCCCAGGCGGTCCTTGATGAGACCCTACGACATTGGGGCGAGTGGCAGCAGCAATGCACCTATCGCGGTCCCTTCGAACGAGAAGTGCGCACCAGCGCCTGTGTTCTCAAGTTGCTGACGTTTGGCCCGACCGGAGCACTGGTGGCGGCGCCAACCACCTCGCTGCCGGAGTGGATCGGTAGCAGCCGCAATTGGGACTATCGGTTTTGTTGGCTGCGCGACTCGGCCATGGTGCTGCGCGCGTTGATGGCGCTGGGCCATCACGAGGCCGCAATGGACTTCTTTCGTTGGATCGAGCGATTTTGCGATCTCAAACGACTGCAGATCATGTACCGGATCGATGGCAGCCCGAACCTGCCTGAGCAGGAGCTTCGCCATCTTGACGGGTACCGTGCGTCCCGTCCGGTGCGTATCGGCAATGCGGCGGCGGAACAGGTGCAACTGGATGTCTATGGGCATGTCCTCGACGCGGCCTGGGTGTGCCAACAGGGCATGCCAATGACACTGTCCGCCCCAATGCGGCGCGTGCTCGCCCGGCTAGCCGACGCCGCCGCGGCGCGCTGGCGTGAGCCGGACCAAGGATTCTGGGAAACGCGCGGGGTGCCCCAGCATTTCGTATCATCCAAGCTGATGTGCTGGGTCGCGTTGGACCGTGCCATTGCGCTGGCACAGGCTGGGCAACTCGACGGAAACGTTGCTGTCTGGAAGCTCGAACGGGACGCGCTGCGTCGCGTCATCGAGGGGCAGGGGTTTCACCACGGGACTGGCGCGTTCACGCAAAGTTTCGGATCGCCAGCTTTGGATGCGAGCGCGCTACTGATCCCGCTGACCGGCTTTCTCCCCCCAACTGACGCGCGCGTGAAAGCAACCGTGGCCCGCATTCAGCGGGATCTCACCAAGGATTCGCTGGTCTATCGGTACCGCATCCACGATGGCGTGCCAGGAGAAGAGGCGACCCTCGCCATCTGCAGCTTCTGGCTGGTACAAGTCCTGGCCCGACAAGGCCGGGCCAAGGAGGCGATCAAACTCTTTCGGCACATCTGCTCGTTTGCCAGCGATCTCGGCTTATTCGCGGAAGAGATCGACCCGGATAGCAAGGCGCTGCTGGGCAACTATCCGCAAGGCTATACCCATCTGGCACTGATCCAGGCTGCGCTGGACATTCAGCAAGCGCAGCAACGCGGGGAGGCCTGAATGCATCCGCCCAACGTTGTTGTCGTCACCGGTGGCACCGCAGGCGTGGGGCTCGCTGCCGTGCGGGCCTTTGCGCAGCGCGGGGACTGGATCGCAATCCTGGCAAGAGAGCCGGATCGCCTGGCCCGGGTCTGTAGCGAATTGCGCGACCTGGGGATCCTGGCGCTGGGCATCCCCGTCGATGTCGCCGATGCCCAGCAGGTGGAGGCAGCAGCGTCGCGCATTGAGCTCGAACTGGGACTGATCACGATTTGGGTGAACAATGTCTCGACGACCGTGTTTGCGCCGGTCGCCGAAACAACGGCGGCCGAGTATCGCCGCGTCACGGAAGTGGTCTATCTGGGCGCGGTGCATGGCACGTTGGCCGCGCTGAAACGCATGTCGGCGCGCAATCATGGCTGTATTGTGCAGACCGGCTCGGCGCTGGCCTATCGGTCCATCCCGCTACAGTCAGCATACTGTGGGGCGAAGGCGGCGATCCGTGGCTTTACCGATTCCCTGCGTTCGGAACTCGTTCACGATCATTCGTCGGTGAGACTGACGATGGTGCATTTATCGGCGTTCAATACGCCGCAATTCGATTGGTGCCGCAGCAAGTTGCCACGCCGTGCCCAACCAGTGCCGCCAATATTCCAGCCGGAAATCGCCGGCGAGGCCATTGTCTGGGCAGCCACGCACGGCCCTCGCGAGGTATGGGTGGGCTGGCCAGCCGCCAAAACCATTCTGTCCAGTCGATTTTTCCCAGGCCTGGGTGATCGTGTGGCGGCCAGACAGGCCTATGAGGCACAGCAGACCCAGGAACCCGCCCACCCCGATCGGGCCGATAACCTGTTTGTACCGGTCGTGGGCTTGTTTGCAGCACATGGCCGCTTTGACAATCAAGCGAAGTCAACCAGTGCGCAGTGGTGGATCTGCGTGCATCGCTGGCAAGTGTCCGCAGCGATCGGTGTGGCCGCCGTGGCTGGCCTGCTCGGTCTCTTCATGATAGTCAGATAACACCCCGGCAAGGAGTCGGCGTTGGCACATAGCACGGACACGATTTTGGTAGTGGGGGCAGGATCGCTGCTCGGCCGCGCCGTAGTGGCGCGCCTGTTGCAGCAATACCGTGTGGTCGCGCTCGATGGCGAAGACCTTGCCGCAGCGTTCCCCAGTGCGCTAGCGCTTCGCATCGACGCGACACGTGAAAAAGATATGGCGCAGGCATTCGATGCGGTGATAGCCGGTCACGGCGAGCTTATAACGTCGGTCGTCTATGTGGTCAGCGAGATGGAAGACGCGCCCAATGCGGACGGCAGCGTGCAGCGGATCGCGGCGGAACTCGACCTTGTCGGCAACCTGCAACGCATCATTGTTGAATTGCTGCGGTGCGCGGTGGGTCAATTCGTGCTGGCCGGCACCTTGCTAGTCCATGCCCCGTCGCAACCCGGCAATCCGATCAATGAAGCCTCGCCCATCGATCCCAAATCGCCATTGCGGGCGATGATGATCAGGGCGGAGCACCTGCTCCAGCACGAACTCGGCGCCGTACCGCGGTTGATGCTGCGGCTCGCGCCGCTCTACGACGATCTCGGTCATAACGCTTTCCTGGTGCAGCAGATCGCGGCAAGCTACGAGTCCAGCCTTGTCGCCCGGGCCGACGCACATCCGGACACCGCCCATGTGTTCCTGCACGTCGATGACGCGGCAGCGGCGGTCGCGCACGCTGTCGCAGCGCGCGGCCAGTTGCCTTGCAAGTTGTCGTTAGTGCTTGCCGAGGAGGAGGCAGTGACACCAAGGCAACTGCGGGCAGCAATTTTGCACGCACTGGATGGCCCGGGCGAAGCGATGCGGCCGCAGGCCGGCGTCGGGGCGCGCCTTTACTCACGCTGCCAGCATGCGCGAAATGTCGGTGACGCCTCTGACCCGGAACTGCGATGCCTGGCAAGCGATCATTATGAAGTGGACAGCGCCAGCGCGCGCGAGAGGCTAAATTGGCGGCCTGAGCGCCGAATTCTAGAAACGATGCCTCGCATCATCGCGGCGCTGAAGCAGGACCCGGTCAGTTGGTATCGCGCTAACCGGCTAAACACGGCCATCATCGCCGACCATCACCCCGTGGTGCGACACGGCAGCGTGACCGTCAAGGGCGCGCCGGAAATCAGCGGCTCCGCCGCTAAGCACGAGCACGAGCACGAGCACGAGCACGAGCACGAGCACGCGCAGCATATGCGCGACGCCCATTACAGCCTGTTATGGGCGCATTATCTCAACATCTTGCTTGGTGCCTGGTTACTCACAAGCCCTTTTGTCTTGGGCGCCTTTGATACTCGGGAGTTTGGCACGCTGGTAATGCAAGTGACCGCAGAACGCGGTCTTGCGCCCCCTGCGTTGCGCATGACGTGGCTGGGCTGGAGCGACATGGCCAGCGGCAGCCTGATCATGGGCTTCGCCACATTGTCTCTTTCGCGTCGCTTTTCATGGGCGCAGTGGGGCAACGCCTGTGTCGGGCTCTGGTTGCTGTTCGCGCCACTGGTGTTCTGGGCGCCGTCCCCGGCCGTCTACAACAACGATGTGATCGTCGGCGGCTTCCTCATCGCCTTTGCCATCCTCGTACCCATGATGCCAGGCATGAGCATGGCGTCGATGAAGGACCAGTCCGATCTGCCGGTCGGGTGGACGTACTCGCCGTCCACCTATTTGCAGCGGCTGCCCATTATCGGGCTGGCCCTGTTCGGGTTCCTGATCGCACGCCAGCTCACGGCGTATCAACTCGGCCATGCGGCGGCGGTTTGGGAGCCGTTCTTTTCTCCTGACGCGCAAAAAAACGGGACGGAAACCATTATTACCTCCGCCGTGTCCCGGTCCTGGCCGATTCCGGACGGTGGCCTTGGCGCGGTCAGTTATCTGCTGGAGGTGTTGATGGGCGCGATGGGTGGGCGCCAGCGTTGGCGCACCATGCCTTGGATGGTGGCGGCATTTGGGATCGTCGTCGTGCCCCTTGGCGTGGTGAGCATCTATTTCATCATTATCCAGCCAATCGTGATCGGGACCTGGTGCACGTTGTGCCTGATCGCTGCGGGCGCAATGACGCTGATGATCCCTTATACGTTGGATGAACTGGTTGCAATGGGTCAGTTTCTGGGACAAGCGCATCGGCGCGGCGAGCCGGTACTTCGCCTCTTCTTCGTGGGCGGCGCCTCGCCAGGAAGCCAGCGCGACCGGCGTCCCGGTTTCGATAGCGCATTGTCCGACGCGATGGCGTCGGCGTTGCGTGGTGTGCAATGGCCCTGGACACTGGTTGCGTGTGTCGGAGTTGGCATCGCGCTGATGTTCACGCGCCTGTTGTTTGGCACCATTCCGCCGTTAGCGGACAGCGATCATTTGATCGGTGCGCTCGTAATTGTTGTCGCTGTGGCCGCGCTCGCAGAGGTAGCAAGGTTACTGCGCTGGATCAATGTCGGCTTTGGCGCTTGGTTGGTCATCGCACCGTGGGTGCTCAGCGGCGGAAATTCCGCGGCGGCGGCATTTGGGGCCGTCGCAGGGCTTGCGTTGATCGGATTGAGCCTGCCGCGCGGCTGGCGCAGCCGGGAGCACTATGGTAGCTGGGTCGGCTCATTCGGTAGCGGAATGCGGCGAACTGGCGGCGGAGTCGCCGCCAGTTTGACCGTCGGCCAGCGTGCCTTTGTTATCGGACCTCGCCTTCATGCATCATGCCTAACAATCATCTAGCCATCATTAACCTCTCCCGCCTTGACATCCTGATTGCGTCGCTTCAGGCAAACGCCGCCTTGCAACGTCGCCGACTTGTGCGCAGTCGGCCAGCAGCAGCGAAGGACGGCCGGGCGCAAAACTTGCTGGAAGTACAACTCGCAGCGCTCACCGCCCTACGGGCGATACGCTTTAATCTAGTAGAGTCGGCACCAGCGCCACGCAATGTTGATGGCGCCGCAATATTTGATCAGGCCGCACGGCGGCAGTCTGGCTGCCATCGATACGATCCGGACGATGAACGTCAACGATGTGCGCAAAGTCCCGGCCGACGCGCCGACCTCCTTCATCAAGAAGCGCTGGGAGCCACTGGTACGCACCAAGAACGGCATCGATCGTCGCTACTATGAGCTGTGCGCGCTGTCCGAACTCAGAAACCGCCTGCGCTCCGGCGACATCTGGGTCCAGGGCTCGCGCCAGTTCAAGGATTTCGATGAGTACCTGCTGCCCGCCGAGAAATTCGTCGCACTCAGACAGAGCCGCTTGCTGCCCCTGCCCATCGCCACCGATTGCGAGCGCTACTTGAGCGAGCGGCGCGGGCTGCTTGAACTGAAGCTGGCCACCGCCAACCGGTTGGCCGCCGCCAACAAGCTGCCGGACGCGATCATCACTCAGTCGGGCCTGAAGATCTCGCCGCTCGATGCGGCCGTCCCGATGGAAGCGCAGACCCTGATCGATCAGACCGCGCTCATGCTGCCGCGCGTCAAGATTACGGAACTGCTGATGGAAGTCGACGGCTGGACCGGCTTTACCCGGCATTTCACGCACCTGAAGACCAGTGAGCCTGCCGCCGACAAGACGCTGCTGCTCACGACCATTCTTGCCGACGCCATTAACCTCGGGCTAACGAAGATGGCGGAATCCTGCCCGGGCACCAGTTACGCCAAGCTCTCCTGGCTGCAGGCCTGGCATATTCGGGACGAGACCTATGCTCAGGGCCTGGCGGATCTGGTCAACGCGCAGTCCGCCCATGCGTTCGCTGCCCATTGGGGCGATGGCAGCACCTCATCGTCGGATGGCCAGCGATTCAAGGCGGGCGGCCGTGCCGAAAGCACCGGCCACGTCAACCCAAAGTATGGCTCGGAGCCCGGCCGGATGATCTACACGCACATCTCGGATCAGTACGCGCCGTATCACTCCAAGCTGGTGAACGTCGGCGTCCGTGACTCCACCTATGTGCTCGACGGCCTGCTGTACCACGAGTCGGACCTGCGGGTCCAGGAGCACTACACGGACACCAACGGCTTCACGGACCACGTCTTCGCCCTGATGCATCTGCTCGGGTTCCGGTTCTCCCCGCGCATTCGCGACCTCGCGGACTCAAGGCTGTACATCCCCGGCAATCCTGACGACTATCCGGCATTGGCCCCTATGATCGGCGGCGCGTACAAAGAGAGACTGATTCGCACGCACTGGGACGAGGTGCTGCGCCTCGCGACGTCGATCCGGCAGGGCACGGTCACCGCCTCGCTGATGCTGCGCAAGCTCGGCAGCTACCCGCGACAGAACGGACTGGCGGTCGCCCTCCGCGAGCTCGGCCGCATCGAGCGGACGATATTCACCTTGGACTGGCTGCAGGACCTGGAACTGCGTCGGCGCTCCCATGCGGGGCTCAACAAGGGGGAAGCGCGCAACGCCTTGGCACGGTCCGTGTTCTTCTACCGGCTTGGCGAGATCCGCGATCGCAACTTCGAACAGCAGCGCTACCGTGCCAGCGGACTGAACCTGGTCACCGCGGCCATCGTCCTGTGGAACACGGTCTACCTTGAACGTGCCGTGCAGGCGCTGGTGGAGCGCGGCATGCCCATCGATCCGTCCCTGTTTTCGTACCTGTCGCCGCTCGGCTGGGAACACATCAACCTGACCGGCGACTACGTGTGGCGTCAGAGCCAAAAGCTCCAAGATGGAAAATTCCGCCCGCTGCGATCGCTTCCGGAGGTGCGTTGGCCTAGCGCTGCCTGAACCCGCAATTCACCGGCGTTACGACTTCACGACCGTTCTCGGGCAGGGCCAACACCGGCATGGCACTTACACGGCGCCACATTGTCGTATCCAACCACTGGGCCGCCCCTCGTTGGCCAAGCCGAGGGCGTCGTAGAGGAATGTACGACTGGATCTTACAGCACAAGCGCGCCTTGCAAGCGCTGCGCCCGCTGGTGCCGCTTTGTCCCCCCGACGATGTCTGACTCGACTAGGTCGCTTGCCCCTCGATACGGGGCATATGAGGCTGGCTGCGCCGAAGCCGTACAAAAGAAGCCGGAACGAACTGGGGCAGCGTAGCCCGCGTCCACTACGTCCTTTGGCGCACTTATCCCGCTTGCAGCGCTGCGATCAGCGGGCAGGATACGTTACCCTGGCTGGCATGACAGGCGCCCACCAGTTCGGACAGCACGGCCTCCATGCGTCTCAGGTCGGCCAGCTTTGCGCGCACGTCATTGAGCTTGCGCTCGGCTAGGCTGCTCGCTTCCTCGCAATGGGTGCCGTCCTCCAGGCGAAGCAGTTCACCGATTTCTTCCAGACTGAATCCCAGCCGCTGCGCCGATTTCATGAAGCGCACCCGGACCACATCCGTTTCGCCATAGCGACGAATCCCGCCGGCGGGCTTATCTGGCTCTGGCAGCAGCCCCTTGCGCTGGTAGAACCGGATCGTTTCCACGTTGACACCAGCCGCCTTGGCGAAGGCGCCGATGGTCAGGCTCTCCAATCCGCTCCGCATATCGCTTGACTCCGTACATAAGTACGGAAGTAAGGTTACGCTATCCCTACCTACTAAGAAAGGAAAAACGCATGTCACGACTGCAAGCCGGGCGCCGTGCGCTCTTTGCCGGTGGCATCGCCGCAATCCTCGCCTCCACCTGCTGCTTGGGGCCGCTGCTCCTGATCGCGCTCGGTTTCAGCGGGGCCTGGATCGGGAATTTAACGGCGCTGGAGCCATATCGGCCGCTGTTTCTCGGCACCGCAGTGCTGGCTCTGTTCGTCGCCTGGCGGCGCGTTTTACGCCCGGCGCAAGTCTGCAAGCCGGGCGAGGCCTGCGCTATCCCGCGGGTACGCGCCACCTACAAGCTCATTTTCTGGGTCGTCGCCCTGCTGGTTCTGGTTGCGCTCGGCTTTCCCTACGTGATGCCATGGTTCTACTGATCAGGAGTTCGCCATGAAGAAGCTGTTTGCCGCCCTCGCTCTCGCCGCCGTTGCTCCGGCGTGGGCCGCCATGCAAGCCGTCACGCTGTCCGTGCCGGGCATGACTTGCGAAACCTGCCCGATCACGGTCAAAAAGGCGCTCTCCAAGGTCGACGGCGTGACCAAGACCGAAGTGAGCTTCGAGAAGCGCCAGGCCGTCGTCACCTTCGACGATGCCAAGACCAGCGTGCAGAAACTGACCAAGGCGACCGAGGACGCGGGCTATCCGTCCAGCGTCAAGCGGTAAGCCCCGGATCGAACATGGGAGTGACCGCATGGGACGGATCACGCGCGTGACCAACAAGGCAGGGGCGCTCGGCGGTATCGTCTCGGCGATGGGTTGCGCGAGTTGCTTTCCCGCCATCGCCGGCTTGGGCGCGGCTATTGGCCTAGGCTTCCTGAGCCAGTACGAAGGGCTGTTCATTAGCGTTCTGCTGCGGGTGTTCGCTGGTATCGCGCTACTCGCCAATGCGACTGCCTGGTTTAGCCATCGGCAGTGGCAACGGACCGCACTCGGCGTGATCGGCCCACTCCTGGTACTGACGGCGGTGTATTTGACGGTTGGCCGGCGCAGCGAGGCGCTGCTCTATGTCGGCCTGAGTTTCATGGTCGGCGTATCGATCTGGGACTTCATCTCGCCGGCAAAGCGCTGCGGGGCACCGAACGCCTGTGAACCCCCGGTCAAGCGCGGCTGACCGCATTGGCCGCTGCCGAAGTGAACATTGGAACTGTGGTATGACCCACTTGAAGATTACTGGAATGACCTGCGACTCGTGCGCCGTCCACGTCAAGGATGCCTTGGAGAAGGTGCCGGGCGTGCGGTCTGCGGTCGTGTCCTACCCGAAGGGGACGGCGCAAATCGCCGCCGAACCCGGCACGTCGCCAGATGCGCTGACTGGCGCCGTGGCCGGACTCGGCTACCGGGCCATGCTCGCCGAGGCCCCGCCGGCGGAAAAGCGCGGCAGCCTGCTCGACAAGGCGTTCGGCTGGCTGGGCCGCGGTGAGAAATCCGCAGGCGAAGGCTGCGGGCTTCGCATCGCCGTCATCGGCAGCGGCGGCGCCGCGATGGCGGCGGCCCTCAAGGCCGTCGAGCAAGGCGCCGAGGTGACCCTGATCGAGCGCGGCACCATCGGCGGCACCTGCGTCAACGTTGGCTGTGTGCCGTCCAAGATCATGATCCGCGCGGCCCACATTGCCCATCTACGCCGCGCAAGCCCGTTCGACGGGGGCATCCAGGCCACGCCACCGGCGATCCTGCGCGAGCGCCTGCTCGCCCAGCAGCAGGGGCGTGTCGATGAGCTGCGCCACGCCAAGTACGAGGGCATCCTCGCGAGCACGCCGGCCATCACGGTGCTGCGCGGCGAGGCCTGCTTCCAGAACGGACACACCTTGAGCGTGCGCCTGGCCGAAGGCGGCGAGCGCGAGGTGGCGTTTGACCGCTGCCTGATCGCTACTGGTGCCAGTCCGGCTGTGCCGCCGATCCCCGGTCTGAAGGACACCCCGTACTGGACCTCGAACGAGGCGCTGGCCAGCAACATCCTTCCTAAGCGGCTGGCCGTGATCGGCTCGTCGGTGGTGGCCGTGGAGCTGGCGCAGGCCTTCGCCCGGCTCGGCAGTCAGGTCACGATCCTGGCCCGCAGCACGCTGTTCTTCCGCGAGGATCCGGCCATCGGCGAGGCCGTCACGGCCGCCTTCCGTGTCGAGGACATCACGGTGCTGGAACACACGCAGGCCAGCCAAGTGGCCTACGCGAACGGCGAATTCGTGCTCACTACCGGGCACGGCGAAATCCGCGCCGACCAGTTGCTGATCGCCACCGGCCGCGCGCCGAACACGCGTGAGCTGGCACTGGAGGCGGCGGGGGTGACGGTCAACGCGCAGGGCGCCATCGTCATCGACAACGGCATGCGAACCACCGCGCAACACATCTACGCCGCCGGCGACTGCACCGACCAGCCGCAGTTCGTTTACGTGGCCGCGGCGGCCGGCACCCGCGCGGCGATTAATATGACCGGAGGCGATGCCGCGCTTGATCTGAGCGCCGTGCCGGCGGTCGTGTTCACCGACCCGCAGGTCGCCACCGTGGGCTACAGCGAGGCGGAAGCGCACCACGACGGCATCGAGACCGATAGCCGCCTGCTCACGCTCGACAATGTGCCGCGCGCGTTGGCCAACTTCGACACGCGCGGCTTCATCAAGCTGGTTGCCGAGGCAGGATCGGACCGCCTGATCGGCGTGCAGGCGGTGGCGCCTGAAGCGGGTGAGCTGATCCAGACGGCGGCGCTGGCGATCCGGGCGCGGATGACCGTGCAAGAGCTGGCCGACCACTTGTTCCCATACCTGACGATGGTCGAGGGGCTGAAGCTCGCGGCGCAGACCTTTGCCAAGGACGTCACGCAACTGTCTTGCTGTGCGGGTTGAGAAAAAGCCAACCGTCTGGAACTCGGCGATGGCCAAGCTGGCCAACTGGAATACCGCCCTCGAACTGTTCCGCGGGGACTACCGGGTGCCGCTGGTGCCCTCGAAGTCTGCGGCCTACCTGGCGGTGTCAATCGAGCTGACCGCCCCAGCTCTGCTGTTGCTGGGACTAGCGACCCGCGCCGTGGGGATGGTCCTGCTCGGCATGACGGCGGTGATCGGCGTCCCCTTGATTTCGGTGCAATTTACCGGGGTAGCCACCCTTAGCATTCACGCGGGTTTCCGGGCGGCGTCCGGGAAAATACCCCAGTAAATCAATAAGTTGCTGTCTACTGTCGCCAGTTGGGCGCGATTGCCTCATAGCGCACTTATTGTGTCGAAACGTTGCGTCCCGGTCTCATTGCCGATAACCTCAGCGGTCCGTCTTACGCTTGGGAGAGCGCGATGGATCACTGGCAACTGGCGTATCTGGGCATGCGGCAGATTCCGCGCGAACTCAGCGAGTTTGAGCTTACCACGTTCTTCACCTTCTCCGCCAAAGAGCGGGCCCTGATCCATGCGCGGCGCAGCCATTTGTACCGCTTGGCCTGTGCCGTTCACATTGGCTTTGTCCGCATGACGGGGCGCACCCTCGATGCCTACAAGCAGGTGCCAAAATTCCTCTGGGCCTTTGTGGGCGCGCAACTCGGCATCACGCCGCCGGACATGGGCACGCTGAGCGCGCTGTATGACGGGCGCACCGATACCTTGGTGGACCATCAGATGCTGGCCTACCAAGCCCTGGGGTTCAGCCCGATGGCAGAGCATCAGCGACGTTACGTGACGCGCTGGCTCAAGGAGCGGCTGGCAGGGCAACCGAGCCGCAGTGACCTGCTGCACGAGTTGAAGCGCTGGCTCTACGAGCATCGCATCCTGATTCCGCATGACCGAGCGCTGAAGCGGCTGATCAGCCAGGCCGGAGAGGCATTCGAGTCGGCCCTGGCTGACGCGCTGGTGCAGGCCTACGGCGAGGTTTCCCTCGATGCGTGGGGTGCCCTGCTACCGCGGCCAGAAAACGACCGGCCGAGCCTACAACAATGGCTGTGGGCTGTCCCGCTACGCAATTCGACCCATCAGATGGGCGAGTTGTTCGACAAGATCGACCGCCTGTACAAGCTGGGCATCCACAGCGGTTGGCCGGCAGCCTGCAATGAGGCGGTGGTGCGGCACTATGCGCGGCGCTGTGCCAACCGCCCGGCGTCGGTCAGCAAGCGGGTCGCGCAACAGTCCCGCCGCCTGGAATCGGCTTGCTTTTTACGCTATGCCTTATGCGCGGCCACGGATCAATTGTCGTCCATGCTGCGGCACTGGATTCGCAAATGCGTCAACGATGCCGGACGCCTAATTGACGCGGGCCGACCGGACCCAGGTACCAAGTTGGGGGAATTCGCTGCCGCCGTCAAAGCGCTGGTCGCAGACGAGACGCAGACAAGGGATGCCCTCTGTCAGCAACTGAGCAATCTGGCTGACGAGGCAGCTGGTCAGCATCTAGCGAGCCGTGCCAGCCTCATCCGCGCGCAACTCCTGTCGCGACACAGGCTATCCCGTGCCTTGCTGGGCAGACTGGTTCATCTGCCATTTGCGGCACAGTCGGCCCACCCGGTGATCGAGGCAATGGAGGTACTGCGCAAGCTCTATGCGCGCAGGGCCGACTGGCTCCCTGATCGGGTGATGGTTCGATTGGGACGCGCCTGGCAGCCAGCACTAGAGGGCTTGGATCGCAAGCGGGCCCTGGCCGCCTTCGAGTGGGGGACGCTGTTTGCCCTGCGGGTGGCGCTGCGCAATGGCTCGGTCTTCCTGGACCACAGCTTCGCCTTCCGCAGTCAGGCGGCCCTACTCATCTCCAAAGAGGATTGGCAAGCCCGGCGTAACCATTTCTACGGTCATCTCAAGCTGCCGCAGGACGCCAAGGCGTTCCTCGATCCTGTGGTGGCGCACCTGGACGCGGGGCTCGCCAGGTTGCGCGATGCAGTCCAGCGTGGGGAGCTGAACATTGATAGCGCCATCCATATCGATCCGCTCACGGCAAAGAAACCGGAAGCCTCTGTGGAGGCGCTGCGACGCGCGCTGTTCGAGCGGCACCCCGGTGGACAATTGCCCGAAATCCTGCTGGAGATTGACAGCAGCACCCACTTCAGCTGGCTCCTGCTGGGTCGGGAACCGCATTCGCGCAGCGAGCTGCTGATGATCTACGCTGCAGTGCTGGCGCACGGCACCTCAATGTCGGCGGCGGACCTCGCACGGATGGTGCCGGAGTTGTCGCCCAGCGCGATCCGGCAAATGATGCATCGCATCGCGGACGAGCGCAAACTGCGCCAGGCCGCCGATGCCGTCCTGATCTTCATGCATCAGCACCCGATCGCCCAGCACTGGGGGCGCGCCGATCTGGCGTCGTCGGACATGATGTCGCTGGAGACCACGCGCACAGTCTGGCGGGCACGGGCTGATCCGCGCCGGCGCACGGCATCGATCGGTATGTACACGCATGTCCGGGACCGCTGGGGCATCTTCTATGACCAGCCGATCCTACTGAACGAGCGGCAGGCCGGTGTCGCCATTGAGGGCGTCATCCGCCAGAGCGGATCGGAAGACGTGGCACAACTAGCGGTCGATACCCATGGCTACACCGATTTCGCCATGAGCCTGTCCCGGCTACTTGGCTTCGATCTCTGCCCGCGGCTTGCCCACCTGCGCGATCGCCGCCTGCATGTGCCCAGGGATCACGAGATACCGGCGGAATTGGCTGCGGTGGCGGACGCGGATGTCCGGCTGGTCTTGATCGAACGTGCCTGGGACGAACTGGTCCGGATCGCGGCATCGGTGCAAAGCGGGGCAATGTACGGCAGTGCAGGCCCTGATGCGTTTCGGTGCAGCGGCGAAAGGTCAACCCATCTATGAGGCTGGCGTGCATCTCGGGCGGCTGTTTCGCACGATCTTCCTCATCGACTATTTCACCAATCCCGCGTTCCGCCATGAGATGCAGCATGCCTTGAACCGCGGCGAGGCGGTCCACACGGTGCAGCGGGCCATCCACTATGGCAAGATTCCGTTGGAATTGACCCGGCACGATGCGTCGCTGGCGGCGGTGTCGTCGGCTCTGACCTTGTTGTCCAATGCCGTGATGGCCTGGAACACGCTGCACATGCAGCGCGCGCTGGACGCGATTGAGGCCATCGGCGGCGAATCCATGCGTGCCGAGGATTTGCGCCAGATTGCGCCGACTCGTCTGGAAGGCATCAATTTGCGTGGTACTTTCGATTTTCCGATTGCACGTTACGCCCATCGGCTGCTGCCGAGTGCGACGAGCACGCCGGACTCACCATCGCAGTGGCGCACTGCATAGCCCATTTTTTTTCGGATTGTGCCGTTATCCTCGCGGGTTGGAGTCGGTGATGTCATCCTTAGGGCCTGCCTTCCTTACCGAAGGCGCGCTCGAGGCTATCAAGGAAACGCGATGCGGATTGATAGCCGATGACCCGCACCGGGCTCTCTCGCCCATCGGCGCCGAACAAGATGATGCCGGGCGGCCCGAATAGGCCGAAGCGCTTTAGCAACGCCTTGTCGTCGGCGTTGTTTTGTGTCACATCAGCTCGAAGTACGACAACCCCGGCCAACTGCGTCTGAACTCCGGGATCGCTGAAAGTCGTCTCCATCTCCTTACAGCTGACACACCAGTCGGCATAGAAATCGAGCAGTACCGGCTTGCGGGCCGCAACGGCCTGCGCCAGACGTGCGTCGAGCTCGGCCACCGAGCGGATCCGCGCGAAGTGCACCACCGCGTGGTCGGCGGCGGTGGCTGGCGACGACTGGCGAGTGCGCAGGTGCGACAGAGGCTGCAGCAGATCCCGCCCGCCCGACGCCAGCCCGACCAACAGGATGGTTCCCGCCAGCGCGGCGATCAGGCCCAGGCCCTTGCCCAGCCGGGCCACGCCATGCGGTTTGGGGCCAAGCGAATCGAAGGCGCCCAGGAAAACTGCGGCGATCAGCAGCAGAGCGGCCCACGTTGCCATCACGGCCCAGGGTGGCAATAGCGGGGTGATCACCCAAGTTCGCCTCGCCCAGCAGCAGAAAGCCAAGGCAACGCTTGGTCACCTCCAGCCAGTGCCCGGCGCGCGGCGGGAGATTGCCGGCGGCGACGCCGGCCAGCACCAGCGACAACCCCATGCCGATCGCCAATGCGAATAACGCACCGCCTCCGGTCATGGCATCACCGGTTCGTGCGAGATAGGCGAGCGTGCTCGATAGCGGCGCCGGCATGATGCGCGCGACGGCCAACGCGGACATCGCCCCCAGTGCTGCGGCAGCCCGACGATCCAGCTGCTGTGCGGATGTCGTCGATCGGGGCTGCCGCAGCAGCGCGCGGAGCCCGAACATCGATAGCGCCAGGGCCACGAGCAACGTGGCGAAGGCCCCGAGCGCCCAGGGCGTCAGCAGCCCTGTCAAGACCCTCTCACCGAGCCACCCGGTGGCCATGCCGACGCCGGCATAGGCTACCGCCGAGCCGAGCACGTAGTCTAGCGAGATGATCAGCGCACGGCTGCGTGTCACGTGCTCGCCCACGACGATGGACCAAAGGATCGGCACCATCGGCAGCACGCTCGACGTGACCGTCAGCAGCAGGCCGAAGCCGAGGAAGAGCAGCGCGATTGCCCCAAGCTGGTGGCTGGTCAGCGCGCGAATGATGCGGTCGCCGTCATCGCCATGTGGCACGATCTCCGGTATCGCATGCCCGCCCTGGTATTCGCCCGCTCCGGGAGAGGTTACTGCAGTCGGTGGCACAAGCATCGCCATTGGCGTGCCACCCTCGCGCTTATCAAATAGGCCCGCCGAGCGGGCTGCCGCCCACCTTGTATACGCTCTCCATCGGTGGATAACAGATTCCCTTGTCGGCGCAGCCTTGCGATGTCACGACCAGCGTCCATTCGCCATCCGCAGGAGTGACCTCCACTGGCACGCGAATCTTGACGCCACCATGGTAGATCTCCATCTCCTTGCCAAACGCCTCGTCGTACTTAACCTGCCCTGGTGGAAGCACAGGTGTACCGAGCTTCACCCCTGCCGGCCGGGCAGCAAAGGCGAATCGCTCACGGTAGAGGTGATAGCCGTCCGCGATGTCGAAGTGCACCTCGATGGCGTGTTCGTCGAGTTGCCGGGCCGCAAAGCGCAAGGCCCGCTCAGGCGGCAGAAGATCTTCCTCGCCCACGGCGCGGGAAACGCCAGCGGCGCCCGCGATACAGAGCCACGTGACGAGGAGCAGCCCCAGGAGGAATTGCCCCGGAGCCAAGCGCCATACTCGCCCGGTGTCGCCCGTACGCGCCACTGCCATGCCAGTTTGCATAGCCCACCTCTGGAACTGAATTACCGGCCACGCAATGCCGCGGCTCGTGCCACTTGCATTCCGACCGGTGCCACGTGCCGCCGCAACTCCGTTCAACGGGCATCGTTATCTGGCCCTGCGGCCGATCTGTGCCTCGCCGCATTCATGGGCGCTCATCCCCGCCGGCACCCAACGCACCAGCCGATTCGGGTCATTCGGCTGTATCCACTGACGCTCCCGGGGGAACGTGTAGATGCAAGAACCTCTCGACGGCGATTACCGCCACAATCCCGGCGCCTGGCACGGTGGATTGTCCTACCTCGATGATCGCTTTGGTGATGGCCTCGACGTCGCTTTCCTCCGCGAAGATCTCGATCTTGGTGTGCACGGGTGGTCAGATCGCTCGAGAAGAAATTCCGATACTCGCCGTACCCCTTGACTTTCGTTGCGGTCAATCCGGGCGCGTGGACGGTTGCGAGGCGCTTCTCCAGCTTCTCCAAAAGCTCAGAGGGCACGATGGCAATAACACATATGGTACTCATGGGCGCCTCCTTGACAACGCAGGGTTGGACGATCAGCAGTGCACTGTCGGGGTAAGTCATCATCCGGTTCCATTGCGATCCTGGCCGATCACCAGACGGGTTTCGCCTTGATACGCGTGCGGTGGGATCTCCAGATTGAGCGGCGCTGGGACGTTGCGGAACACGCGGCCGGCCAGGTCAAACTTGGAACCATGGCAAGGGCAAAAAAAGCCACCAGGCCAGTCATCCCCCAAGTCCGCCGCGCCGACGTCCGGGCGATAGGTGGAGCGGCCCCACGTATCTGAGGACACGAGGACTCTCTTAAAATAAGGGATAGTCTTGTGCCTATCAGTAAGCCTAGTCATTACGTGGAAAGCATCGAAATTCTGACCGAGCCGGAGCGCCGTCGGCGGCGCACGGCGCAAGAAAAAATCGCCATCGTGCAGGAAACATTGGAGCCGGGAGCATCGGTGTCGGCCGTTGCACGTCGGCACGGCGTCAACGCCAACCAAGTGTTTGGCTGGCGCAAGCAATACCAGGAAGGCAGTCTGGCGGCGGTGAAGGCAGGCGAAACCGTTGTGCCGGCATCTGAGCTGGCCGCCGCCATCAAGGAAATCAAGGAACTGCAACGGCTACTCGGGAAGAAGACGCTGGAGGTCGAAATCCTGAAAGAAGCCGTGGAATGGGGCCGTTCAAAAAACCTGATTGCGCGCTCGCCCTTGCTGCCGGGGGACGACCGATGAAGACGGTCTGCGAAGTTCTCGGCGTGGCGCGCTCTGCCGTGGCGGTGAAGCGAGCTCGCTCGTCCGACTGGCGCGATGGTCGCCGTGCCCGCGTGACCAACGATGCCGGGCTGGTCGAGGAGATTCAGGCCCATGTGGCGCACCTTCCCACCTACGGCTACCGCCGTGTCTGGGCGCTGCTGCGCCGCAGTCGGGAGCAGAGCGGTGCGCCGTGCATCAACGTCAAGCGCGTGTATCGGGTCATGCGGGAGCATCAGTTGCTGCTGCGCCGCCCTGGCGTGCGGCGAGATAAGCGGCGACATGACGGTCGCGTTGCGGTGGACCGCAGCAACACCCGCTGGTGCTCCGATGGCTTCGAGTTCCGGTGCGACGATGGTACGCCGCTGCGCGTGACGTTTGCGCTGGACTGCTGCGACCGCGAGGCGATTAGCTGGGCAGCAACGACCGGCGGGCATAGCGGTGATGTGGTGCGCGACGTGATGCTGGCCGCCGTCGAACAGCGCTTCGGCACCACGCAGGCCGCGCAGCCCATTGAATGGCTGACGGACAACGGCTCGGCCTACATCGACCACCGCACGCGCAGCTTCGCTCGCGAACTGGGTCTTGAGCCGCTGACCACACCGGTCCGTTCGCCGCAGAGCAATGGCATGGCGGAATCGTTCGTGAAGACCATGAAGCACAATTACGTCGCCTATATGGACAAGTCTGACGCACCAACAGCGCTCTCGCGTCTGGCAATCGCGTTTGAACACTACAATGAGCGCCACCCGCACAAAGCCCTGAAATACCGCTCGCCTCGCGAGTTCAGGCGTAATGCGGTGTCATCAACCTAACGGTGTCCGCGTGTCCTGAGTTACAGGGGCAACTCCATGGACAGCGTCCTTACTTCGTCGGTGGCGTCTGGATCTTGTCCGCGTACTTGCGCATGATCTCGCCCATCGCCTGCATCATGTCCGCATGCATCTGCATCGAAAGCTTCTCGTTGCCAGGTGGCAGGCCCATCATCGGGCAGCTTCCCATCATGCCGCCGCCCATCATGTGGTCCATCATCATGTCGTGCCCCTTGTCCTGTGCACCCGTCTTGGCGCTTTCGGCGCCACGGGTTGCACCGGCCGCTGCGGACCAGCCGCTGGCGCCAAGCATCACCACGGCTAGGGTTGCGGCTACTAGTGATTTCGTATTCATGGCGATCTCCTTATCGATCGCGATTCAATGACCACGCGCCAATCCAGTACCAGACAAGTGGGCGGGCAGACAGTCAGTCCGGCTCCCTCAGGGCGGATGCCAGAGGCCGGATTGCACGGATGCATGCTTTGCCTGGTCGGCCGAAGCACCCTCAGTCACTTGGACTCGGAAGGCCCCATCGGGCTGCCGCCGCCGGTCGACTGGGAATCCATTTGTTTCATCATTGCATTGCAGCGCGCCAACATCGATGCCTGAGAGGCTGATGTACTGGAGGTCGCCGCAGGGTGTTGCGCTGCAGTGCGCGCGCGATTGATGACGTCCCAGTCGGGACCCGCGAGCGCCTGCGCGGTCGCGACGGCGAGTGAAATGAGAACGAGAGTCTTGAGAGTGGAATGCATGATGATCTTCCCCAGTATTCGGTTTTGTCTGGCTCAACCGCAACGGGTCAGAGCACCCACGCTCGGGTAGAGCCACCAAAGTCAAGCACGTGGCCGAAGTGGGCCACGCGTAGGGATAGATCAGATGCGCAAGCGGGCCGTTGCGAGATAGACCGGACCAGGCGAGTTGTTCGCGCTGTCAGCCGTGTGGAAGATGCGGAAGGTGTATGGCGTGGGCGGCAGAACGTGTTCAAGCCCAGCCATAGTCGGCAAGACACCGAGATCGGGCCCGTGACCGTTGCTGTCGGCCCAGTGCCGACCGTCCTGTTGATGGTCAGCGCACAAGGCCAACAACAGCAGCGCAAGCAAGCGAGTGAAGGGGCTGCGGCTATGCTTCATGAATCACGCCAGCATTTGTCCTAGTCTAGCCCCCCGATCTGGGCAGCAAGGCAAGGAGACACGGGTTGGTAGAGTCGAATTCACACATGACAATAGCTACGCCACGCGGCGTCTGAGTCGTAGCGCATTGGAGATCACTGAAACGGAACTCAGGCTCATGGCCAATGCCGCGATCATCGGCGACAGCAACCAGCCGGTGAACGGGTACAGCAACCCCGCCGCCAGCGGGATACCCAGCGCGTTATAGATAAAGGCGAAGCCCAGGTTCTGCCGCATGTTGGCGATAGTGGCCTCGGAGAGTTCGCGTGCTCGGGCGATACCGCGCAGATCGCCCTTGACGAGGGTCATCTGGGCGCTGTGCATCGCCACATCTGTGCCGGTTCCCATCGCAACGCCCACATCGGCCTTTGCCAATGCCGGCGCGTCGTTGATGCCGTCGCCCGCCATCGCAACCACGCGGCCTTCCCCTTGCAGCTTCTCGACGAGCGCCAGCTTGTCGGCCGGCTTCACTTCGCCATGAAACTCGTCGATGCCCAGGCGACCGGCTACCGCCTTCGCCGTGACAGCGCCGTCACCTGTCGCCATCACCACGCGGACCCCGGCTTGCCTGAGCGTCATCAGAGCCTCGGGCGTGCTGGCCTTGACGGGGTCGGAGACGGCAAGCAGACCGGCCAATGTTCGATCTGCCGCCAGATACATGACACTGGCGCCTTGCTGCCGCAGGGTATCCGCCTGAGACGCCAGTGGTGCAACGTCGACCTGTTCCTGCTGCATCAGGGCGGTGTTGCCCAGCACGAGCTGGTGGCCACCGACGCGGCCGCGTACCCCCATGCCCGTGTCCGAGGCGAAATCCTCCGCCTTCGCCAGGGCCAGGCCGCGCTCACGCGCGGCGGTGACGAGGGTCGCGGCTAGCGGATGTTCGCTGCCCTGGTCGAGGCTCGCGGCCAAACGAAGCACCTCGGTTTCCGTGAACGGATCGACACGATAGGCCCGTTCAAAACTCGGACGGCCTTCTGTCAGCGTGCCGGTCTTGTCCACGATCAGGGTGTCGACCTTGCGGAATTGCTCGATGGCCGCCGCGTCCCGGAACAGAATGCCCTTGGTCGCGCCATTCCCGCTGGCCACCATGATGGATGGGGTGGCCAATCCCAGCGCGCAGGGACAGGCAATGATCAGTACAGCCACCGCATTGACCAGGCCAAAGACCCAGCTCGGCTCGGGGCCGAAGACGCCCCAGGCGAAGAACGTGAGCAAGGCGATGGTTACGACCACCACCACGAACACGCCGGCGACCCGGTCCGCCATCCGCTGCATCGGCGCCTTGGAGCGCTGTGCCTGGGCCACCATCTGCACGATCTGCGACAGCACCGTCTGGGCGCCGACCTTTTCTGAGCGCATCACCAGGCTGCCCGAGGTGTTGATGGTGGCGCCGATCACGTGGTCGCCGACGCGCTTGGAGACGGGCAGAGGCTCACCGGTGATCATCGATTCGTCGATGGCGCTGGCCCCTTCGTTCACGACGCCATCCGTGGGCACCTTTTCGTCGGGCCGGACCCTCAGGAGATCGCCGACATGCACGTGCGTGAGCGGAATATCGGCCTCGCTGCCGTCCGGATTGAGGCGGCGTGCCGTCTTGGGGGCCAGGCCGAGCAGCGACTTGATGGCTGCCGAGGTCTGCGAGCGCGCCCGCAACTCGAAGATCTGGCCGAGCAACGTCAGCGAAATGATGACGGCCGCGGCTTCGAAGTAGACCGCGATCCGGCCGTGCATGAGAAAGGCGCGGGGAAACAGCTCTGGGGCAACGGTGGCGGCGACGCTGTAGACGAACGCCGTACCCGTACCCAGACCGATCAGCGTCCACATGTTCGGGCTGCGGTTTCGGAACGACTGGAGGCAGCGGACGTAGATGGGCCAGCCTGCCCAGAGGACCACCGGTGCGGACAAGACGAGTTCCACCCAGCTTTGCGTCGCGGGCTCCAGCACCCCGAGGCGGTCCCCAAGCATCACCAGCGACACGACGGCGATCGTCAGCGGCAAGGTCCACCAGAAGCGATGGCGAAACGCCGCGAGTTCGGGATTCTGGTCGTCGTCGAGGCTTGGCATGAGCGGCTCGAGTGCCATGCCGCACTTTGGGCACGTCCCGGGATGGTCCTCGCGGATTTCGGGGTGCATCGGGCACGTATAGGTCGTGCCCGGCGCCGTCTCGCCTTCATCGGGCGCCGAAACGCTTGGTGTCTCGACATAGCGCGTCGGCTCGGCCTCGAACCGCTTCTGGCAGCCGGCACTGCAGAAGAAGTATTGTGCCCCGGCATAGCTTGCCTGGTATGGCACATCCCGCATGACCGTCATTCCACACACAGGATCGCGTGCACTGGCCCCACAGACGGCAGCGCCGTGACTGGTGGAATCATGGTCTCGTCGATTCGGCGCATTTCCGCTGCCGTGCCCTACGTGCTCATCGTCTCGCGCTGCTGCCATCGCGTGATGTGAGGCAGGGTCGAGAGATTGCCGTTGTCGATCGCTCGTGGTCATCGCGCTCACTGCCTGGTTGCACGTACTGCCGCTCGATGTTTCGGCGGTTCGCCGCTGAACTCATCCAGGATCGGGCATTCGGGGCGGTCATCGCCTTCGCAATGTCGCGACAAGTACAGGAGCGTGTCACGCATGCTGGACAGTGAGGCAATGCGGGCGTCCAGCTCCTGGATTCGCTGTTCCGCAATCGCCTTTACCGTTGCACTCGCGCGCCGTTTGTTTTGCCACAACCCGAGCAACTCGCGGATCTGGGCCATCGAGAAGCCCATCGCCCGCGCTCGCCCAATGAAGCGCAGGGTATGAATGTCAGCTTGACCATACACCCGGTAGTTCCCCGCGCTGCGTGCGGCTGAAGTCACAAGACCAACGCTTTCGTAGTAGCGGATCATCTTGGCCGAGACGCCGGATGCGCCGGCGGCTTGTCCAATATTCATGATGTGCTCCTTACCTTCAATCCCTGTTGTCTCGGACACGCAACTTGAGCAAGCTGCGGGGTGGATGGCATCCAGGGTTCGATGACTCAACGATAGACCTTGCCCCGGTGGGAAGGTCAAGGACACGATCCTTCGGAAACTTGGGCCACGTTGCGAGAAGACCCGGGGCGAAAGGTCCGGTTGCATTACCCGCAAAAGACAGTATCCTTGCGACTATCACGCCCACCGCAAAGAACTCTTGCGTCACTCGGTCCGCCGGCATCCCTGGTTCGCCGGCCTCCTTCTCGTTGTGTTTCTGACAGTCCAACTGGCAGCGGCCGCGTACGCCTGTACCGGTAGCCGCTATCAGGTGGAAGGCAGCGGCACGACGGCGGCAATGACCGAATCCTGTGCCGATATGGCGGCTGGCGGTAGCGACCAAGGCACTGACCAGAGTGCGCTCTGCCTGGCGCACTGCCAGGCAGATTCCAAGAGCGCGGACCATGTTTCACCGCAGCTTCCGGCCTTCCTGCCAGTGCTGAAGAGCGTCGTGGAACCCACGCGCGTGGTCACGGCCGAGGTTCGCATCGCGCTGCGCGCCGAGGTCGAGGCGCGCGGCCCGCCGCCCCTGAACATCCTTCACTGCAGTTTTCAAACGTAGCCTCCAGATCGACGCCCATTCGGTGCTGCCCAGCTAGACTCGGGTAGCTGTCGTCGTTCACGGAGGCTTTATGCTTTTTCCTCGTCGCCTGACGCTGGCGCTGCTTTGCGCGCCTGCCTTCAGCATGGCGGTGTCGCATGCCGCGGCTGCGCAATCTGCCCCTTCTCTTTCCCTCGAGGAGACCGTCGCGCTCGCGACCACTCACGCCGGCGATGCCGAATCCTCGCGAGGCGCCGTCGAGGCAGCCGTGCAAATGGCGGTTTCCGCCGGCCAATTGCCGGACCCGGTGCTCAAACTTGGACTCAACAACGTCCCCGTGACCGGGCCGGACCAGTTCTCGCTCACGCGGGATTTCATGACCATGCGGTCCATCAGCGTGATGCAGGAATTCACGCGCTCGGACAAGCGCCGCGCCAAGGCGGCGCGCTTTGAAGCCGAGGCGACTGCCGCCGAGGCGCAGCGCGCGGTCGGACTGGCCAACGTGCAACGGAATGCCGTCGGTGCCTGGCTCGATCGGTGGTATGCCGAGCAGACCGGTGTCCTGCTAGGCCATCACGGCCATCCCCTGGACCTGGCGCTCCAGGCGGCGACCGCCGCCTATCGCAGCGGGCGTGGCACGCGTGCGGATGTCTTGGCGATGGAGCTGGAAGTCCAGAAGCTGCATGACCGCCTCGACGAAAACCGGGCCGCCGTAGCCACCGCCATGCTTAATCTGCAGCGCTGGGTCGGGCCTGCGGCTAACCGCACACTGTCGCAGCGCCCGCCGCTCGACGTACCCCAGAGCATTCAGCAACTGGCGAAAGACGAATTCGACGCGGTTCCCGAGATCGCGGCGGCACGGCGCGACGTGGCCCTGGCCGAGTCGGAGATCCAGGTGGCAACGGAGGCCAGGACACCAGATGTGACGGTCGAGCTGATGTACAGCCAGCGCGGCCCAGCCTTCTCCAACATGGGGTCGATCAACGTCAGCTTCCCGGTGCCCTGGGACCGGGGCAATCGCCAAGACCGCGACGTCGCTGCCCGGCTGGCACAGGCCAATGAAGCGCGTGCCAAGTCCGAAATCATCCGGCGCAATACCCAGGCCATGGTAGGCGCCAAACTTGCCGAGCTGCAGCGCAACCTTGAGCGGCTCCAACGCTACGACGAGAAGACCTTACCGCTCGCCAATCAGCAGGCGGAGGCAGCGCTCACGGCATACCGGGCCAATACCGGATCGCTGCTTGCCGTCGCCGAGGCCAACCATCGCGCCATCGACACAGCGGTGGAGCGGCTGACGCTGGAGGCCAGGACGGCAAAGCTGTGGGCCGACTTGACCTTCCTGATCCCGCTGCCTACCGCGCAGACCGAGCCAGCCACCAAGGAACGCAAATGAAGAAACCAGTCATTGCCGCGGTCGCCGGCGTCGTTGTCATCGGTGCCGCCCTCTATGGCGCCTACCACCTCGGCGTCATGCGCGGCACACAATCTGCGCAGACGGCCGCGCCAGGCGCGGCGTCTGCGCTCAAAGCAGGCGACACCGATCCGAACACTGGCAAGAAGATCCTGTACTGGCACGATCCGATGGTACCCGGCCAGCGTTTCGACAAGCCAGGCAAGTCCCCTTTCATGGACATGCAGCTCGTGCCCGTTTATGCGGATGGGGATGCCGGAGGCAGCGGAGGCAGCGGCGTCACGGTCGACAGCCGTGTCGCGCAGAATTTGGGCATCCGCACGACTGAGGTCAAGGCGAGCCGGATGAGCGCCGTGCTCGAGGCACCTGGCAATGTCGCCATTGACGAGCGCAGTGTCCAGGTGATCCAGGCGCGGACGAATGCCTTCGTCCAGCACGTAGCGGTCAAAGCGACCCTCGACCCGGTCCGGCGCGGCCAAGCACTGGTGACGCTGTACTCGCCCGATTGGGTGGCCGCGCAAGAGGAATATCTTGCCGTGTCCCGCATGGCCGCGGGTGGCCAATCCGACCTGCGCAGCGCGGCCAAGGCCCGCATGCTGCAGGCTGGCATGACCCCCGGCCAGGTCAGCACCGTCGAATCATCCGGCAAGCTCCAGCCTACTCTTGGCATTGTGAGCCCCGTCGACGGCCTTGTGACAGAGGTTGCGGTCCGGGAGGGCATGACTGTGTCTCCTGGCATGACCCTGTTTCGCCTGGCCGACCTGAGCCAGGTCTGGGTGATTGCCGAGGTACCGGAGGGACAAGCCCACGCCATCGCTCCGGGCCGGGCGGTCAAGGTGTCGCCGACCGGCGCAACCGAGTCAATCGTTGGCAAGGTCGATACCGTCCTGCCCGATGTCAATCCGGCCACGCGAACCATCAAGGTGCGCATTGTCCTGCCCAACAAGGGCAGGCACCTGTTGCCGGGGATGTTCGTGACGGTCCGGTTTGACAGCGGTGATCAGAAGGAATTGCTGATGATTCCGCTGGAGTCCGTCATCCGCACCGGCCAGCGCAGCATCGTCATGGTCGATGCGGGCAAGGCCGGCTTTGTGGCAACCGAAGTCAAGACCGGGCGCGAGGCCGCCGGCATGGTCGAGGTGCTGGACGGGCTGAAAGCGGGGCAGAAAGTGGTCACCTCCGGGCAGTTCCTCATCGATTCGGAAGCCAGCTTGCGTGGCACGGCCGAACGCATGAGCGCCACGACAGCGGCTTCCGCGCCGGCTGCGGCTGCGCCCGAGCACGAGGGCGTCGGGCGCATCGAGGCCGTGACGCGCGAAGGCCTGACCATCTCGCACGGGCCGATTCCCTCGGCACAGTGGGGCGCGATGACCATGGATTTCGCCGCGCCGCCTGCCGGCCTGCCGAAGGGGCTCAAGACCGGCGACCGCATCCGGTTCCGCTTCCACCTGGACAAGGATGGCCTGGCGATCCTGTCCGCAGTCGAGCCGGCCGGCACCACCCAGGGGGCCAAGCCATGATCGCCCGGCTCATTCTTGCTTCCATCCGCAACCGTTTCCTGGTCCTGCTGGTCACGGTCATGCTGACCGCCTGGGGACTGTGGGCCGTGCGCAGCACGCCGCTCGACGCGTTGCCGGACTTGTCCGATGTGCAAGTGATCATCCGCACGCCGTTTCCCGGCCAGGCGCCACAGATTGTCGAGAACCAGGTCACCTATCCACTGACCACGACCATGCTGTCGGTCCCGGGCGCCAAGACCGTACGCGGCTACTCGTTCTTCGGTGACTCGTTTGTCTATGTGCTATTCGAGGACGGCACCGACCTGTATTGGGCGCGCTCCCGCGTGCTGGAATATCTGAACCAGGTGCAATCCCGCCTGCCCGGCGCCGCCAAGCCGGCGCTGGGGCCGGACGCCACCGGCGTCGGCTGGATCTACGAGTACACGCTGGTGGACAAGACCGGCCAGCACGACCTCAGTCAACTGCGTGCGCTCCAGGACTGGTTCTTGCGCTTCGAGCTGAAATCGCTGCCCAATGTTGCCGAGGTCGCGTCCCTCGGCGGCATGGTGAAGCAGTTCCAGGTCGTCCTGATGCCGGACCGGCTACGCGCCTACAACCTGTCGCAGGGCAAGGTGCTTACGGCGCTCAAGGGCGCCAACCAGGAAACCGGCGGCTCGGTGCTGGAATTGGGCGAGGCGGAGTACATGGTCCGGGCCAGCGGCTACCTGAAGACGCTCGATGATTTCCGGCAGATCCCGCTGGTGACCAGCGACGCCGGCATCCCGGTGCGGCTGGGCGATGTCGCCACCGTCCAGCTTGGTCCCGAGATGCGGCGCGGCATCGCCGAGCTCGACGGCCAGGGAGAGGTCGCCGGCGGTGTCATCGTGATGCGCTCGGGCAAGAACGCGCTGGAAACCATCGAAGCGGTCAAAGCCAAACTCGCCACGCTGCAGAAGAGCCTGCCGGCAGGCGTCCAGATCGTCACCACGTACGATCGCTCCGCCCTGATCAACCGGGCGGTGGAAAACCTGACCCACAAGCTGATCGAAGAGTTTATCGTCGTCGCGGTGGTCTGCCTGGTTTTCCTGTTCCACCTGCGCTCCGCGCTGGTTGCCATCGTTTCATTGCCGCTGGGTGTGCTGGCCGCGTTTCTGGTCATGCGATACCAGGGTGTCAATGCCAACATCATGTCGCTGGGCGGCATCGCCATTGCCATCGGCGCCATGGTCGATGCCGCGGTCGTCATGATCGAGAACGCGCACAAGCATCTCGAGCATTGGCATGCGGATAAGCCCGGCCTGGATCTCACCGGCCATGAACGCTGGAGCGTGATCGGCGAGTCGGCGGCTGAGGTTGGACCGGCGCTGTTCTTCTCGCTGCTGATCATCACGCTGTCATTCATTCCGGTGTTCACGCTGGAGGCGCAGGAGGGCCGACTGTTTTCGCCGCTGGCCTTTACCAAGACCTACTCCATGGCCGCGGCGGCGGGCCTCTCCGTCACCCTGGTGCCGGTCCTGATGGGCTACATGATCCGTGGCAGGATCCCCACGGAGCAGTCCAATCCCCTCAGTCGGTGGCTGATTCGCGCCTATCAGCCAGTGTTGGCCAAGGTGCTCACCTACCCGAAGACCACTGTAGCGATCGCGGCAATTCTGCTCGTCGCGACCGCCTGGCCGATCATGCGAATTGGCGGCGAGTTCATGCCGCCTCTCGATGAGGGTGACCTACTCTACATGCCGTCGGCGCTCCCGGGGCTGTCCACCGGCAAGGCAGCGCAGTTGCTGCAGCAGACCGACCGCCTAATCAAGACCGTTCCCGAGGTAGCCACCGTGTTTGGCAAGGCCGGCCGCGCCGACACGGCGACCGACCCGGCGCCCATCGAGATGTTCGAAACCACCATCCAGTTCAAGCCGCGCGACCAGTGGCGTTCCGGCATGACGACGGACAAGCTGGTGGAGGAGCTCGACCGCGTGGTGAAGGTGCCCGGCCTGTCCAATATCTGGGTGCCGCCGATCCGCAACCGCATCGACATGCTCGCCACCGGCATCAAGAGCCCGGTCGGCATTAAGGTGGCGGGCACCGACCTGAAGGAAATTGACCGACTGGCCACGAGGATCGAGGATGCTGTCAAGGCGGTGCCGGGCGTCACCTCTGCACTCGCCGAACGCCTGTCCGGCGGGCGCTACGTCGATGTCGACATAGACCGGATGGCCGCCGGGCGATATGGGCTCAACATCGAGGATGTCCAGAGCATCGTGTCCTCGGCCATCGGTGGCGACAACGTCGGGGAAGTGGTCGACGGGCTGGCGCGCTTTCCGATCAATGTGCGTTATCCACGGGACTACCGCGACTCGGTGGAACAACTGCGCAGCCTGCCCATTGTCACCGACCGTGGCCAGCATATCACGCTGTCCGACGTGGCGCGCCTCCAGGTGGTGCAAGGACCGCCGATGCTGCGCAGCGAAAACGCCCGCCTGTCGGGCTGGGTGTACGTCGATATTCGCGGACGTGACCTGCGTTCGGCCGTCCAGGACATGCAGGCCGCCGTGGCCAAGGCGGTCCCGATGCCAGCGGGCTATTCCCTCAGTTGGTCGGGTCAGTTCGAGTATCTGGAGCGGGCCACCGCGAAGCTGAAGGTGGTGGTGCCGTTCACGCTGCTGATCATCTTCGTGTTGCTGTACCTGGTGTTCGGCCGTCTCGATGAAGCGCTACTGATCATGGGCACGCTGCCGCTGGCGCTCATCGGCGGATTCTGGCTGCTTTACTTGCTGGGCTACAACCTTTCGGTAGCGGGGGTTGTCGGCTTTATCGCCCTTGCCGGCGTGGCAGCCGAGTTCGGCGTCATCATGCTGCTCTACCTGAAGCAAGCCTGGAGCGAACGCGAGGGCCGAGGCGAAACCAGCGTGTCCGCATTGCTGGACGCCATTCAGGAAGGGGCAGTGCTGCGGGTCCGCCCCAAGGCCATGACCGTCGCTGTCATTCTTGCCGGCCTGATTCCCATCATGTGGTCGCATGGCACCGGCTCGGAGGTCATGCAGCGCATTGCGGCTCCGATGGTTGGCGGCATGGTCACCGCGCCATTGCTTTCCCTGTTTGTTGTGCCGGCGGTGTACTTGCTGATACGCAGACGGCAGGCCGAATCTGTCTCACTTTCCACCCACCCCTCACTCCCGGAGGAATCACAATGAAATACGTCAAAACTCTTGCCATCATGGCTGCTCTCGCTGCCACACCGGCTGCGTTCGCGGCAGGGTCGATGGACGGCATGGATATGAAGGGCATGGACATGAAGCCGTCAGCCGAAACGAAGCAGGCCCCCCACCCGGTTGCGGCAGAGGTAAAGAAGATCGATGCGAAGGCAGGGAAAGTTACCCTCAAGCACGGCCCGATCGAAAATCTCGGCATGTCCGCCATGACCATGGCGTTCCCGGTCAAGGATCGCGCTTCGTTGAAGGACTTCAAGGAAGGTGATGCGGTTACCGCCGTATTCGACACGGTCGACGGCAAGCCGACAGTCGTGGACATGCAGCGCAAGTAAAACTCAGGCGGCACCACCGCTCGCATCGGGGCAGTGTGCCGCCTGCCATGGCCAAAATCCTCCGTCACGCCGCTTCGGTAGACCTCCGAATGGCGTCGTCGGGATCGAAACCGCTTTCCATGAACGTTCGGCCACAGTGAGCCGCCCACCCTTCGACCTGCCACGTGAAGTCATCGTTGTCATCGTGTTTGCCGTGGCGTTCACGGTGTGTGCTACAGGTTCGCTTGCCTGGCATTTTCGTCGCCAGATGCGCATCAAGCGCGGCCTCGAGAATGACAGATCAGGTTCGTCCACGCGACGTCGCATAACTTCAAGACGGCGCAAATAGTCCTGTCAGATCCCACCTGAGCATTCATGCTGGATGCAGCTTGCGAGCCGGTTTCACCAACGAGAGCGGCTTTAGACATCAGCATCGCGGCCCTGCGAGACGTCTTCGGTGGCCAGACGAACTTGCGGATCCGGTCGTTCAAACGGATAAATCAGTTGCTCGCCGTAGCGGTGCGGCACCGGGTCGCCTTCGATGCCGATTGCGCCCAGTGGCGCCTGCGGTTGATAGAAGGTACCGAAGAGGTGGTCCCATACCAGCCAGAACTCCCCGAAATTGACCTGCGCGTCCGCGAAGCGCTCCCGATGGTGCCAGCGATGGAGTTCTGCCACGCCTAACATATACCGCACCGGCCCCAGGCTATAGTCCAGGTTGGCATGCTGGAATGCCAGATGGACCGCCAGGATTGCGAACCAGCCGGCCACTACCTCGGCCGGCGCGCCTAGTATGCCCAGGACCAGTAAGCCCGGACCCGCCATCAGGGCTGCATGCAGCGGGTGGCGGCGTTCCCCGTTTAGCCAGTAGAGCCGCCGCGACGAATGATGAATGCTGTGCAGCCGCCACAGAAAGCCGTAGTGGTGGCTGAGCCGATGGACGGCATACAGCGACAGGTCCAGTGGCGCCCCTGCGAGTAATACCTGCAACAAGTATGGCCATTCCGCAGGCCACCATAGCTTGGGCCAACCCGTTCCTTCCCGCAGCACCACGAACCCCAGCACGGCACCGTGCATCACGGCCAAATTCACAACGGCATGGGCGACATCCGCCGGAAAGTCGAGATCCCGCTTTTGCCACCGTGCATCGAACGGGACAATGCGCTCCAGCCAAGCAACAAGAAATAGCCCGGCGGCGGCCCACAACGCCAGCCAAGCCAGCGGCGTGCCGTGGGATGGGGCGACCGAAACCCCTGTGATTACCAGGGCCATGATGGTCGGATAGGCGCCGTACCGCACCACAGAACGCGCTGTCATTGCGACTCCAGAGTTCAATTTCCTCCAGTTTCTCCAAGCGACAGACAGCTAGCTTGAATAAACATGCTGTGTGCGGGCGACGTCTTGACTCTATAGCAGGTACGGGGTGTGAAATTACTCAGATCTTCTGTGGAAACAGGCGGGTTAACAAAGGAGTTGCATGAACGACCACTTCCCCGACAAAGAACGCCTTGACCTCGACGCGAGTCAGGCGGCCGACCGCCGGATTCTGTGGCTGGTACTACTGATTAATGTCAGCCAATGTCTGGCAGGTATGGGCGTGGGCCTTTGGGCGGCGTCCACGGCGGTGCTTGGTGCGGCTCTGGACAACCTTGCCGACGCGTTGGTGTATGGCGTCAGCCTGTACGCCGTCGGCCGATCGCGAGCCATCAAGGTGCGGGCAGCGCGGCTATCGGGGTGGCTTTTGATTGGGCTGGCCCTGATGCTATGCGTGGAAGTCCTGCGCCGGTTCTTTGGCGGCGAGGCGCCATTGGGGCCGGCGATGATGGTCATGGCAGCGATCAATGCGGCGCTGAACATTATTTGCTTGCGCTTACTGAAACGCCACCGCGGGGAAGACGTCAACTTCAAGGCTTCCGCCATATTCACCAGCAACGACTCGATTGTGAATCTGGCCATTGTGTTGTCCGGAGCGCTCGTGATGTGGTCGGGCTCCAACCTGCCAGACCTGGTTCTGGGTCTGGTGGTATCTGCGATCGCCGCTAACGGAGGTCGTGAAATCCTGGTTGACGCGACAGAACATGAGGAAAAGGCCCGTTCCGAGGCAACTTAACCTCCGACCAGGAGGCAGAGCCCTTGACTCTGTATCTACTTTAGGGTGTGAAATTCTGACATATACAGAAAGAGGCGAATGATGAAACTCGACCAAGCCCATGCCGAAAGTGATGCGAGATCAACTCAAGAAAGGAAGAAGGCGGAGGACCTGAACGGCGCGACATCCGTCTTCCGCATTCCCAACATGGATTGCCGCAACGAAGAAGCGGCAATCCGTGCACGGCTTGCCAAATTGCCAGCGGTAGAGTCCCTTTCGTTCGACCTTCCCCAGCGCCGCCTCACCGTCCGGCATGGGCTACCGAACCCGGGGCCGTTGCTGGAGGCCCTCCATGAGATCGGCATGCAAGCATCGATGGAGGACGACGGCGAAGCCGCGGGCAACGCCGCTTGCGGATCCGCGTGCGCTGGATCCTGCGCCGGCAGCCAGAGCGCTGCGTTAGAAGAGTCAAAAGACACATTCACGATTCCAAACATGGATTGCCGCTCCGAAGAGGCGGCGATCCGCGCGCGGCTGGAGCCGTTGGCCGGCGTCCGGTCGCTCGAGTTCGACCTACCCGCACGCCAGCTGTCTGTCGTCCACACCTTGTCCTCGGTGGAACCCCTGCTGACGGCGTTGCAATCGATCGGCATGCAGGCAAGGCTGGGCGAAGACACAACTCCTCCGGGCGCGAATTGCGCAGCGACAACGGAGACTGCCTGCGGTCCCTGCGGCACGCCCCCCGTCTCCTTCGTCCCTGCAGCCACGGGCAATACCACGCAGTTCCTGATCACAAACATGGACTGCCCCACCGAGGAAGCTTTGATCCGCAAGCGCCTAGGCAAGGTGGAGGGCATCGAACGCCTCGACTTCGACCTGATGAATCGCCGACTGGAGGTGCAACACCGCCTGCCCGATCCGGCACCGGTCCTCGGCGCACTGCGCGAGATCGGCATGCATGCCACGGTCGAGCGCGAGGCAGGGGCAAGTTCCAAGGGACGAGCCACCTACTTGATCGAAAAGATGGACTGCCCGACCGAAGAGGCGCTGCTGCGCAAGGCGTTGGAAGGCATGCCGGGTGTCAGCAGCCTGCAGTTCAACCTGATGAGCCGGACCCTGACCGTCAGCCATTCGCTGAAGGACGAGGTGCCAATCACAGCGGCCATTGAGCGACTTGGCATGCAGCCGGTGCTGCGCGACCATAGTCGGCCTGCCCCCGCAGTCACGAGGGACTTTGGCACCGGCATTTCGAAGGCGGAGTGGCTGCGCATGGGGGCCGCCGGCGTGCTGGCGGTTGGCGCGGAAGTCCTCACATTCGCCGGGATGGGTGAATCGGCATGGCCGGTGGTGGCCGCGTCGCTGGCGGCCATTGCGTTGGGCGGTATCGAGACCCTGAAGAAAGGCTGGATCGCGCTGCGCACGCTGTCACTGAACATGAACCTCCTGATGACGATTGCCGTCATCGGTGCCGCTTTGATCGGCCAGTGGCCGGAAGCCGCCGTGGTGATCTGGCTGTTCGCCATCGCGGAGATGATCGAAGCGCTAAGCCTGGACCGGGCGCGCAACGCGATTCGCAAGCTGATGGACCTGGCGCCGGAAACCGCACTCGTCCGCCAGGACGACGGTCGCTGGCAAGAGGTCAAGGCCGAGACAGTGCCGCTTGGAGCCGTCGTGCGCGTTCGTCCCGGCGAACGTATCGCCTTGGATGGGGTCGTGGTGTCGGGCGCATCAGCCATCAACCAGGCGCCCATCACCGGCGAAAGCATGCCCGTGGAAAAGAACCCCGGCGACACGGTGTTCGCGGGCACGATCAATGAGCGCGGCACATTGGAATTCGAAGTGCACTCGCGCAAGGGAGAGACCACGCTCGACCGTATCGCGCGCTCGGTCCAGGAAGCCCAAGGCCAGCGCGCGCCGACGCAGCGTTTCGTTGATCGTTTCGCGAGCGTCTATACCCCCTCTGTCTTTGCGCTGGCGATCGCCATTGCCGTGATCCCGCCGCTGTTCTTTGGGGCGCCTTGGTTCGAATGGGTCTACAAGGCGCTGGTGATGCTGGTGATTGCTTGTCCCTGCGCCCTGGTGATCTCGACACCGGTGACGGTCGTCAGCGGCCTGGCTGCGGCCGCGCGGCGTGGCATCCTCGTCAAGGGTGGCCTGTACCTGGAGCAAGGGCGTCTGCTGCGCGCGGTGGCACTGGACAAGACTGGCACCCTTACGCACGGCCGCCCGGCGCTGACCGATACGGTACCGACGGGCGCGCTCTCGGAGACGGAAGTGCTGCGCATTGCCGCCAGCCTGGATGCGTTGTCCGAACATCCAGTGGCCACAGCTATCGTCAACGCCTACGGCGACAAGCCGCACGCCTCAGTGCAACGCTTCGAGGCTCTGGCTGGCCGTGGCGTCAAGGGCGACATCGACGGCCAGACCTACTACGTCGGCAACCACCGCCTGGCAAATGAGCTTGGCGTGGCCAGCGAGCAGGTCCGCAAGCTGCTGGAGAGCCTGGAAGCGCAGGCCAAGACAGCAGTGGTGCTTGCCACCGATAAGCAGGCACTGGGTGTCCTGGCAGTTGCCGACACGGTCCGGGACAGCAGCAAGCGTGCGGTAGCGGCGCTCAAGCAGTTGGGCGTAGAGCCGGTGATGCTTACCGGCGACAACCGCAAGACCGCGGAAGCGGTGGCCGCCCAGGTGGGCATCACCGACGCGCGCGGCGACCTGCTGCCGCACGACAAGTTGGCTGCGATCGCAGAGCTTGGCGCGAAGGCGCCGGTAGGCATGGTCGGGGATGGCGTCAACGATGCGCCCGCGCTGGCCAAATCGAACATCGGCTTTGCGATGGGCGCTGCTGGCACCGACACCGCGATCGAGACCGCCGACGTGGCGCTGATGCAGGACGACCTGCGCAAGCTGCCTGAGTTCATCAAGCTGTCGCGCCGGGTGGGTGGCGTGCTGAAGGCAAACATCGCCTTCGCGATCGGTACCAAGGCGGTCTTCATGGTGCTGGCCTTCACCGGCCATGCCAGCCTGTGGCTCGCGATTCTTGCCGACATGGGCGCAAGCCTGGCCGTGGTGTTCAACGGACTGCGCCTGCTGGGGACCAGCCCCTCCACTGAGAGTGACCACCATGCGGGCTGATCGCAGCATTGGCCTGGGTTTCGTATTGGCGGCCCTTATCGTGGCGATGGATATCGGGACGAAAGTAGCCATCGTGGCCTGGGTCGACTACGGTGCAAGCCTCGACTGGCTGCCCGTCCTCAACGTCGTGCATGTGCTGAACCGAGGTGCCGCCTTCAGTTTTCTGCACGGCGCGGGGGGCTGGCAGCGATATTTTTTCATTGGAATTGCCTTGGCGGCCTCCGCGTTCCTTGTGTACATGATTCGGCGTACTGGTACCACCGATACCGAGCGGATCAGCTACGGACTGATCTTGGGCGGCGCGTTGGCCAATATGATCGACCGGGTCGCACGCGGAGCGGTGGTCGACTGGATCGATCTTCATTGGGGTTCGTACCATTGGCCGGCCTTCAATGTGGCTGACATCGGCATCACACTCGGTGCTGCCTTGATCGTGTTCCATGAGCTCTTCGGCAGAATGCAGGCACGCCCAGCCCGCGGATGAACACGAAGCATCCGACAGGCAGCCGCTGCTGACCATCGGCCGCGGCTGGGCCATTTACATCGGACCGATAGAGGCCGGTCGGTTGCACCGACATCAAGCAGCTCAGTTGGCATGGAGCAAACAGGGGATGTTGCTCCTCGAAGGGGCCTGGGGCGGATTGCAGGCCCCGGGACATTTTCTTGCGGCCGGGGTGCCGCATCGTCTCGTAGCGGCCGGCCCGGTGCGCATGGTGTTTCTCGACCCGACCATGCACAGCGTTTGCCCTACTGGCCGTCGGCCCGCAGCCACGATGGCGCCGAGCCCCGTGCAGGCGGATATGCTGGAACATGAGCTGGACCGCTGGCTGCGAGGCGCAATGCCGTCTGAAACAGCGAATGTGTCACAACCTGCCACGGAGGCTTCGCGTTGGGCTGCGGTCCTCCAGTGGCTGGAAACGTCGCTGGAGGGACCCGTGCATGTCGCACATGCCGCCGACGCCGTAGGCCTGTCGTCCTCCCGTTTCATGCATTGGTTCGCGGAGGCGAGCGGACTGTCGTTCCGGGCGTACGTGCGTTGGTTGCGCCTGCAGCGTGCGGTGCGCACCCTCTCCGATGGTTGTACGCTCACCGAGGCTGCTCATCTCGCCGGCTTCGCCGACAGCGCGCACCTGACGCGCACCTTCGTGTCCACATTCGGAGTCCGGCCAGCGCCGCTGCGTGGCGCTCGGATTGTCTGTACGGCACAGTCCAAACCTCCATTCACACTGCACGGACTTGAATTTGTCGACACCATCCGGCATGGAGGGCGTCAGACAGGAGCCCAACAAAGGGGAAAAGCATGAAGATCGGCAAACTTGCTCAAACCGCCGGCACCACGGTGGAGACTATTCGCTTCTACGAGCATGAAGGCTTACTGCCGGCGCCGGCTCGTTCCTCTGGAAACTACCGACTCTACGCTTCCCAGCACCTTGAGCGGTTGGCGTTCATCCGCCATTGCCGCTCGTTGGACATGACCCTGAACGAGATTCGGTCCTTGCTGCGTCTCAAGGATGCGCCCCACGAGGACTGTGGAGAGGTCAACGTCCTGCTAGAAGGCCACATTCGACACGTGGCGCGCCGCATACAAGAGTTGATGGCATTGGAACGTGACCTGAAGCAATTGCGCAGTCAATGCGGTCTGTCGCGAGAGGCCAAGGACTGCGGCATTCTGGAGGGCCTTACGAAAACAGCCCATCAGACACCACAGCTGTTGGGAGAAGAGTAGGGACGCGGATCCCACGAAGGACTACAGGCAGATCCGCCTTCAGCGAACGCTTTCCTGTCGCCGGCGCTAAGCGGCATGTGCGCCACCCCAAACAGCGCAGGCGGAAGCGTTCCCGACGCGCAAGGCAGCCTCTGCCATAGCCCCGCAGAAAGGCACAGACTCCCAAGTGCGCCTCCCAAGCCGCCAAAACGTCTGCCGGGAAATGCATGCCTGCGACCAGACGCGACCAGCCAACAAGGTCCACGCCAGTTTGGGCTAGCCCCTTCTAGTGCTTCATCTAGCACTGTGTAGCTGCCATAGGGTCAAGGAAAACGCTACGCGTTTGCCGAACTTTTCTCCTGAAGTGCGGCGCGGGTGCTTTGTTCGTAGCAGGCGGCATATATGCGTGCAGCCTTGTCTTGACCCTGTAGCCACTACATGGTGTCAAATCGCACCGACATATCAGCTGACAGGCTGCCAATGAGAGGCGCTGGGCTAAAGGCGACCGGCCATATCATTGGGGCATGCCTCGGCACTGTTCTATAACCTGCCGAGCGCGGGATCCAAGCCGACCGATCCAATGTGCTGCAACATCTTCGATTTCACTACACTCGAGCCCATGAATTTCTGCATGCCAAACGCCACTCCGAGAAGTAACCGGTAACCGCCATACACTCACAAAAGGTACGGCTCCGTCGCTCATGCAAACGCCAACCCCACATCCGAAAACTCTGATAGCGGCGGCGCTGTCCGCCGCCATGCTGTGCGCGGTAGGACCGGTGCTAGCGCAGCCAGCGCGCATTGCCGTAGTCAATTCCGAACTTATTCTGCCGGACTCGTTGCCAGCCAAGCAGGCCCACAACAGGCTTGCACAGGAGTTTTCCACGCGCGACCGTGAACTGCAGGACATGGACCGGAAGACCAGGGCCTTGGCTGACAAGCTCGAGAAGGAAGCGGCCGTGCTCACAGATCTTGACCATCAGCGCCGCCAGCACGAAGTGGCCGAGCTGACCCACGAATTCCAGCGCAAGCAGCGTGGATTCCGAGAGGACTTGCAACAGCGCCGCAACGAGGAACTGAATCGCCCCGGGTTTTGCGGAGGCTCTCACTCTTGAGAGAATGCGAGCCATGAGCAAGAACAACGCAAACAAGTTTTCCCCGGAAGTGCGCGAGCGCGCCGTGCGCCTGGTGCAGGAGTCGCGCGGCGAGTACCCGTCGCTGTGGGTGGCGGTCGAGTCCATCGCGCCCAAGATCGGCTGCTCGGCGCAGACGCTGCTGACCTGGGTCAAGCGCCACGAAGTCGACAGCGGACAGCGCGAAGGCGTCACCACCAGCGAGCGAGAACGCATCAAGGAGTTGGAGCGGGAGAACCGAGAGCTGCGCCGCGCCAACGACATCCTGCGCACTGCCAGCGCTTTTTTCGCGCAGGCGGAGCTCGACCGCAAGCTGAAGTCGTAAACACCTACATCGACCGGCACCGGGAGGTTTACGGGGTCGAGCCGATCTGCAAGGTGTTGCAGGTTGCCTCGTCGGCCTATCGGCGCCATGCCGCACGGCTGCGTGATCCGTCACGGCGCAGCGACCGTGCGCGTCGTGATGAACGGCTCATGCCGCAAGTCCAGCGAGTGTGGCAGGAGAACCATCGCGTCTACGGCGCCGACAAGGTCTGGCGGCAACTGAACCGCGAGGGCGTGACGGTTGCCCGCTGCACGGTCGAGCGATTGATGCGCGCCCAGGGACTGCAAGGTGTGCGGCGCGGCAAGCGGCTGCGAACGACCATCGCTGACGACGCCGCCAGTCGCCCGGTGGATCGCGTCAACCGGCAGTTCCGGGCCGACCGTCCCAATCAGCTCTGGGTCTCGGACTTCACCTACGTCTCGACATGGCAGGGTTGGCTGTACGTGGCCTTCGTCGTCGACGTCTACGCCAGGCGCATCGTCGGCTGGCGCGTGAGCAAATCCATGACGACGGACTTCGTGCTCGATGCGCTGGAGCAGGCCCTATACGCTCGCCAGCCTGGCAACGACGGTTCTCTGACCCACCACTCCGATAGGGGATCGCAGTACGTCAGCATCCGCTATAGCGAACGCCTGGCCGAAGCCGGCATCGAGCCGTCGGTCGGCAGCCGTGGCGACAGTTACGACAACGCCTTGGCCGAGACGATCAATGGCTTGTACAAGGCCGAGCTGATCCATCGCCGCGCGCCTTGGAAAACCAGGGAATCCGTCGAACTGGCAACACTGGAATGGGTCGCTTGGTTCAACCATAAGCGCCTGCACTCATCCATCGGCTATATCCCGCCCGCCGAGGCTGAGGCAAACTACTACAACCAACTCGGCAAAACCGCCGACGAGGCCGTTTTACTTTAACCAAACAGCCTCCGCGAAAACCGGGGCGATTCAAACTGGCACGGGTGCAAGAGCGCGCCCAGCAGGCGATTCGCCAGCTTGCCGAGCAGCGCGGGTACGACCTTGTCATACAGGCAGTCTATGTGAATCCGCGCATTGACATCACTGAAGACGTCATGAAAGCGCTGGACGCCAGCAGCAAGTAGGAAACCTTCATGGGAGGTCGCAGCAGGCTGCGCGGAGATGCTTGGCCCCGCTCTGTAGGTAATTCATGTTCACTCACGCGATGTGACCCTTCAAGGCATAGAAGCATCATCCACTTTGTCTGACATGGTGCAATGCTGGGTTCATTCCATCGAGGCCGGCTGAGGTCCCTGCGGCACTGCCATCTCGCTCGTCCCTGCAGCCACGGGCAACACCACGCAGTTCCTGATCACCAACATGGACTGCCCCACCGAGGAAGCCCTGATTCGCAAGCGCCTGGGCAAGGTGGAGGGGATAGAACGACTCGACTTTGACCTGATGAACCGCCGGCTGGAGGTGCAATACCGTCTACCAAATCCGTTACGGCATGCATGCCACGGTCGAACGCGAGGCAGGGGCCTGATCTGTCCGATGAAACGGCCCCCCTCCTTCAGCGCCCCGAGAGAATGAGAGCCACCGCAAGCGTGTAGGCACCACAACGGTCGAAATCCCAGTCATCGCCATCCCAAAAGCCGACCGGTAGGATGCCGCGCATAGCCAACCGCGAACGTGATACGACCGAGCAGATACAAGCTCACCAGAATCGGCATCAGCCTAAGTTCGGCGCCATACAGCACTGTCGCAAGAATCAAATGCGCGCCTACCGCCAGTACGGTCTGTTCGAGCGAGTTCTGTAGCACCGCCACGCGCAGCTCAATAGCGGGACTAGGACGCGAAAACGCCGAGCCCTGGATATCGGCTTGCGATAAAAAGCGTCCCTTGCTTACGGCTCTCACGCAATCTGCTAACCATAGGAAAACAGGGAGATCGGCCTTGAGCGCAAACGCGACACGGTCGCCAATACCAAGCTGTCCATCGAGGCCGAACAGAGCGGGGGGAAGCCAGATATAACCCGCGCCAAGAACTACCGCGCAAACTAAGCAGGCAAGCATCGAATCGCGTACGATGCGACGTTGTTGCAGACTCCATGGCATGGTTGCACTCCTCGCCTGTTACCCCGGCACGACGATCCTTGGTACGTTAAGCAGCCCCCTTCAATAACCGGCTCGAAAGAGCCAAACTGCCGAGCGCTACTAACCAGCCCGCCAAGACGTCCGCCGGGAAGTGCATCCCTGTGGCCAAACGTGACCAGCCGACTAGCGCGACATAGGTAAGTAGAGCCGGTCGCCAGTGGGCGCGGACCATTGGCCATAACCCACCAGCAACCAGAGCGGCGTACGTGGAATGTCCACTCGGAAGACTGTAGTGCGTCTCAATTGAACCGATTGAATGCCACAGGTGACCGAACACGGCAGCCGGCCGCGGGAAATCGAAGAGAAACTTTGATGCTCCAACTACAGCAAATGCCATACCGAATGCGACTACAAATCGTGCCAAGTGAGCCTGTAGCTCCAACGAACGATCTACATCCGAGGTTGTTCTTGACCAGACCCAAAAGCCTCCCATGACAACAGGCGCGGTCCAATAGTTGCCCAATAGGTAGCTAAACAGCTTGGCCAAAGGCAAGAACATTGCCGGCGTGCCTTCATTGACCAGTAGGAAGATCTCTCGATTCCAGCCGCTCCAGTCGTAGAGAACAAGTGCCCAACTCATCGGATCACCATCCTCCGCCCCTCGCATCCCACCATACGGTAAGGACTCGCGATATGGGAGCGTTGGGTTCTATTGTTCGCAATCGTGCGAACGCCTGAAAGCCGAGGCGGAGGGTCGCCCGAAGTTGTGCGCACCTCACGTAAGCGCATTGCACCCTCCCGCATCTTGCACGCGGCTGCACTTGGCTCGACCCCATACGAGCAATCCGCCGGAAGTCCCCATCGGTTTGTGTTGCGCTGACTCAAAGTAGGTCGCCAGTATTGACTAACGTTGTTATTTCTACGCCCTCTAGCGGCTATAGAGTCAAGCGCGATTCCCCATACTTCCATCACCAAGATGGGTCGCTCGCGCAAACGATATGAATTACAATCATTCGCATTTGTCCGCGAAAACTGCCGCCCGCCCGGCGTGTTCCTCATGCAAGCCCTGCGCATCCTCTCCCTCGTTCTAGTCTCCTTGGCGCTATCCGTCTCGACGGCTTTGGCCGAGCCTCTATCCACGCAAGACAAGGCCAAGCAAGTCTGGCAATTGCTGGACTACCTTGCCGTTGACTATGGCGGTTCAGTCAACGATGGCCGCATCACCAATGAGGCTGAATATGCCGAGATGCAAGAGTTCGCGCAGACGGTCGCGCGACAGCTAGGCGAATTGCCGCCAGGACCCGCCTCCGAACAACTAGGCAAGGAAGCTGGCGCATTGCGTTTGTCCATCGCAGCGAAGGCCTCGCCAGAAACTGTCGCCGAACTGGCTCGGAAGTTGGCCAGCGGCGTCCTCACAGCCTATCCGGTTCCTATGGCACCAAGCAAGGCGCCTGATTTGCAGAACGGGGCGAAGCTCTATCAAAGCCATTGTGCGTCCTGCCACGGCGTATCCGGTAACGCGGACGGCCCCCTCGCAGCGAAACTCAACCCGCCCCCGATTGCGCTGGCCGACCACGCGCGCGCGCAGGAACGCAGCGTCTTTGCCTTGCAACAGATCATCACGCGCGGCGTGGAGGGAACATCGATGCCGGGCTTTGCCCATCTCTCCGAAGACGACCGATGGGCTCTGGCCTATTTTGCTTCGACGCTGTCTTATTCAGATACTGACCGCCAGGCGGGCGCCAAGCTTTGGACTGCTGAACCGGGGCTGCGCGCGGCGGTTCCCACGCTCGACAAGCTTAGCCAGACCTCGGAGGCGGCACTTGCTAAATTCGTGGGTGCACAGACCTCTCGTGATGGTCTTGCATACCTGCGAAGCTCACCGGACGTACTGGCCGCATCGACCACCGATAGTCTCTCAATCGCCAAGGAAAAGCTGAAGGAAAGTGTCACTGCGCTTGACAAGGGAGACACGCGGGCCGCATCGCAACTGGCTTTGTCCGCATATCTTGATGGGTTCGAACCAGTTGAGCCTGCGTTGGCTGCCAAGAACCAGGCTCTCTTCCTGGACATCGAGAAGACGATGGGACTCTATCGAAATGCCGTCGCGAATGGCCAGGCAGAGCGCGCGCATGACATCGCAGCGCAACTGCAGTCAAGGCTGGACGAGGCGCAGGAAGCGCTCGCAGGCGCCAATGACGCATTCTCGACCTTCCTTGGCGCCTTTACGATCCTGCTTCGTGAAGGGCTTGAAGCGCTGTTGGTAGTCGTAGCCATGCTGGCGTTCCTCAAGAAGGCCAATCGCACTGACGTCCTTCCCTACGTTCACGCGGGTTGGGTCACTGCGCTGGGAGCCGGTGGATTGACGTGGGCGGTAGCTACCTACGTCGTTGATCTGAGCGGCGCTAGTCGCGAAATGACCGAAGGCTTCTCCGCGGTCTTCGCGGCGGTCGTCCTACTCGGCGTCGGCATGTGGATGCACCAGAAGAGTCTGGCGGGACGCTGGCAATCGTACGTGAAGGAAAAGCTGTCGTCGGCATTGAACAGGAAATCGGCGTTTATGCTCTTCCTGCTATCGTTCGTCACGGTCTACCGGGAAGTATTTGAGACCGTGCTCTTCTACGCGGCCCTGTGGTCCGATGGCAACGGTGCCTACATGCTCGCGGGACTCGGTTGCGGTATTGCTGTGCTGGCAGTGATTGCGTTTCTGCTCCTGCGATCGACGGCGCGTTTGCCGATTCGACAATTTTTCGCGTTCAGCTCCGCCTTGGTTGGCGTGCTTGCCGTGGTCCTGATTGGCAAGGGCGTGGCGGCACTGCAGAAAGTTGGCCTGTTGCAAGTGACGCCGCTCTCTATGCCGCGTATCGATGTCTTGGGCGTTTACCCCTCTGTGCAAACCATTGCCGCGCAAGTGGCTATTCTCCTCATCATCGTTGCCAGCGTGACCTATAACTTGCGATCGCAACGTACCGCGAGGGTGTGAGCCCCTGTCAGGCGCGAAGCTTTGTTCGTCGACCATTTCAAAGTCAGCGATTTGGCCCAAATGTGGCGGACTTTTTGCGACTACCTTCCATTCGCGGCAGGATCGATGGACGGCATGGACATGTAGGGCTGCCAAGGATGTCACGCAACTGTCGTGCTGTGCGGGCTGAGAAAAAGCCAACCTTCTGGAACTCGGCGATCGCCAAGCTGGCCAATTGGAATGCCGCCCTCGACCTGTTCCGCGAGGACTACCGGGTGCCGCTGGTGCCCTCGGAGTCTGCGGCCTGCCTGGCGGTGTCAATCGAGCTGACCGCCCCAGCTTTGCTGTTGCTGGGACTGGCGACCCGCGCCGTGGCGATGCGACAAGGCAACGCGCGCTGTCGCTACGGCCCATCATCCGCAAACGTGGCATCGACAAAGGCCCGCAACTGCGTCAGGTCGGTCCTGGCATAGGCCGCCGTGGTCTGCACCGAGGCGTGGCCGAGCAGCGCCTGGGCGGCCGGCAGCGGCACCTGGTGGTCGACCACCAGTGTGCGCGCATAGGCATGGCGCAGCCAGTGCGGGGAGGCCGCGCGCAGTAAGAGCGCCTGCGCCGGCTCGCGCGCCTGCAGACCATCGGCCACGGCCGCAAAGATCGCCTTGACCTCCCGGTACAGGCCTGCCGACTGTAGCGCTTCGCCCTTGTTGCCGTGGATTACAGGCAGCGCCTCGTGCGCCGGCGGCTCGGACGGCAGGCCGCGTGCTTGTCGGTAGGCGCGCAATACCGTCACGCACGGCACCGGCAGCGGAATGGCCCGTGCCTTGCGCCCCTTGCCGCAGACATAGAGCGTCCACCGCCCGGGCGCCTCGGCCTCCAGGCGGGGCAGTGCGATCTCTGTCGACCAGGCCAGTTCCGCCAGGCGCACGCCGGCGTAACGATACAGCGCCCAAATCGCGCGCCGCCGCTGCGCCGCCAGCGTGTTGGTCGTGTTGGCGGCGGCAAACTCCGGCGCCTCAAGCCAGGCATCGCACGCGGCCAGCAGCGCTGGCGGGATCAGCCGCGTCGGCGCGAAGCCGGCCCGGGTGCGGCTGCCGGCGGACAGGCCCGCGGCCGGATTGGCATGCAAGTAGCCGGTGTCGTACCAGTAGCCGTAGAGGCTTGCCACCACCGCCAGCGCGCGCGTGCGGGTCGCTTCTGACAAGGGCGGCGCGGCGTCCTCCCTGCCGGTCTCCCCGTGCTGCAGCGCGTGCCGGTAGCCGAGCAACCGCTGGCGCGTGAGGTCCGAGAGCGGCCCAAGCTCGTGCGCGCCGCACCAGCGCATCAGGCGGCGCAGTTCGGCGCCATAGGCGCGCAACGTGTGGGGCGAGCGCCCGGTTCGGTCGCGCAGGAAGAGCGCCAGCGCCTGTGCATCGTCGGCGGCGCCGAGCGTGTTGGCCGCCGCGTGCGGCTGGGCGAAGCGGCCGGCGCGCGTGAGCCACGCGTGGTCAGCAGGGCCGTAAGCGGCCAGCCACGGGTTCGCCGCGACAGCTCCCCTCGCTTCCGCGGCGGTCGGCACCGTTGCTTCGCTCGCTAAGGCGGCGGTGGACCGGATGCGGCGCCGGTGCGTGTGCAGCAGCCGCGCGAGGACCGTCTCCGGGCGGGGCGCCAGATCCGCCGTCACCGTGCGCAGGCGCCCGCGCTCCCAGTATTCGACTGCCCCATCGTGCGCCAGCAGCAGCTTGAGCACGGTCGGCTGCGCGGCCTTGGCGTCGGCCAGCGAGCCATAGCGGCGCTTGACGCGCGCCAGCGTCCAGTGCGCGTAGACCGGGTGCCCGAGTGCCTCCGCCAGGTAGGCGAGGGCCGCCGCGACGGTGGCCGGCAGTGGGCGCGGCGGCACCGCGCCCGTATCGATCCAGTCGGCCGGCTTCATGACTGGGCGGTCCGCTTGGCGGCCGCCTTGCCCGTCGATCTGGGCACGCGCGTCTTGGCCGCTGGTGGCGCCGCGGCCAGGGTCGCACGCAGCAGCTCGTCGAGCTGGGCGCGCTGGCTGGCGGTGACGGCCTTGAGTGCGCTCGCCTCGCCCGCGGCGGTCTGGCGCGCGGCCCGCTCGCTGGCCAGGTCGGCGTCGAGTCGTGCGCGCTCGTCTTCCAGCGCGGCGATGCGCCGCTCGGCGAATTTGAGTTGGGAGGCCAGTTGCGCGCGCTCGGCCCGCACCGCGTCGCGCTGGTGCGCGGTTTCCTGCAGGAGCTGCTTCGACAGCGCCTCGTAGCGCGCCTGGGTGGTGGCGATCGCCTCGGTGTGGGTGCGCTCGCCCGCCGTGGCGCGCTCCTGGGCGGTCGCCAGCGCCGCCTCGAGCTCGCCCCGGCGTGCGGCTTGCTCATCGGCGCGCGCGCACGCCGCCGCCTGGGCGGCGCACGCTACGGCCAGCGCGGTGTCGCGCGCGGCGAGCTGGCCGCGCACCTCGCTCAGTTCGGCCCGCAGCAGCTCGACCCGCAGTTCGGCCTCGGCGCGGGCGGCCTCGGCGGTGTCGGCTGTGGCTTGCGCCTCGCGCTTCAGGCGCACCACGTCGTCGAGCTGCACCGCGACCGCGGCCTGCCACAGCGCGCGCATCGCTTCGGCGATCTCGACCGGAATCTCGGGCAGGGCGAGGTCGGCCAGGCCCGAGCGCACCACCTCGGCCTCGATCGCGTTGAGCGTACGCGACAGCGTTGCAGGGTCACCGCCGCCCAGGCGGTCACGCAGCTTGCGCACCGACACCACGCGGCGAAAGCGTGCGGCCGTGGGCGGCGCCGCGTCGCCGGCCTCGGTGAGCATGGCCAGCACGGTGGCGCGGATCTGGTCGGGGGTGGCGGCGAGGCGGGGCATGGCAGTTTCCGGAGGCGCATTTCAGCCTATCTTACGCACATACCTAACGTTAGAAAAGCCATTTATGTGTTGCTTGGGAAAACCAAAGACGGATAAATCTAGTTATCTTGCGGAAACAATGGCTTCCAGCCACAGGGCGCGCTTGGCCGCGCGGCGGGGGCGGTCAACGTTCCAAAACCAAGGGGAAAAGGACCAGTCAGCAAGTGACTGATTTGACTAGGGTTTTAGGGTGGGCATCACCCTGGAACCCGCATGGCTGCTACGGGTGGCTACCCCGGTAAATTGCGGCGAAATCAAGGGGACCCCTGATCCAGACATTCGTCTATTCGCTGGCCTGGCCGCATATCCAGTGGGCGGCGATGCTGGTGGTGCGGCTGCGCCCGGGTGCGGGTAACTAGTCGCTGGACGAACTGTAGGGGGCGAGCACTAACCGTCTCGCGCGGCGGCTTGCGAACCATAGGTCGGCCCGCGGCCGGAAAAATGCTTGACCTTCCCTGCCGTGGGAACGTCCATATTAACCATGGGGGACAGAAGCCCCTGCGGCGTGGCAGGACCAAGTCGGCAGAGAGCATCGGATTTTCCGCCGGAGGTTAGTCAAATGGGCGTTCCGGGGCGCACGTTGTATGAAGAGGTCTTTGCGGTGTTCGAAAGGGCATGCCAGGAAAGCGATTTCGAGCTGGCCGAGGACCTCCTGCTCGCCCTAGAAGCGATGGATCGCCGGCAGGAAGCTCATCGGCAACTCGACCGCGCCTACCTGCTGCTAGCCGATCTCTGAGAACGGGAGTCCCCCGACTTTGGTTTCTACCTGCTTGCCATCGGCTGGCCAATGCCCCTGGGGACAGCAGTGGTCCTCTTCCATGCCTTAGCGTGCAATATTTTCCGTTTTCTGAAGTGACCCCTTCTTTACGGAGTCCCGCGTATACCAGTCGTTCTTCTCGACAACCGGCTCTTTGCGATAGTGCCGCATGACCCGAAGAAAGCACTCGAGAGGCTGTTCTTCTTTCGTAACCATCGGGCCTAACGTCGTCGGAGACAATTGCACGTTCCGGCTAATTCGAGAAACATCGTCTATTTTGCAGAAAGCGGCCGCTAACCGATCGAGCGGGGGAGTATCCGAAGGTCTTGCGAGCGCCGAGGCAATTTCTTCCATGTGCGCCGGGCTGCAAGGAAACTCATGTCGATCGGACAGTGCGCTCACTTTGGCTTGCAGAGCCGGGTTCGTGCCCTCGTGAAGGTACGCAAACAGGTTGTAATCCAGGTAAATTCTCATGCGATGGAGTTTGCGTATTGTTAAGCGCGCTCATACGTTTGGGAAATGCTGGCCGAACCTGAAGTTGGCGCATTCGCGCTGCACGTGGCTTGGGAGCAGTGGGAGTCTTACTTCTTCGACATTTGAAGGATTCTGAGCACGATGAGTGCGAAGGCAGTCGCGACGATGGCCGTCACCGCATGGCCCATGCCGGCGGCCACGCCGATCGCGGCAGCAATCCAGATGCTCGCGGCAGTTGTGAGCCCCCTGACGTGTGTCTCATTGTCCGGCTTCAGGATCGCCCCTGCACAAAGGAATCCGATGCCTGACGTGAGACCCTGAAGCACGCGGCTCATGTCGGCAAGCTGCACGCCCGCCTGGAGGGGAACCACGACAAAAACGCATGCCCCCAGCGCGACGAGCATGTGAGTGCGCACGCCTGCGGATTTTCCCGAGCTCTCCCGCTCGTACCCCAGCAAGCCCCCCAAAACGATAGAGACGGTCATTCGAACGACGGCACGTACTGCCTCGGCAGCATTAGCGAGATCGGAGAATTCCGAGCTCAATGTGCGGATGATGTCGTTCATTGCGGAGCGTCTCTGGGTGTGTCCTGAAAATGGCCAAGACAGTCTATGTCGCAGAAGATGACTGTCAGATTGCCGAGCTATGACACAACCGGATTCGCTGGCCCGGGGGCAAGATTAACAACGTATTACATTTCGGCAATAAAGCCTGACAACGGAAGGGCAACCTTAGAATGCCGGCCATTAGTGCTCGTTTTCGCGCCAGTGTGTCCACTCGAAGTGCGCGACATTCTCCTCCAGCCCCCGAACCGCATGACCGATTCTTCAATCTCCCCGTCCCAACCCGCTGGTCTCTCGAGGGCGCTGGACAATTTCCTGACACGCCACCGCATCGGCGTTTGGCGTGTTGTCGTAACGTTTGTCCTGGCAAGTCTGGTCTTTGGCCATTCTCGCTGGGACGGTACCTGGGTGTCGCCGCTGCTGCTGACGCTGGGGATGTTGGGGGTGAGCCTGGCCACGGTCGGGCGGCTCTGGTGCGCGTTGTACATTTCCGGGCGCAAGAACAATACCTTGGTGACCTCGGGTCCATATTCACTGTGTCGCCATCCGCTCTATGTCTGCAACTTGCTAGGCATTATCGGACTAGGGGCGATGACCGAGTCGCTGGCGGTTACCGCAGTCCTGGCGCTCGCATTTGCGCTGATGTACCCGGCTGTCATCCGGACGGAAGACCGCTTTCTGGCTTCCGCCTTCCCGGAATTCGCCGAATACGCACGCCGTACACCAGCGTTCTTTCCCCGTCTGTCGCTGTATAGGGGGGAGTCGACATGGACGGTCCATGTGTCTTCCTTTCAACGCAATATTGCGGACTCGGTCTGGTTTCTCGGCCTGTCGGTGGTCGTGGAGTCGTTTGATTTGTTCCATGACGCCGGCGTCCTCCGGGCGGTCGTGACGCTTGCCTGATGCGGGCAACTCCGCATACACGTACAGCCATGCACTACGCTCACGTCTCCGATTCTGTTGTCGAGAGCATGCTCGTGATGCTGGTCGGCCTGATCGTCCTGTATGTGGGGTTCGCTGTCTATTTGCGGTGGAAGCATGGGCCCGCCCCCAAGCGTAAGACTGATGAGGGGCGAAAGCGGCACCTGGAGTTGCCCCTGTAACTCAGGACACGCGGACACCGTTAGGTTGATGACACCGCATTACGCCTGAACTCGCGAGGCGAGCGGTATTTCAGGGCTTTGTGCGGGTGGCGCTCATTGTAGTGTTCAAACGCGATTGCCAGACGCGAGAGCGCTGTTGGTGCGTCAGACTTGTCCATATAGGCGACGTAATTGTGCTTCATGGTCTTCACGAACGATTCCGCCATGCCATTGCTCTGCGGCGAACGGACCGGTGTGGTCAGCGGCTCAAGACCCAGTTCGCGAGCGAAGCTGCGCGTGCGGTGGTCGATGTAGGCCGAGCCGTTGTCCGTCAGCCATTCAATGGGCTGCGCGGCCTGCGTGGTGCCGAAGCGCTGTTCGACGGCGGCCAGCATCACGTCGCGCACCACATCACCGCTATGCCCGCCGGTCGTTGCTGCCCAGCTAATCGCCTCGCGGTCGCAGCAGTCCAGCGCAAACGTCACGCGCAGCGGCGTACCATCGTCGCACCGGAACTCGAAGCCATCGGAGCACCAGCGGGTGTTGCTGCGGTCCACCGCAACGCGACCGTCATGTCGCCGCTTATCTCGCCGCACGCCAGGGCGGCGCAGCAGCAACTGATGCTCCCGCATGACCCGATACACGCGCTTGACGTTGATGCACGGCGCACCGCTCTGCTCCCGACTGCGGCGCAGCAGCGCCCAGACACGGCGGTAGCCGTAGGTGGGAAGGTGCGCCACATGGGCCTGAATCTCCTCGACCAGCCCGGCATCGTTGGTCACGCGGGCACGGCGACCATCGCGCCAGTCGGACGAGCGAGCTCGCTTCACCGCCACGGCAGAGCGCGCCACGCCGAGAACTTCGCAGACCGTCTTCATCGGTCGTCCCCCGGCAGCAAGGGCGAGCGCGCAATCAGGTTTTTTGAACGGCCCCATTCCACGGCTTCTTTCAGGATTTCGACCTCCAGCGTCTTCTTCCCGAGTAGCCGTTGCAGTTCCTTGATTTCCTTGATGGCGGCGGCCAGCTCAGATGCCGGCACAACGGTTTCGCCTGCCTTCACCGCCGCCAGACTGCCTTCCTGGTATTGCTTGCGCCAGCCAAACACTTGGTTGGCGTTGACGCCGTGCCGACGTGCAACGGCCGACACCGATGCTCCCGGCTCCAATGTTTCCTGCACGATGGCGATTTTTTCTTGCGCCGTGCGCCGCCGACGGCGCTCCGGCTCGGTCAGAATTTCGATGCTTTCCACGTAATGACTAGGCTTACTGATAGGCACAAGACTATCCCTTATTTTAAGAGAGTCCTCGTGTCCTCAGATACGTGGGGCCGCTCCAGCACCCCAAAACGAGCAGGCGAAAGCGATAATCGTAATCTGCTCTTAATGCTGGTGATCGAGGATTCATGTAAACTTCGGCGACGGCCCAGCCGTTAGTACTTCAACCCCAAGCCCCCCGCACAGTCTCCCAAGGAATGCGACGTTTCGTTCTGATCTTCGTGCTGCTCATTTTGCCGTTCCAGTTTTCCTGGGCGGCAGCGGCACGCTATTGTCAGCACGAGAAAGCCACGGCCACTTGGCACCTTGGGCACCACGAGCATCGTCATCAGCAGCCGGAAGGTAAAACGGATGCCGAGAAAAAGCCATTCGTGGATACAGACTGCGGGGTATGCCATCTGGTCTCCCTCCCGTTCGTCTATGGACAGACGCAGGACGTGTTGATAGCGAATCGGGTAGAAGTGACCGATACTCAACATGCGTCCGAGTTCTCGTCTCTGAATGCCAGGGCTCCCGACCGTCCTCAGTGGCAGCGTCTCGCTTGATCGGCGAGACGACGACTCTTTTTCTCCTTTCGTCTCTCGCCGAATTCTCCTGGTCACATACCTTGGTGCAATTCGATGCGAAGACTATTTCTGCCGCTCGGGCTGGCGGTAGCATTTCTCAGCCCAAACTTTGCCGTAGCGCAATCTGACACCGGCACGTCCATGGTGCCCGTCTTCCCAAGGGAAGCGGCGGGACCGTTGACCCTCGAGGCCGCGTTGTCGCTGGCGGCAGGAAGCAATTTCAACCTGTCCGCCGCCGCCAAGGAACTCGATTCCACAGAAGGTGGGATCATGCAGGCCCGGGTTATTCCGAACCCGGAACTCCAGACGCTGGTCGAGGACACGCGGAAATCCACCCGTACATCCACCGCCCAGATGAATATCCCCATCGAACTGGGCGGCAAGCGCTCGGCTCGTATCAATGCCGCGGAAAGGACGCGCGAACTGGCGCAGGCAACGCTGGCTGGCGTTCGCGGTGACATTCGGGCGCAGGTAATCGAGAGCTTTTTTTCCGTCTTGATCGCACAGGAACGCGTCAAGCTGGCAACTGGCTCCGCGGATATCGCTGCGAGGGGCGCGCAAGCCGCTTCACGCCGCGTCGCGGCCGGCAAGATCTCCCCGGTTGACGAAACTAAGGCACGTGTCGAACAGGCCAACGCCGAACTTGAATTGGCCGAAGCAACGGCGAGCCTGCAGTCCGCCCGTCAGGCGTTGACGGCGTTGTGGGGCAATGCATCGCCGCAGTTTACCGAAGCACAGGGCAATCTGGACGCGCTGCCATCCAGGCCGGCGCCTGAACTCCTTCTGAAGGAGCTGGAAAACTCACCGCTGGTGGCCGCAAGCCGCGCTGAACTTGACCGCCGCCAGGCATTGGTGGGCGTTGAGCGCAGCCGCCAGTATCCGGATCTGACAGTCAGTCTGGGTGCCAAGCGAGATACAGAAGCCAACCGCAACATGGCGGTGATCGGTGTGGCGATCCCGTTGCCGATTTTTGACCGGAATCAGGGCAACTTGTATTCGGCCATTCGCCAGGCGGACAAGGCCCAGGATGAATATCTGGCCAATCGCATCAGCCTGACCCGAAATCTCCTGATGGCATCGAACCAGCTGTCGGTATCGCGCGCCTCGGCACAAACGCTGAAGCAGACCGTCTTGCCAGGCGCCGAGCAAGCCTTCAACGCGGCGACCATTGGCTTCGAGGCCGGCAAGTTCAATTATCTGGACGTCCTGGATGCCCAGCGCACGCTGTTCCAGGCACGCATCCGCTATCTCGGCGTGCTTGGACAAACCTATCAGGCGGCGACCACGATCGATCGCATTCTGGGACGTTAAGACGGGATTCATAAAACATGGCTATTTCGAACAAACAAAAGGCTGCCATTGCGGCCATCGTACTGGTGGGCGGCGTCGCGACTGGTGGCGTTCTGCTGAGCGGGCGCTCTGCGCCGGAAGAGCAGGGTGGGCACTCGGAATCCAAGGGGCATGGCGACACCGAGCACCATGGCAAGCAGGCGGCGGAAGCCGACCACAAGGATGACAAGTCACACGGCGACGGCGAGCATCACGAGGTCAAGAAGGGCCCCAATGGTGGCGCGCTCTTTTCGCGTGATGGCTATGACGTCGAAATTGGCACGGCCGAATCCAAGGGCGAGGCCCGTATTCGGCTCTGGGTTAGCAAGTCTGGGAAGGCGGTGGCAAATGGCGTGGCAGCGACAGGCCAGCTCGTGCGGGCTACGGGCGAGTCTCAAGCGCTCAAGTTCGTGGTGTCTGGCGACGCGCTGGAAAGCCAACAGCCAGTTGCCGAGCCCCATGTCTTTGACGTGACCGCAAATGTGACCTTGCCCGGTTCGTCTTCGCCACTCGCCGTGCGGCTCTCGAAAGAGGAAGGCAAGATTGAGTTGACAGCGGACCAGCTGGCCAAGACAGGGGTAGTGGTTCAAACCGCGGGCTCGGCAAAGGTCCAGGCTGGCGTCCAGTTCCCCGGCGAAATCCGTTTCAACGAAGACAAGACAGCCCACGTGGTGCCGCGACTGGCTGGCGTCGTAGAGAGCGTTCCGGCCAATATTGGGCAACAGGTTAAGAAGGGACAGGTTCTCGCGGTCATCGCGAGCACCGGACTTTCTGACCAGCGCAGCGAACTGCTCGCAGCACAGAAACGTCTGGATCTGGCGCGTGTCACTTATGACCGCGAGAAGAAGCTCTGGGAACAGAAGATCTCTGCGGAGCAAGATTATCTGAGCGCCCGCAACGCGCTGCAGGAAGCGCAGATCAGTGTCCAGAACGCGCAGCAGAAGCTGACCGCCATTGGCGCCAGCAACAGCTCGACGGCACTCAATCGCTACGAGCTGCGCGCACCGTTCGACGGCATGATCGTTGAAAAGCATATCTCGCTTGGGGAAGCGGTGGCGGACAACGCCAACGTGTTCACGCTGTCGGATCTGTCGTCCGTCTGGGCCGAGTTCGTGGTGTCTGCCAAGGATGTCGAGCGGGTGCGCATCGGCGAAAAGGCGTCGATCAATTCGGCATCGTCCGATGTGAAGGCAGATGGCACCGTTTCATACGTGGGTTCGCTGCTGGGCGAGCAGACGCGGACGGCGAAGGCCCGCGTAACATTGACCAATCCACAGATGGCTTGGCGACCGGGTCTCTTCGTCACGGTCGACGTATTCGGTGCTGATGTCGAGGTGCCCGTTGCGGTGAAGACCGAGGCCGTCCAGGACGTCAATGGCGAGAGCGTAGTCTTTGTCGCGGTTCAAGGTGGATTCGTGCCGCAGCCGGTGAAGGTCGGCCGGACAAACGGCAAGGTCATCGAGATTGTCGAGGGCCTGAAGCCGGGCGCACGTTACGCCGCCGCCAACAGTTTTGTTCTGAAGGCCGAACTTGGCAAATCCAGCGCCGAACACGGCCATTGATACGGGGGAAACAGCAATGTTTGAACGTATCATTAGTTTCGCCATCCAGCAGCGATGGCTGGTCCTGCTCGCCGTGTTTGGAATGGCCGGGTTAGGGATTTTCAGCTACAACCGACTACCGATCGACGCGGTCCCTGACATTACCAACGTTCAGGTTCAGGTCAATACCTCGGCACCAGGCTATTCACCGCTCGAAACCGAACAGCGTGTTACGTATCCGATCGAGGTCGTGATGGCCGGCCTGCCGGGACTCGAACAGACGCGTTCCCTGTCCCGCTATGGCTTGTCGCAGGTGACGGTCATCTTCAAGGATGGCACGGACGTCTATTTCGCGCGCCAACTCGTCAACCAGCGCATCCAGGAAGCCAAGGACAATCTGCCTGAAGGCGTTGTGCCGGCGATGGGGCCTATTTCGACCGGCCTCGGGGAGATCTATCTATGGACCGTTGAAGCCGAAGAGGGTGCTCGCAAAGCTGACGGGACTGCCTATACGCCGACAGATTTGCGCGAAATCCAGGATTGGGTGGTACGGCCGCAACTGCGTAACGTGCCCGGTGTCACCGAGATCAATACTATCGGTGGTTTCAACAAGCAGTACCTGGTCGCGCCGAGTCTTGAACGGCTAGCGTCGTACGGGCTGACGCTGACCGACGTCGTCAATGCGCTGAACAAGAACAACGACAACGTGGGTGCGGGCTACATCGAGCGTAGGGGCGAGCAGTATCTGGTTCGTGCGCCGGGTCAGGTTGCGTCCGAAGACGACATCCGCAACATTATTGTCGGTACAGCGCAGGGGCAGCCGATCCGCATTCGCGACATCGGGGATGTGGAGATTGGCAAGGAACTGCGTACCGGTGCGGCAACCGAGAATGGCAAGGAAGTTGTGCTGGGCACGGTATTCATGCTCATCGGCGAAAACAGCCGGGCTGTGTCAAAAGCGGTCGATGAAAAGGTCGCTTCCATTAACCGTACGATGCCGGAAGGTGTGAAGATCGTAACGGTATACGACCGGACACGTCTGGTCGACAAGGCCATTGCGACCGTCAAGAAGAACCTTCTTGAAGGCGCGGTGCTCGTCATCGTAATTCTGTTCCTTTTCCTGGGTAACATCCGCGCGGCGCTGATTACCGCGACGATCATTCCGCTGGCGATGTTGTTCACCTTCACGGGGATGGTGAACTACAAGATCAGTGCGAACCTGATGAGCTTGGGCGCGCTCGACTTCGGCATCATCATCGATGGCGCGGTGGTGATTGTCGAAAACTGTGTGAGGCGACTGGCGCATGCGCAGGAACACCATGGCCGGCCATTGACGCGCTCCGAGCGGTTCCATGAGGTGTTTGCCGCAGCGAAGGAGGCGCGTCGCCCACTGATCTTCGGTCAGCTCATCATTATGATCGTCTACCTGCCGATCTTTGCGCTGACGGGGGTGGAAGGCAAGATGTTCCACCCGATGGCGTTCACGGTCGTCCTGGCGCTGCTGGGCGCGATGATTCTGTCCGTGACGTTCGTTCCGGCTGCGGTCGCCTTGTTCATCGGCGAACGGGTGGCCGAGAAAGAAAATCGTCTCATGCTCTGGGCGAAGCGTCGCTACGAGCCGCTGCTGGAAAAGTCGCTCGCGAACACGGCCGTTGTATTGACGTTTGCCGCGGTGTCAATTGTTCTGTGCGTGGCCATTGCGGCCCGCCTGGGCAGCGAGTTCATCCCCAATCTGAACGAAGGCGACATTGCCATCCAGGCGCTGCGCATTCCTGGCACGAGCCTGTCGCAGTCCGTGGAGATGCAGAAGACGATCGAGACGACCCTCAAGGCAAAATTCCCCGAAATCGAGCGCGTGTTTGCGCGGACAGGTACGGCGGAGATTGCATCCGATCCGATGCCGCCGAATATTTCGGATGGCTACATCATGCTCAAGCCTGAGAAGGATTGGCCAGAGCCGAAGAAAACACATGCCGAACTGCTGTCCGCCATCCAGGAGGAAGCCGGCAAGATCCCCGGGAACAACTACGAGTTCTCCCAACCGATCCAGCTGCGGTTCAACGAGCTGATCTCCGGGGTCCGCTCGGACGTCGCAGTCAAGATCTTCGGCGATGACAACAACGTGCTCAGCGAGACGGCGAAGAAGGTATCGGCCGTGCTGCAGGGCATCCCCGGCGCGCAGGAGGTGAAGGTAGAACAGACCACCGGCTTGCCGATGCTGACGGTCAAGATCGATCGGGAGAAGGCGGCGCGATACGGGCTTAACATGAGCGACGTGCAAGACGCGGTGGCAACGGGCGTCGGAGGCCGTGATTCCGGAACCTTCTTCCAGGGCGATCGTCGTTTCGATATCGTGGTCCGCCTGCCCGAAGCTGTGCGCGGCGAGGTCGAGGCTCTGCGCCGATTGCCGATTCCGTTGCCAAAAGGAGTGGACGCGAGAACGACGTTTATCCCATTGAGCGAGGTGGCGACGCTGGAAATGGCGCCCGGCCCGAACCAGATCTCGCGCGAGAACGGCAAGCGCCGCATCGTGATCAGTGCCAACGTTCGTGGACGTGATATTGGTTCATTCGTGCCCGAGGCGGAAGCGGCTATCCAAAGCCAGGTCAAGATCCCGGCTGGCTACTGGATGACATGGGGTGGCACCTTTGAGCAACTGCAGTCCGCCACCACCCGCCTGCAGGTGGTAGTGCCGGTGGCGCTGTTGCTGGTCTTCGTACTGTTGTTTGCGATGTTCAACAACATCAAGGATGGCTTGCTAGTCTTCACGGGCATTCCCTTTGCGCTGACTGGCGGGATTCTTGCCCTGTGGATACGCGGCATTCCGATGTCCATTACTGCAGCGGTGGGCTTCATCGCGCTGTGCGGGGTGGCGGTGCTCAATGGTCTGGTGATGCTGTCGTTTATCCGATCGCTGCGCGAAGAAGGGCATTCCCTCGACAGCGCGGTCCGAGTTGGCGCCCTGACGCGACTGCGTCCGGTGCTGATGACGGCCCTGGTGGCATCCCTGGGTTTCGTGCCGATGGCCATCGCCACCGGTACGGGCGCTGAGGTGCAACGTCCCCTCGCAACGGTGGTAATCGGTGGCATCTTGTCGTCCACGGCGCTGACCCTACTGGTGTTGCCGGTGCTCTATCGACTTGCTCACCGCAAGGATGAGGACGCGGAAGATACTCGCGAGCCAGTCACTCAGACGCATCAACCGGATCAAGGCCGCCAGCCTGCATGACGTAAATCCTTGGGCGGTCATCGTACCGCCCAATTTTTATAGGAGTTTCTATGGGCGCAGGTCACTCACACGACCATCCCGGTGGCAACGAGCGATCGCTCAAGATCGCCCTTGCGCTGACCGGTACGTTCCTGATTGCCGAAGTGGTCGGTGGTGTCATGACGAAGAGCCTGGCGTTGATCTCCGACGCCGCGCACATGCTCACGGACACCGTCGCACTGGCCATCGCACTGGCTGCTATTGCGATCGCCAAGCGACCCGCGGACAAGAAGCGGACATTTGGCTACTACCGTTTTGAGATTCTTGCCGCGGCCTTTAACGCATTGCTGCTGTTCGGTGTGGCTATCTACATCCTGTACGAAGCCTACCTGCGGCTGAAATCGCCACCTCAGATTGAGTCAACCGGCATGTTCGTCGTGGCTGTGCTGGGCCTGATCATCAATCTCATCAGCATGCGCATGCTGTCCTCCGGGCAAAGCAGCAGCCTGAACGTGAAGGGTGCTTATCTGGAAGTCTGGAGCGATCTGCTCGGGTCGGTTGGCGTCATCGCCGGTGCGATCATCATCCGCTTCACGGGCTGGGCGTGGGTCGACTCCGCCATTGCGGTGCTGATCGGCCTCTGGGTACTGCCTCGCACGTGGATCCTGCTGAAGTCGAGCCTGAATGTGCTGCTCGAAGGCGTACCCGATGACGTGGATCTGGCAGAGGTTGAGAAGCAAATTCTGGCGACGCCCGGGGTAAAAAGCTTCCATGACCTCCACATCTGGGCACTTACCAGCGGCAAGGCGAGCTTGACGGTTCATGTCGTGAATGACACGGCCGTCAACCCGGAAATGGAAGTGCTACCGGAATTGAAGCAGATGCTGGCTGACAAATTCGATATCACGCACGTGACCATTCAGTTCGAACTGGCACCATGCGAACAAGCGGATGCAGCTCAGCATTTCAATGCATCGCCAGCACTGGTCGGATCGAAGTCGCTTGCTGCAGGAGGAAACTAAGGTGCGGGTACTTGTTGTAGAAGACGAACCGCGTACTGCGGAGTATTTGCAGAAGGGATTGTCGGAGTCGGGTTTCGTGGTCGACATCGCGAACAATGGTGGCGATGGGCTCCACATGGCGGAAGAGACCGACTACGACGTCATCATCCTGGACGTCATGCTGCCAGGTATGGACGGGTGGACGGTCATCAAGTCCATTCGATCCAAGTCCGAGACACCCGTACTGTTTCTGACGGCGCTGGATGATGTGGCGGATCGTGTCAGAGGCTTCGAGTTGGGGGCAGACGATTACCTGGTCAAGCCCTTCGCCTTTGCCGAGCTCCTTGCCCGTATCCGGCGTTGCTTGCGCCAAAGCACCTCGAAGGAGTCCGAGCGATTGCGCATTGCCGATCTGGACATCGACGTGCTTGGAAGGCGGGTATTCCGGGGAACTACCCGCATTGAATTGACGAATCAGGAGTTCTCGCTGTTGCACCTGCTCATGCGCCGGAGAGGGGAGGTGCTGTCGCGAACCACGATCGCGTCCCAGGTCTGGGACGTCAACTTCGACACGGATACCAATGTCGTTGACGTCGCGATCCGGCGCCTGAGATCCAAGGTGGATGATCCCTTCGATCAAAAGCTGATCCATACCGTACGGGGAATGGGCTATGTCCTCGACCCAGAGCGCGGCCGGTGACGGAATGAGGCCCGGGACTTCGATAACCCCGCTGTCACTGACGAGGCGGCTTGGGCTCTTCTTTGCATTGGTACTGTCTATCGCGCTGGCCAGCATGGGCGCCTTTGCTTACTACTCGCTCGCCGCGCAACTCGAGGCCAGAGACGATGAGGTTGTAAAGGGAAAACTCGAACAGGTCGAGCATTTCTTGCGCGAGGTGGACGGGGTGCAGGGCGTCCCGGCGGCGCAGCATCGCTTCGATGATCTGGTGCGAGGTTACTCGGACCTCATCGTTCGCGTCACGGCGCTGGATGGCCGGCTTTTGTTTCGCACGGGCAACGATGCATTGCTGGAAGGCACTGACCAAGCGGCGGTCACGGGAAAGTCATCGCTCATGTTCCAGTCCGCCGATGCGGTGTTGGGGCGAGACGGTACGCGGGCGACGGTGTTCGTGGCGAAGTCTGGCGAGGACAGGAAGCAGGTGACTGCGCGATTCCGGACGACGCTCGTGCTTGGTACCACCGTCGGTGTGATATTGACGGCCCTGGTGGGGGCGGCCATTACGCGCCGTGAGCTGGAGCCGGCGCACGTACTTATCAAGCAGATCAACCGGATCAGTGTGGAACGGCTGAGCTACCGGGTGGACATGCCACCCAAGCCCACCGAAGTGCGTGATATCGCCTCTGCGTTCAATGCGATGCTGCAACGCCTCGAGGATGGTTATCAGAAGCTGTCGCGGTTCTCCGCCGATCTTGCCCATGATTTGCGCACGCCGCTTAACAACCTCATTGGACATGCCGAGGTCGCCTTGTCACGAGACCGCACCGGGCCCGAGTATGTCGCCTTGGTGGAGGAAAGCCTGGTCGAATACCAGCGACTTGCGAGGATGATCGATGCGATGTTGTTCCTCGCGCGAGCTGACAGTGCCAATGTGGCGCTCGAGTTGACGGAACTCCAGTTGAATGCAGAACTTCGCAAGTTGTCCGCCTACTTTTCGGTGCTTGCAGAGGAGCGAAGCGTCGTAATCAGGGTAAGCGGGGATGCCACCCTGGTCGCTGATGCCATTCTGTTCCAGCGTGCGATCAACAATGTTCTGTCAAATGCGGTCCGTCATGCGTGGCCGAATTCGATGATAGATCTGGTGGTGCGCCGCGAAGCGGCACATTGTTGCATCGACATCACGAACGTTGGAGACCCAATCCCGGAGCGGGAACTTTCCCTCATCTTTGATCGGTTCTTCCGTGGGGATAGGGCGAGATCCAACTCGTCACAGTCCACGGGGCTGGGCCTGGCCATCGTCCTGTCGATCATGGAGCTCCATGGCGGCGACGCGTCAGCCGTGAGCGGCTTGGATGGGAAGACACGCTTTACATTGCGCTTCCCGCTCAACGGTGCTGAAGCCTCAGCGCGGGTTTCGGTGGGTAGGCCGAGTCAGGACCGACCAGTCGTTGGGTAGAGTGGTGCAATGAGCCCGATTGCCTATTTGTAATCGCCGGGCAAGGCTGCAGCATGCGTACAATTTATACACTCGTTTTCATAGATCAACGAAGTCTCTAGAAAGGAGATGACTATGAAAACGAAGAAACACGCCTTGCTGTTTGCGGCGTTGCTGTTGGGTGGGATGTCGGCTTCGTATGCTTTGGAAATGACCGGGTTGAAACCGGGCGTGCCTGCGTCGACGGCGACGGCGCAGGCGATGGCGAAGCGTCACGCGACCTTGTATGGCGATCCAGCCGGCCAATCTCAGGCCAGTCGCATTATCGACGTGAAGCCAGGGATGCGGTATGTCAACGTGGACTCTGGCGAGACGGTGGCGTTTCGGGCCGGCGAGAAGATCGTCGCATGGACCTTCGCCCAGATGGTCAGGGATACGAGTGTGGACCTTGGCTTGTTGATGCCGGATCTGCCGGGTAGCGCTGGCGTGCGCGTCTATATTGATAGAAGCGACCTCTTCACAGGTGGCTGAACGTTGCTGAACCGGTGAACTACAGGCCCCGCACAATGCGGGGCCTTTTTCATCGTCATTGGCGTCGGTTCTGCCGCTTAGCAATACACGAGGCGATGGGAAGTTGTAGCACGCGCCACCGCATCATGAACGGCACCGGATTGACGCCGATGGAGGGAAAAAAAGCTTGCCCTCCGGGGAGGGCAAGCTTCGGAAGCTTTCGCCATCGGGATAAAGCGAAAGAGCACCAAGAGCCAAGCAACTGACGGGTGCCTGGCTCCCCCACAGAGGTCGGTCTGAGTTTCAGGGACGGCTTGCGTCAAATTCCGCGTGCGCCATCGGTGAACACATCACGCGGCCCAATACGCGAGCCGTCGGTAAATACGTCACGCTGGCCGAGGCGTGCGCCGTCGGTGAACACGTCGCGCTTGTCGATGCGTGCACCGCCGGCGTAAATGTCGTTTACTGCGGCGCGTCCGCCGTCGGTGTAGGGGTCGCGGGGACGGTGGATCTGGCCATCAGGGGTAGCAGCGATGGCGGAGCCGGCGGCAGCAATCGTGAGGGCAGCAGCAATCAGGGCAGTGTGAATCGTCTTCATGGAATCTCTCCGGAGTCAATGTTTGTGAGTCTCTAATCGCTCACCGTGTTCACAGTCTAGCTACCGGACCTGCTCCACTGAATTACCCGCGTATTACGATCCTGTCATAAAAAAATGCCTCCCGGTTGGGAGGCACAAACTCTCTTGAATTAACAAGAAAGTGTCGATTCTTTTGAGCTCGCTCAGAACTTGTGGCGTACGCCTACGACGACGCCGGTCTGATCCTTGCCAGGGACAACGTTGGTCGGGCTGCCGGTCGTCGAGTTGTAGCCGTTCATGCCCAGCTGCGAGTTGCCGCGGTTCAGTGCATAACCGACGTTCATATACACATCGGTACGCTTCGAGAAAGCGTAATCTGCCGAGGCAACGAACAGGAACGGGTCTGCGCCAGAATTGCGGCTGTCCGTGTAGTAGGCGGCGCCGGTCAGCGTCAGTGCGGGCGTCAGGCCATAGCGCAGGCCGGCCCAGTAAATGTTAGAACCGTTCGTCGGCAGCGCACCGACATTGCCGTTGTACCAGCGATAACCAATAAATGCCTTAGCCGGTCCGAAAGCGTAGCTCGCGCCAATTAGAGCGCGGCGGTCCTTGCGGTCGGCCGTGGCGACGGTGCTGCCCTGGATCTCGTCGTACACCGCGCCGACAGCGAGGGCGCCGGTTTCATACATGAGCGATACGCCCATGTTTCGATCGACCTTGTAGTTCCCCGGCACTTCGCCGCCGCCGGTGCGGCTAAAGCTGTAGAGGCCGGTGACCGTCAGGCCACTGAAGATGCCACGGTACTTGATAGCATTGTCAGCGCGACCCGCCAAGACGTCATCCATCTTGAAGAGCGAGTAGCGCGGCGCGAAGCCCATCGGGTCGAGTTGCAGCGTGGTGTCATACATTGGTGTCGTTTGACGACCCAACGTCAGTTGACCATATTTGCTACCCAATCCTACGAAGGCACTACGATCAAAAAGACGGGTGCTGTTGTTCTGTGCGCCGGTGTCGAACGAAATGCCGCTTTCCAATTCGAAGATGGCTTTCAGACCGCCGCCAAGGTCTTCGACGCCACGCAGGCCCCAACGCGACGTCGACATGTTGCCGGAGGTCATGCGAACCTGGTTCGAGCCACCGGGCGAAGCCGATGGGACGTTGCTCAGATACTCGATACCCGCGTCGGCCACACCATACAGCGTGACGCTCGATTGAGCGAATGCGGTTGTAGCGAACAGACCGAGGGATGCGACGGCAATGCGACTAATCTTCATGGATTCTCCTCATTAAGACCCGAAATTAATTTGGTGGGGGCGAGTATAGAAATCTGCAGATGACGGTCAGATTGCGAAGTAATTACGTGGGGTCACTTCGTCGCGTGATGACGACAAGGTGGAACGTACCGGGGTTATGTGGATTGACATGGCTTTCGCGCGGACGCGTCAACCTGTGTGCGCGCGAACATTGCGGGCCGGTAATGGGAAACTCACGAAAAGAGGTCGCTTCTCTCGAAGCAAGATCGACTGCCTTTGCAATACGCTGCGGGTTCCGATCTAGTTGGAGAGTAAGGATGGACACGCCATACGTCGCAAAATGGGCGCGTAGCGAAGACAGCGTTCATGAGCAAGCGCTGCGACTTCGCACACGGAGGTTCGAGCTGCTGTCTGCAAATATTGCAAATGCGGATACGCCGAACTACAAGGCGCGCGATATCGACTTCAGCGCCGAGTTGGATAGGGTGATGGGCAGTGGCCAGAATTTTGCGGGCATGACCATGACTTCGCCGCGACACATCGAGGCAAGCAAGCCCGCGCTGGAAGAGGATCTGATGTATCGCGTCCCCCTGCAGTCGAGTATGGACGGCAACACCGTGGAGATGGACGTCGAGCGTGTGGCGTTTGCAGAGAACGCGCTGCGGATGCGGTTCTCCATTCAAAAGACTGCCGACGAGTACAAGGACATGCTCAAGCTCTACCAGGACATGCGGCCCTAGCGGGGAAACCGCGACTACTGGCAGGGCGGCTTGGGTGCGGCGACAGCGCTGGACGCGTCTCTGGAAGACGGCTCCGGTGTGCTCGCTGCGGATTCCTGCTTCGACGGATGTTTGGCTGTGCGATGTCGCGGGTTGGCCGCCCAGGCAACCCGTTGGTCGCGGGAGGCGTATCCCGTGTCTGAATGTCCAATGGCGAGGGTGTGCCACTGGGTCGGCTTCTCGCTGAGTCGATCACCGGTCGCAGGAGCCGGCAAAGCGTAGGCCAGCAAGGCAGAGCATGCGACGGCGCTAATCATCTGTATGGTTCCTGGACGGATGACATGAGGATCCTGTCATCCGCAAGATAGTACGCTCAGATTGCGGGCACATTACCAACGCATTACGGCGGGGCATTGGGGCGCTGACTCGTTGAGCTTTGTTGTTGCAATGCGGGGCACACTAGTTGCTAATAGTGTGCAACGGCGTGAATGCCGATTCAGACTGACTGGAGCCCGCGACAATGACCGAAAAGCTGCGCCTGGACATTCCTGTCTTGCTTCCTGGCCTTCCCGATTCCTCTGATCCCTGTGTAGAACGGTTGCTGTCCGAACTGAGAGGGAAAGAGGGCGTCGAGGCGGCGCATATAAAAACTGCAAATGTTGATAGCGATTCACAGATATGTGTCCACTACGATCCCGCAGCGATTTCCCTTGCCCGCATCCGGGAGCTGGTGACAAGCACGGGTGCGGTGATTTCGTCGCGGTTTGGTCATGTGCTTTGGCAATTGAAGGGCGTCTGGCACGAACGACGAGCGCGAACCGTAGCTAGCCAACTGCGGGCCTTGCCCGGCGTCATCGAGGCCGAAGTCAGCGCCTCCGGCATAGCGCGCGTCGAATTCGACAACGATCGGATCTCCGCGGCAGGGATCGAGCAGGCCCTGTCAAAACGCGGGCTCGCGCCGGTTGAGATCGGTGCCCGGAAGAGCGGTCATGCAGACCATGAACACCGCGAAGGCGTCAAGGATCATGCACATGGGGAAGGCGAGGGGCATGATTGCTTGGTCTCGGATTTGCCGTTGGTAAGCGAGCAGCGCTATGTATTGGCCAACCCGTTTGCCGGCATCAAAGTCCGCGGCCGCACGCGGGTCGCGCCACTCGATACCACACGTGGCTTTACTGAGGGCGAATGGCTGCTGGTGCGCACCATTGCCGATGGCCTGGAATGGTCGTACGGGTGGGACGTGCCCGCAGCGCAGCGCTTGCGCTTCATTCTCGATTTTGCCTACGCGACCGGCCTGCGGGCCAGCGAACTGGTTGGCGCGACGCTGGGCGATATCCGCACTGACGAGCGCAACGACCGCTGGCTGCACCTGGTCGGCAAAGGTGGGCGCCCGGGAAAGGTGGCGCTACCGCCACTTGCGCGAACCGCACTCGATCAGCATCTTGTACAGCGCGGACTGCCGGTGACACCAGCCCGTTGGGACCCCAGGACACCCTTGATCGCCAGCCTGGAGCAGGACAGCGTCACTAACATCACCGGCACCCGGCTGTGGATGGTAATGCGGCGCTTCTTTGGCCAGGCCGCGGACATCATCGCCGGCGACCACCCGACACTCGCCGAAAAGCTGCGCCGAGCCAGTCCCCACTGGACGCGGCATACCCACGCTACACACGCCCTCGCTCGCGGCGCGGAACTGACCACCGTGCGCGATAACCTACGCCACGCGTCGGTGGCCACCACCTCGATTTACTTGCAAAGCGACGAAGTCAAGCGGGCACACCAAATAGGTCAGGCCTTTGCCGCTCGGTAGCCGACGTCCGTGCCGACTGGCTTAGCGTGCAATATTTTCCGTTTTCTGAAGCGACCCCAGGTACAGCGAACTCCAACGGCTCTGCGCGCCGATGATCTGATCAGTAATGATGTGGGCCGCGACTGTGCCGTACACCAGCCCGTCGGTGGAGAAACCAGTGGCGATGAAAGCCCCTGACTCGTCCCGGCCGATGTAGGGAAGGCCGTCCGGAGAATGAAAGTGTTGTGCCGACCAGCGCTGAACGGGTGAACCGACAGCCAGGTATTCCTGCGCGGCCCGTTCAAGTTGAGCGAGTGCCGCGGCTGCATCATGCCTTCCCGTTTCGTGGTGTTCACCGATGCAAAGCAAGTAATGCTTGCCGTTTGCCTCCAATCCGCGGACCGATAGCCTGGGATGGGCCTGCGCCCAGAAGATGCCAGCCGGAACGGCTTGTTCGTGGAAGGCCAAACCATATTCGCGGCGCACAGCCATGCCGGCTTGCACCAAGTGAAAACCCAGCGGGGAATGGGTGGCCAGCACAATATGGTGGCCGAAGGCGGTACCGGTCCGTGTGCGAACGACGCCGACTTCCAGGTCCAGCTCGAGGGCAGGGGAGTTTTCGAAGAGGCGGGCGCCGGCGTGTTCGGCTTGCAGGGCCAAGGCGTGCAGATAGCCGATCGGATGGAACTGCGCTTGTGCCGAAAGCAGAAGCACCGCGCCCTTTGCGGCGGGCAAGCCGGGGGGCATCTCAGAGGCCAACTGCGCGTCCAGACCTGCTGCGCGCAATGCCTTCAGCTCCCCCAGTATGGTCGGCTCGGCATCCGGGCTTAGCGGATACTGGTACATCGGGCAGCGGCGGAAGCCGCTGCTCGGCCCCATCGCCTGCGCTTGCTGCTCGATCCAGGCGATCGCTTCCCCGCGAGACGCTACGACGGCGCGGGCGGTGTCCGCTTCGCACTTAGCCGCCAGCGTTTCGAGGCCACCGGTGACGGTCTGATACAGGTTACCGGTGGAGCCGCCGCTATCACCCGCGCCTACGGCACGGGCTTCGATCGCCGCCACCGACCGGGCGGTCTTTGCGAGCAGCAGGGCGGCGGTCAGGCCCGTGATGCCGGCACCGACGATCACCACGTCGACGCGCAGGTCGCCCTCAAGGGCCGGTCGAGGCCGACGCGGGCGCGTGGCCGCCCAGATGGAGATCGAGCCCATCATGCCTCCTTGTACCGAGTTTCATGGCGGCACAGGTTATCGGCGCAGGCGTCCAGGACTTCCCGACATCGCGGGTCAACGCCATGGTGCTTGCGTGCGCCGGGCGCCGTCCCTTGGTGGCGCGGCGGCACTGGCAGCCCAACAGATAGCAAAGCAGATAGCAAAGCGCGTGCCGTGATTGGATAGCCCGCGCGTGAATGCTGGTCTCAAATTGAGCGCCGGGCATCGCGCGGGAGAACGCTCGTCGGCGAAGGCAACGCGAGAAGAGGCGCGTGTGCGGGACGAACTGGTCAGCCCGAGCAATGTTGGCATCGCCCCTCCCAAGGAAGCGAATCAAACGGAGTCATCCGCGCATGACCAGCGAAATACTAAGTCGCCATAAACTCGAAGTGCCGGCAGGCCACGACATTACCGGGCTGTAATCAACGCGCAAGCTTATTCCTGAAAGATATTCCTCGCCTTGTAATTTGGCCTCAATCTTTAAGCGGAAATGAGCGCGGTCATAGCACCGTCGCGAGCAAAGGGAGGGCAAAACGTGCGAGCGCTGCGGCCTCGCGGTGCGGCCGGTCCAAATATTGCTGTGACGATAGCGGCGCCGACGTGGCGTCATCACTTCAAGGAGCCGACCATGCCGCATCAGAATTTTCAACACTGTATCGACGAGTGCAATGCTTGCGCAGTGGCATGCGAGCACTGCGCCGCCTCGTGTCTAAGTGAGCCGAACGTACACGAGATGGCCGAGTGCATTCGCCTGGATCTCGATTGCGCCGCAATGTGCCGGATGGCCAGCGCCTATATGGCGCGGGGAAGTCGCTTCGCCAAGGATCTGTGCAACCTTTGCGCGACCGCTTGCGAAGCATGCGGTGCCGAGTGCGAGCGACATGCGGCTCAGCATTGCCAGGAATGCGCTCAAGCGTGCCGGCGTTGTGCGCAGGCATGCCGCGCCATGGCGTAGCACGATCGGCTGCCAACGGCAGAACGGCCATGACGCTAACTTTTTGGCTCTCTACGGTCACGCGAAAGCCCGCGCGGACTACAGGACTGCAACGTCGCTGTCATTAAACGCGTCGGTTCTTCCGGCCGCCACCAGCGGCGACGGGATGCCGTCTCAGCGTCCGGTCGAGCATGGCGAAGACATCCCTAGCGTCGATTCGTTGCGCCGTCACCGTTGACGAAGTCGCTCATTCGTGCCGGCGGCTGCGGCGTGCCACCCATCGCGGGTCCATCGGAAGAGCCGCCTCCGTGCGAGTTGTGTGCACAATCATCTGCGTGATTGCCATCCTGGCTGTGGTAGGCATGCTGTTGATGCATAAGCGCATGATGGGCGGGCTAAGTTGTTGCTGGACCGGCGGCCGCGTAGTGCGCCGGATAAGGGCGGTGGCCGCCTAGTTGATGCCCGCCCGGAGATCGCTCCGGCGACCGCGCGCACGCAGCGCACCGGAGAGCGGCTGGGTTACTTGGTCTGATCCATCATTTCGCGACACTTTTGCATCATGGCGTCATGGTGGCGCAACATCGCCTTGGAGTCGTCCGGCTTCTGTGGCTTGTGTTGCTGCGCTTCAGCCCGTTTGGCGGTACGAGCGCGGCTTGTCTGATGCTTGGGCCCACGCGATGCCCCCAAGACCGGACAATCCTGCCATCACACCCCCCGCAGCCAGACCCTGCACGAAGCGGCGGCGCGGTAGGTTGGCCAGCACAATGCCAGACTGTCGATCACGTCCCATGAAATAGTCCTTTTTGCTTGAATGGCCGCATCGGACAGCGGCAAAGAGAGAGTAACGAGGACGAGGCTACCGACAACTTACCTGAACATTACATTCCGGTAATGTCCGGGCCACTCGGAGCAGGGCTGCGTAGACTCGCCATGGGCTGACCCAAGCGCAGCCATACAATCGGAAAAAGGAAGCTCGAACATGAAACTGCTCGTCGTAGAGGACGAATCCAAGACAGGCCAGTACCTGCGCCAGGGATTGACCGAGGCCGGATTCGTTGTCGACCTGGTTGGCAACGGGCTTGATGGACAACACCTGGCGCTCAACGAGTCTTACGATCTGATTATTCTCGACGTCATGCTGCCGGACCTCGATGGCTGGAGAATTCTGCTGAGCCTGCGCGCGGCCGAGAGCGCGGTTCCGGTCTTGTTCCTTACTGCCCGCGACAGCGTCGCTGATCGGGTCAAGGGACTGGAGCTCGGCGCGGACGATTACCTGGTAAAGCCATTTGCATTCTCCGAACTGTTGGCTCGCGTCCGGACGCTGCTGCGCCGCGGCACTGTGCAGATGGGGCTGGACCGCATTCAGGTGGGCGACCTGGTGCTTGATCTTAGTCGACGTCGCGCTTCGCGCGGAGGTCGCCGGATAGCGCTGACCAGCAAGGAGTTTGCGCTGCTCGAACTGCTCGCCCGCAGGCGGGGAGAAGTTCTGCCCCGCTCGTTGATTGCGTCCCAGGTGTGGGATATGAACTTCGACAGCGACAGCAATGTGATCGACGTTGCGATTCGCCGCTTGCGAGCCAAGATCGACGACGACTTCGACGCCAAGCTGATTCAGACGGTGCGAGGCATGGGGTACGTGCTGGAAGCGCCCGAGGGGCAAGAATGAAGCGCCGTATGTCGCTGACCATGCGGCTGACGTTGTTGTTTTCTCTGACGTCGGCATTGGTGCTACTTGGCCTCGGAATACTGATCTGGCTTTCCATGGACCGGCATTTTGCCGACGAAGATTATGTGGTGCTTGGGGACAACGTTCGTCTGATTCAAAAGATCGCTCAGGAGCAATCCAGCACGCACCTGCCGAGCCGTCTTGCGGAAATGGTGGAACATCACCCCGGTTTTGTCGCCCATGTGAGCACCGCGAAAGGTGACGTCATTTACCGCACCAATGGGTTCGATTTTGGCGCCATGCTCAACGTTATTGGCCGGCTTGGACCGGATGAGACGACCTTGAGCTGGCAGCAGGGAGACAAGGAATACCGAGGTATGCGCGCGCACGCGACAGTGCCCGGCGAGTCGGTGCCCTTGGCGGTGATGGTCGGCATGGACACCGAAATCCATGCCCACTTTATGCACGCGTTTCGTCGCTCGCTGGCCTTCTATACCACGTTGGCGGTGCTCGCCAGCGGCTTGTTCGGCTGGTGGGCAGCCAGGCGCGGTCTGGCGCCGTTGCGAACGATGGCCTCTCGCGCCAAGGGTGTCACGTCGAATCACCTTGACGCCCGCATGCCCGTGGAGACCGTGCCGGTGGAGATGGCCGATCTGGCGGCGACGCTGAATGCCATGCTCGAGCGCTTGCAGGACGATTTCCGGCGATTGTCCGAATTCTCGTCCGACCTGGCTCACGAATTGCGCACGCCGATCACCAACCTGATGACCCAGACCCATGTCGTGTTGTCGCAGCCGCGCGAGGCCGCCAAGTACCGCGACGTGTTGGCCTCCAACGCCGAGGAGCTGCTGCGCCTTGGCCGCATGGTGTCCGATATGCTTTACTTGGCCAAGATGGAGCACGGCATCACGCTGCCCAACGAGGAGTCGATCCATGTCGGCGACGAGGCCCGCGCGCTGTTTGATTTCTACGACGCCTTGGCCGAGGACAAGGGTGTGCAGCTGCGCCTGCAGGGCGACGCCAGCATCGTGGGCGATCGCCTGATGTTGCGCCGCGCACTGAGCAATCTGCTGTCGAACGCACTGCGGTATACGCCCAGCGGCAAAGCGATTGTGATCAAGGCATGCGAGCAAGACGGCGGCGCCACCATCGTGGTCGAGAACCAGGGCGAGGGGATCGATCCCGAGCTGTTGCCGTCGTTGTTCGACCGGTTCTTTCGGGCCGACAAGTCCAGGGCGCGCGCTGATTCGGACAGCGTGGGGCTTGGCTTGTCGATCACGCAAGCCATCATGGTGGCGCACCGCGGTGGAATCTCGGCTGAGTCGTCAGGCGGTCTCACCCGCTTTATTCTGACCTTCCCGCGGCGCCAGCCACGAGCTTAGGGAGGCCGGTCCCCCATGGCGAGCTGCGAGGCACGTGCTGATGCCAGCAAGATCGGCATACTGTTAGGCCATGTGCCGGATCCCGCTGCCAATAGCGACGCTATTGAGATAAGTATTCTTATCGTAATAGCCAGTTCGCTGCGCTAAACTGGCCCCCATGAAATCACGCCTGACCCTACCTAACTCCACATCATCCGCCAGCACGGGTATGGATACGGCCCCGACCGATGCCTCCACGGCACTCCCCGATGCCGCGTCCCTGGCCGCGCTGCGTGCCTGGCATGCCGGCCTGAGCTCCCGGCAAGCCGTGGCGCAATACCTGGGGGAGGAGAGGGCGCGCGGCCAATCCTCGCGCGCCGTGCTGGGCCGCATTCGCCGCCGGCTTGCCTTGCTGGCACGCGAGCGCGGCCGCGACGATCTGGCCGCGTTGTTCGAGATGCCGGCGTCGGCGCGGGTGGCGCAGGGCAGGGTGGCCGACCGTGCTATCGAGGTCCTGCGCACGCTGCCGACGCCACAGCCAGCGATCACCGACGACATCGGCCGCTGGCTACCGGCCCGCGCCGTCGCCGCCCTGCGCGCCCACGGCATCGAGACGCTGGCGGCGCTGACGGTGCGCGTGCCCAGGCGCCGACGCTGGTGGGCAGCCATCCCGAGGCTGGGCGCGACCGGTGCCAGACAGATCGAGGCGTTCTTCGCCGCGCATCCCGAGCTGACCGAGCGGGCCCGCGCGCTGATCGTGCAGGAGCGGCGCAGCAGCGTCGTGCCGTGGGAGCAGCTACGCTTGCCCCATCAGGTCGACGGCTCCGAAGGGCGCTTTCGCGCCCCGCGCGCGACGTGCACCTTGACCGCGGACAACGACTACGAGGCGGTGCAGGCCTGGCTGGCGCTGCACGAGTCACCGGCTACTCACCGCACCTACCGCAAGGAAGCGGAACGGCTGATCCTGTGGGCCATCGTCGAGCGTCAGCGGCCGCTGTCGTCGTTGACCACCGAAGACGCCGTGGCCTACCGCGCCTTCCTGCGGCGTCCCATGCCACGAGAGCGGTGGGTCGGGCCGCCACGCCCGCGCTCGTCGCCGGACTGGCGGCCGTTCACCGGTGCGCTGGCCGCACGCTCGGTCGCCCATGCGCTGTCCATCCTTGGGGCGATGTTCCGGTGGCTGGTCGAGCAACGCTACGTGCTGGCCAATCCCTTCGCCGGCATCAAGGTGCGCGGCGGCGGCCGCACCGCGGCGCTGGACAATTCGCGCGCCTTTACCGACGGTGAATGGAAGTTGGTGCGGACCATTGCCGACGGGCTCGAGTGGTCCTACGGTTGGGAGGCCGCCGCGGCGCAGCGCCTGCGCTTCGTGCTGGATTTTGCCTATGCAACGGGGCTACGTCCCAGCGAGCTGGTAGGAGCCACGCTCGGGGATATCTGGACCGACGCGCAAGGCGACGAATGGCTCGAGCTGACCGGCAAGGGCGGCCGCAGCGGCAACGTGGCAATGCCCCCGTTGGCGCGGCGGGCGGTGGAGCGCTACCTGACGGAACGCGGACTGCCCATCAGTCGGCGTTTGTGGCGTCCCGAGGTCCGCCTGGTCGGTGATCTGGGCAGCGAGCCCGAGATCGGCATCTCCAGCACGCGGCTATGGCATGTGGTGAAGCGGTTCTTCAAGCTGGCTGCGGATGTCATTGGTGCGGACCATCCGGCGGCGGCGGACAAGCTGCGCCGCGCCAGTCCCCACTGGATGCGCCATACGCACGCCACACACGCGCTAGGAAGCGGCGCGGAACTGACCATCGTTCGAGACAACCTGCGGCATGCGTCCGTGTCGACGACGTCGATCTACCTGCACAGCGACGAGGTAAAAAGGGCAAGGCAGATCGGAGAGGCATTTGGGGCGTAAATGACACCCGCAAGGGCGCCAATAGCGGGCTGTACGGACGAATAAGGGACTACAATCTTGCCCCTTCGTTGCCGAGCGGTTCGGGCTCAAAACACGGAATCCTTCAAGCCGAATCCCCTTGTTGGCATCACGGCGACCGTCATGCTGTCGGCGTGTGGCCCCGCCGCGCACAGGGCGATCGCGCGCCGTGCATGGTGACGGCTGCGCAAATCGACGAACTCGAGCATCAGAAAGGCCAAGCAGATGGCCGCCAGCACCAAACCGCCCACGCCGCCGGAAGTCTTGCCATAGGTGAATGCCGCGACGGCCAGGCCGAACATGGTCACGGTGCCGAAGCAAAATGCCCAGAAGCTGGGCGTCACCTGACCTGGTCGGAGCGCGACGTAGGTGGGGCCGGCGGTAAAGCCATGGTCCTCATTGAACCGCAGATAAGGCCAACCGGAGGCCGCCCAGCGCGCGAGCGACAGCGCTGCCGAATGCTGCGCGATGTAGCGCAGTTGGGCGACTGAAAAGCTCCGGCCATAGGCTGCATACATCCGTCCGCAATCGGCCAGCGTCGGTGCGGCAGGGGCCATCACCTCCCACGCTCGCGCTACAGCATCCGGATTTCGCACACATGGCTCGCGCGCCAGCCAAGACAGTACTTGCACGCCCTGTGACCAAGGCACCGCCGAAGATTCCATGTCCGCCCCCCGAATTGTCTGCCACGCCACGGCAGTGTCCTAAAGTAACTTTGCGTCACTTTACACGGCTAGCAAAGAGGCCGACAACTCGGACAGGGGTATCTCGCAGGCGGGGGCGCGAGCACGTGCAAACGGTAGAGAGAGCACACGGCGCTCCCGGCATAGTCGCCGGCTGTGCCGTCATCGAAACTGCCAGCCTCCGAAAGGTAAGCGCCTAGGGGCGGGTAACAAATTTATGCAAAAACGGGTAACAAATTTATGCAAATTAACGTTAGCTGAGGTACGCGCCATATTCAGGCGCACGTAACATTTAACATAATATACATTATGCGAATGGAATTGTTAGCCGTTATTAGTAATGTCACCTTTGGGATCATTAGAGATGTCACCTAGGGCTGTCCCTCCGTAAGCTCCGAAGTTCGTCGGGCGCTACGGGAGGCAGCCATGCACGAACAGGGATTGGTGACCATGAGCATGCGCGAAGTTGACCGCATGAAGGTGATTCAGGCTGTCGCCGATGGGCACTTGGCGCGCTGGCGCGCCGCCGAGCGTCTAGGCATCAGCGCCCGGCACGTTAGACGGCTTGTTTTGCGACTCTTGGAGGATGGGCCGAGCGGACTGGTTTCGCGCAAGCGCGGTCGTCCCAGCAACCGGCAATTGCCGCCAGGGCTGGAATCCCGCGAGCGCGGCCTGATCCGTGACAGCTATGCCGACTTCGGCCCGACCCTGGCTACCGAGAAGCTGCGCGAGCGCCATGGCATCGAGATTTCACCGGCGTGCGTACGCCGGATCATGATCGACGCCGGTTTCTGGGTCCCGAGGAAGCTGCGCCCACCCAAGGTGCACCAGCCGCGCAACCGCCGCGCCTGCCTGGGCGAGCTGGTGCAGATCGATGGCAGCGACCACGCCTGGTTCGAGGACCGGGCGCCGGCGTGCACGCTGCTGGTCTATGTCGATGACGCGACCGGGCGGCTGATGCAGCTGCTGTTTGCGCCAACGGAATCGACCCTAGCGTATTTCACCGCCACGCGCGCCTATGTCGAGCGCCACGGCAAGCCGATGGCGTTCTATTCGGACAAGGCCGGCATCTTCCGCGTCAACGCCAAGGACAATGCCGAAGGCCGCGGCTACACGCAGTTCGGGCGCGCGCTGTTCGAGCTGAACATCGACATCCTGTGCGCCAATTCGAGCCCGGCCAAGGGCCGGGTCGAGCGGATGAACGGCACGCTGCAGGACCGGCTGATCAAGGAACTGCGCTTGCGCGGCATCAGCAGCCTGGCCGCCGCCAACGCGTTTGCCCCGCATTTCATCGCCGACTTCAATGCGCGCTTTGCCAAGGTGCCCAGGCGCGACTTCGATGCGCACAGGCGGCTGCGCGGCGACGAGGATCTGGAACGAATCTTCAGCTGGCGCGAGTGGCGCAAGGTGTCCCGGAGCCTCACGCTGCAGTACGACAAGCTGCTGTACCTGCTCGAGGACCGGCCCGAGCACCGGCGCCTGGTCCACCGCTACCTCGAGGTGGCCGAATACCCGGACGGCAGGATCGAGCTGTGGGCCGATGGCACGTCGCTGCCCTACACCACCTATGACCGGCTGTCTCAGATCGACCGGGGCGCGATTGTCGAGCACAAGCGGCTGGGGCACGTGCTGGCCATTGCCGCGCAGATGCAGGCGCAGCGCGACAGCCGCGAGCAGGCGGGCCCATCGCGCACGCTGGCCGGCGCGCCGCCGCGCCCGGCCCAGCCGTCAGCCAGCACCAAGCGCCAACGTCAGATCAACCGGCTCGATCTGGAGCGCGCGATGGCGGCGGCCCCGATCCAGCAGAAGGCGGACATCCTAACTTGGCCCACCGCGATTCAACCGCCCCACCCTGAGCTGAACTCGGTCACGTCAGGCCAGCCCCACCGCCCTACGCCCACCCCGCAAAAGCATCCAACCTCGCACAAAAAGCACGCCCATGCCGACATTTGAATTGAGCGGAACGGGCGACCTTTCAAAACCGCCTGGACAGCAGTTGTAGCAGCTAAGTTGTAATGTCCGCTTATAGCCAGCTTCAAATGTCCGAGTTGACCCGCGTAACCTGTACGGCCTTGAGCCAGCCAGGGAGCCGCCATGCGACCGGACACGATCACCATGACGATGCGCCAATTGGAGCGGCTCAAGGTCTTGCAGGCCTTGGCGGACGGTCACCTGAAGACCGGCATTGCTGCTGCTCGGCTGGGCTTGAGTCCACGCCAGACGCTGCGCGCGAGGCGAAAACGCTTGGCGTCGCGTACTGCGCGCGCGAAGCCGCAGGCGCCGAGCCCGCATACTGTGCGCGCGCCTTCGACGCGGCAAGCAAGCCAGCCTATTGCGCACTCACTTCGCCGGCGCGCGGGACCTGTTAGACGGTTCCCTTTATCAAAGCACGGGCGACTCGCTTTCGGTTCGACCCGTGTCCGGTTTTCGGATGCAGCGCGATGCGAGAGTTCCGCATCGCGCTGCCCGCGAATACCGCGCTGGCGATATCCGCCAGCGCCTGGCACCGCCCTCCGTGCGCCAGCGAACAGAGCGCTGTACCGCGTGCCGGCATGCTTGAACGTCGCCGTCCCCTTCAGCGGGGCCTGTGCTGTGCAAGCCATGGAGCGCAACGAGGATGAGCCAGCCCAAGCCCCCGGACATCGCGCCGCCGCTGCCCGATCTCCTGATATTCAGCGTCCCGTTCCATCCCTCCGTGGGGGGGATGGAACGCTTTGCCGAAGACCAGGCGCTGGGGCTGACCGAGCTGGGCTATCGGATCGAGCTGGCGACGCGCACGCCGGCGGCGCCGGGCGATGCGCCGGCGTTTCCCTATCCGGTCACGCGCGTGGCCGGCGTGCTTGAGCTGGCGCGCGCCATGCTGCGGCACCCGCTGGTGGTGTTCGTCGGACTGACCTTCTACGACGTGTTGCTGGCAACTGTGCTACGCCGCCGCATCGTGCTGACGCATCATGGCCCGTACAGTCACTATGGCGAGAACCGGCGTTTCACGGCGGGCAACGTCAAGCGCTGGATGGCGCGCTTCTACCACAACATCTGCGTCAGCCGGTACCTGGCCGGATGGATACCGGGACAGCCGCTGGTGATCCACAACGGCTATCGCGACGACATTTTCCAGTCGGCAGACGCGCCGCGCAAGCCGGGCAGCTTTGCTTTTGTCGGCCGGCTGGTGACGGAGAAAGGGGTCGACCTGTTGCTGCGCAGCTTCGCCAAATTGCGCGCATTGCGGCCCGAGGTCAGCCTGACGGTGATCGGCGACGGTCCGCAGTACGCGCTGCTGGTCGCCTTGGCGGCGACCCTGGAGTGCGCCGAGGCCGTGACCTTTGCCGGCGCGCAGCGGCCCGCGGTAGTGGCCACGATGCTGGCGCAGCATGCCTGCCTGGTGGTGCCGTCGATCGGCTACGAGCCCTTCGGCATCGTCGCCCTGGAAGGCCTGGCGGCCGGCTGCGAGGTCATCGTGACGCGTCGCGGCGGGCTGCCAGAGGCCGTCGACGGTTTCGGCTGGGTGGTGGAGCCCGGCGTCGACCCGTTATGCGAAACGATGCTGGCCGTTTGCGCAGGCGAGTCGCGCCGCAGCGAGCCAGGCCTGCGCCTGTTCCTGGCCGACCACCAACGCAACACCGTTGTGCGCCGCTACGCTGAAGCGATCGCAGGCTTCATGCGGCACTAGCGCGCGGGCTTTTTCGGCTTGCCGGTTTCGGCCTGGTGCTGCCTGCGCGGATCCTCGTTGCGGAAGCCGCCATAGCTGCTTTGCCCGGGATCGGCGCTGCGGCTCTTGATCTCGCTGGCGTCCCGGTCCATGCGCGCGCCCGGGTTCTTCTTGTCGGTGCCGGTCCTGGCTTCGGTCTTGCGCGAGGTCTTTCCACTTGAACCTGGTTTCATTTCCAACTCCTTGTCGTGACACATCGGTCGGTCTGAGGACTTGTCCCCCGGGTCGTCCGACCCGCTTTGCCAGAGCGGCGCCGGCACCGGGAAACGAAGACGACGCAACTTTTGTTCCACGATGGAGTGCCGCGCGCCGGCGCCCATGGCTGCCGTGACCGCGGTCATACGAGGCAATCCGCGCGTCAGCGTTGCAGAATTTGCAGGTCGGCGCCGCGCGCCACCGTCGCGCCGTGACCCCAGGGTTCGGGGGCGGGCCAGCGTGCAAAGGGGCATGATCGTCATCGTCCGACCCTGCGCACCGGGACATTCCGACGACGGCGGAAGGAAGATGGTGGCGGACCCGGCGCCCCAACCTCAGGCCAGCCGCAGCAGCCATGCCGCCGCCCAGGCCGCGCCGGTGGACAGCACCAGCCCGAACGCCACCGGCACCGCAAAGCGCGCGCCGCCCGCTGTCGAGGCGACGATCTTGCTGATGGTATTGGCGGTCAACGCGCCCAGCACCGGCCATACCGCCGCCGGCGGCTCCAGCTTGCCGGCGCCGACCATGGCGCCGATCGAGGTGGCCGCGGCATGGGCGTCGGCAAAGCCGGCGCCCACGGACAGCGCCAGCAGGCCCTCTTTGCCGGCCCGCGCCTGCGTGGCCGCGCCCACCAGTTGCAGCACGGCAAACAGCAGCGCGAACACCGCCGCGCCGCGCCAGTCGAAGATACCGCCGCCGGGGACGCCCTCGGTGCCGCCACGGGCCTCGTGCCACGAGCGCCAGAGCCAGATGCCGCCAAAGGCCGCGATCACTGCCAGCCCCGCCGCCAGCGGCAGCGCCAGCGCCGCCAGCGCGGACAAACTGGTGGCGCCCAGCAGCACCAGCATCTGCACGTAGGTGGCGACACTCGACAGCAGCGCCGCCGCCACCGGCCCGTGGATGCGCGCCTCGCTCTGGCGCGACAGCACCGCCATCGCGGCAATGGTGGCGGTGCTGGAGACGAAACCGCCGAACAGGCCCGAGATCGGCAGCCCCAGGCGCTCGCCGAACAGGCGCGCGCAGACGTGCCCGACCGCGCCGGCCAGCAGCACCAGCAGCACTACCAGCCAGATCGCGTGCGGGTTCCACGCGTCGAGCGGGCCCAGGTAGCGGTCCGGCAGCAGCGGCCAGACGATCAGCGCGGCGGTGGCAAGGATCAACGCCTCGCTCATCTCCTCGCGCGTGACCACGCGGCGCGCCAGATGATGCAGGAAGGACTTGCCGTGCAGCAGCAGCACCACCACCGTGGCCAGCGCCGCCGCCAGCGCCGGATGGCCTGCCGCCAGCGCGCCCAGCAGCAAGGTCAGCAGCAGCGCGAATTCCGTGGTCAGGCCGCTGTCGTGGCCGGCCGAGCGGTAATAGCCCACCGCCGTCAGCAGGGCCGCGCCCAACAGCATGACCGGCAGCACCAGCGCCGATGGCAGCATCGCGCTGGCCACCCCCGCCAGGCTGGCCAGCGCGAAGGTGCGCAGCCCGGCCGGGGCTTCGCCGCCGCCGTCAGCCGCCTGGCTGCGCTCGCGCTCCAGCCCGATCGCCAGTCCGATGCCCAATGCCACCGATGCGGAAATGATCGAAGGGTCCATGCCATTTGCCCGAGGTTTGGTCGCCGTAACGCCTGGCGCATGCCAGTGACGACAGTATCGGTGCAGGCGGCGATTTGCGCACCCCCTTGGCCGGCGGCCTGTGCCGGGCCACTTGCTTCAGGGCGCGGCGACCATGACCACGTGTGCCTGCATCGGGCCGGCCAGCGGTCCGGTACCGTAGGCCCCGATCAGCGCCTGCTCGCAGTGATCGGTCGCGCGCGCCAGGGCGTCCGGCCCGCGCGCCTCAAGGTCGGCGCGCAGCGGCGTGCCCTGGCAGAACGCCATGGCGGCCATGCGCGCGTTTGCGGCGTGGCTGGTTTCAGTGACGGTCTCGAAGACCGCGCCCGCCGTGAACCCGCCCGCGCGCAGGTCTTGCTCGATGGCCGCCTGGCTGTGGTAACCGTGCGGGATCCGGCCCATGAAATCGGGCGGCGCGTCGGGGAACAGCGCGGCGAGCGCGGCGGTGATGTCGCGGGCAAAGGCGTTGAATGCGATCCGGTCCCAGACATTGAACACCAGCGTGCCGCCCGGCACCAGCACGCGGCGCGCCTCGGCGAACGCCCTGCCCTTGTCGGGGAAAAACATCGCGCCGAACTGGCAGGCCACCAGGTCGAAGCTGGCATCGTCGAACGGCAGCCGCATGGCGTCGGCCTCGCGCCATTGCACCGGGCGCGCGGTGCCCGCGGCTTGCGCGCGCGCCAGCATCGGTGCATTGAGATCGGTGGCCACCACCAGGGTGTCCGCCGCCAGCCGCTCGGCCAGCTCGCGCGTCAGCGCCCCGGTACCGGCGGCCAGCTCCAGCACCCGGCGTGGGCGCAGCGCGGCGATGCGCCGGCCCAGGTCGGCGGCATAGGGCGCAAAGATCATCGGCACCATCAGCGCCTCATAGATCTCGGGAATCGCCCCCGCAAAGACTTTGTCCTGGTGTTGCATGCCCATGGCCCGCCCTCCCCTCGCCCACCCGGCGGTAAAGTCGCCGGGGTCGCCTGAGTGGGTGTAGGACACATCGCGGGCAATGTAAACCGCGCCGCTAGAACGTCTTGCTCAGCGATCCCCAGACGGTGGCGCGGCCAAGGTAACGCCCTTTGGCGCTGGTGTACACCGCCCGGTCGGCATTGGTATCGAGATACGCCAGCGCCAGCGCGAAGCCGTGGCCCAGGTCCTTGGTCAGGCCAAGCTTCCAGTCAGCGTACGAGGCCCCGGCCACCTGCACCTTCTGGTAGCCCACGTCGGCGTTGAGCGTGAGGCCCCACACCCCGAGCGGAAGGTTGGCCGACAGGTCGGCGTACCAGCTGTGGCGGCTGTCGGGCATCCCGAACAGGTTGGTCGGCGCATAGGAATACTTCAGCGTCACGGGGCCGTAGCCGACCCCGGCGTACAGCTCGGTGGTGTCCGGGCTGGTGTAGCGGTCGGGATAGCTGCCCGGATAGTAGTACTGCAGCACGCCCACGTCGGTGCTCCAGCCGCTGTCGCCAAATGCATGGCGGTAACCGCCGTAGAAGTCCATCTCGATGGGAGCGGACACGTCCGGATGGCTGTCGCCCAGCCAGCTGATGCTCGAGTTCCAGTTGCCGAGGTAGAAGCCGCTGGCATGGCTGTAGTCGAAGCCGCCCTGGAGCGCCGGGCGGGCGTTGCTTTGCGTCAGGCCGCGGTAGCGGTAGTCGCTGGCGAGCGCAAGGTTGGCGTTGAACGTGTGGGTTGCGGCGGCATCGGCCGTGTCGGCGGCGGCTTGCGCCAGTGCGGGCGTGGCGCTGGCGAGCCACAGGGCAGCGGCAATCGCTGCGGGTGCGGCGTGCCGGCTGCCGGAAGTGCGAAGCAAGGTCATGGTCGAAGGTGGCGGATTGAGGGCGCGTCCGCATCAGGACGCCCCGCCACGATAAGGACTTCGACATAAAAACGGCGTCAAGAGACGCCTCGACCGTATTGAAATGCGGTAAACGCCTTATGTCCGCGCAGGCGCCTGCTTCAGCTGTTCGCTGGCCACGGACAGCATCCGCAGCGCCTCGTCGAACACCGGCAGCGCGGCCTCACGGCCGGCGGCGTCCTGCGCCATGCCGTCGCGGTCAACAGTCACGCCGGCGATCAACTGGTCGAGAAAGCCCGGTTGGGCCAGCTCGGTGCGCTGCAGCAGCAGATGCAGCAGGTAGCAGCATGCGCCAAGGCGCGGATCTTGCGGGACTGGCATGGATGGGTCTCCTGTGACGGGCGCCCGGGCGCGGCGCGCAGGCAAGTATGACGCCGTCGATTGCAAAAAGTACAGACCAAGGCTTGGCGATGATCCGCATCGGCATTTCAGGCTGGCGCTATGCCGGCTGGCGCGGCGTGTTTTATCCCGAGGGGCTGGCGCAGCGGCGCGAGCTGGAATTCGCGTCGCGCGCGGTCGAAACCATCGAGATCAACGGCTCGCACTACGCACTGCAGACGCCGAAAAGCTATCGCGCCTGGCATCAGGCCACGCCGCCGGGCTTTGTGTTCAGCGTCAAGGGCCCGCGCTACCTGACCCACATGCTGCGCTTTCGCGACGATTCGGCGCGGCCGGCGATGGCCAACTTCTTTGCTTCCGGCGTGCTGGCGCTGGAAGAAAAGCTGGGGCCGGTGCTGTGGCAGTTTCCTCCCAACTTTGCCTTCGATCCCGAGCGCATGGACCGTTTCCTGTCGCTGATTCCGCACGACACGCACCGTGCCCGCGAACTGGCGCGGCAGCACAACCGCAACGTCAGTGACCCGTGGTATGGGACGGGGCGCCGGCGCCCGATCCGGCATGCGGTCGAAATCCGCCACGACAGCTTCTGCACGCCCGAATTCCCTGCCCTGCTGCGCCGGCACCGGGTGGCGCTGGTGATCTCCGACGCCGTCGCCGACTGGCCCTATGCCGAGGACGTGACCAGCAATTTCCTGTACCTGCGCCTGCACGGCTCGCAGACGCTCTATGGCGGCGCCTATTCCGATGCCGCGCTGGATCGCTGGGCCGCGCGGCTGGTCGAGTGGGCCAATGGCAAGGAGCCGGCGGATGCGCAGCGGATCTCGCCGAAACGCGCACGGGCCGCCGCGCATCGGGACATCTACTGCTATTTCGATAACGACAAGAAGGTAAAGGCCCCGTTCGATGCGCAGCGCCTGCGCGCGCGCATCGAGGAGAAATAAGGTTCAGCGCCGGATTTCGGGGGAGGATGCCGGTGCGCGCGGCTTGACGGGGTTGACTTCGTGGATGCGCCGGCCCTCTCCCCCGCCCCTCTCCCGCAAGCGGGAGAGGGGAGAAAACCGTTCAGCAAGCGCATGCCGTGGATTGCCCCGGCTCCCGCTCAATCGCGGATGCGCGGCATCCACCCGCTCCCCCGCGTGCGCGGGTCCACCGGCAGCTGCCGCTGCAGCGCGGCCTTGGCCAGCATGTGGGCGCTGATCGGCGCGGTCAGGAACAGGAAGGCGGTCACCAGCAGTTCATGCAGGGTGGCGTCGCCGCGGAAGCTGAAGTACGCCACCGAGGCCAGCACCACGCCGCCCACGCCCAGCGTGGTCGACTTGGTCGGCCCATGCAGGCGCATGAAGAAATCCGGCAGCCGGAACAGGCCGATGGCCCCGACCAGCATGAACACGCTGCCCACCAGCAGCAGCGCGCAGACGATGAATTCGGCAACGGGATGCAGCATGGGCCGGGCTCCTAGTATTCGATGATATCGCCGCGCTGCAGGTACTTGGAGAGCGCCACGGTGGCGACAAAGCCCATCACCGCAATCAGCAGCGCGGCTTCGAAAAACACCGCCGAGTCCAGGCTGATGCCCAGCACCACGATCAGCGCGATGGCGTTGATGTTGAGCGTATCGAGCGCGACGATGCGATCCGGCAGGCTGGGCCCGCGCAGCAGCCGGCCCAGCGTCAGCAGGAAGGCCAGGCCAAGGATCACCAGGCAGACCGGTATCACGATGGCAAGCATTGGAAAATCTCCTTGAGCGGGGTTTCATAGCGCGACTTGATCAGCGCGACCAGCGCGGCCTCTTCCTCCAGGTCCAGCACATGGACCAGCAAGGCGCGGCGGTCGTCGCTCAGTTCGGCACACAGCGTGCCCGGACTGAGCGAAACGATGCTGATCAGCGCGGTGGTGGCAAGTTCATGCTCGACGTCGAGCGGCACCACGATAAACGCCGGACGCAGTCGCGCGGTGCGTCCCAGCACCATCACGGCCACTTCCAGGTTGGCTTTGATGATATCGATCAGCACATGGAAGCTGAGGCGCAGGATCAGGTCCGGGCGCGACAGGCGGAAGGCGCCCAGCACCAGCCAGCGGTCGGCCAGCCGGCCGATGGCCCAGCCGAGGGCCGCGCCCAGCAGCCAGTGTCCGGGCGCGATGCTCTGGACCAGCATCAGCCACATCAGCATCAGGATCAGGCTGAGCCAGGGATGGGGCAGCAGACGACGCAACATGGCCTACCCCCGCTCGCCGGGCAGCACCGCCCGCAGGTAGGCGGCGCGGTCCAGCAGTTGCGCGGCGGCATCCGCGACGTAATCGCTGACCGGACGCGCGCCCACGGTCAGTGCCAGGTTGCCCGCCAGCAGCAGCATGCAGCAGGCCAGCTTGCGCGCATCCGGCCGCACCCGCAGGCGCGCCGCGCCGGGATGGTCCTCATCCAGGTATTCCGTGCCTTCGGCCACGCGCTGCGCTTCATGCGGCAGGCGCCACAGCAGCCGCGTGCCGGTGCGCGAGACCGCGATCAGCAGCAGCAGGCTGGAGCCCAGCACCGCCGGCCACAGCACCGGCATCCATGGCGCCGGCGTGGCGCGCAGGATCATGGCCTTGCCCAGGAAGCCCGACAGCGGCGGCAGGCCCACCGCCGCAACCACGCCCACCAGGTATAGCAGCCCCGCCAGGCGCGAGGCGCTGACCGGCACGCCGTCGGTGCGTGCGGCTTCGGGCTCGAGCGCATCGGCCAGCAGGAACAGCGCTGCAGTGCACAGCGTGGTGCTGAGCAGGTAGTACAGCGCCGCGGCCCAGCCGGCCTGGCTTTGCATCGACACGCACGCTGCCAGCAGCCCGACCGACGCCACCACCAGGTAGCTGGTCATGGCACGCAGCGCCGTCGCGGCGAGCGCGCCCAGCGCCCCGACCGCCAGCGTGGCCAGCGCCAGCGCGAACACCCAGTCATGCAGGAACGGCCCCAGCAGCCCTTGCGCGCCGCCGAAGATCAGCGCATCGCAGCGCAGCATCGCGTAGATGCCGACCTTGGTCATGATGGCGAACAGCGCCGCCACCGGCCCGGCCGCGCTGGCATAGGCGCGCGGCAGCCAGAAGTAGAGCGGGAACAGCGCCGCCTTGAGTGCGAACACCAGCATCAGCATCGCGCCCGCGGCCACCGCCAGCGGCAGGTCCTGCTCCGGCAGCCCGGCCAGCCGCAGCCCCAGGTGCGCCATGTTGAGCGTGCCGGAGAGCCCGTACAGCACGCCGATCGCGACCAGGAAGAACGACGACGCCACCAGGTTCAGGATCACGTAATGCAGGCCGGCGCCGACGCGCGCGCGCCCCGCCCCATGCACCAGCAGCGCATAGGACGCGATCAGCAGGACCTCGAAAAAAACGAAGAGGTTGAACAGGTCGCCCGCCAGGAACGCGCCGTTCAGGCCCATCAGCTGGAACTGGAACAGCGCGTGGAAGTGCCGCCCCTGGCGCGCCGTGCCCTCGCCCGCCGCGGCCAGCGCGGCCACCGCAAGCAGCGCGGTCAGGGCCAGCATCATCGCGCCGGTGCGGTCCAGCTGCAGCACGATGCCGAACGGCGCGCTCCAGTTGCCCATGGCATAGACCGCGATCTCGCCGCCGGCCGCATGGCGCAGCAGCAGCACGGCCACCGGCACCAGCAGCAGCGTCGCCACCGCACTGGCCAGGCGCTGTGCGTGCAGCCGCTGGGCCGGCATCGCCGTCAGCAGCGCGCCCGCGAACATCGGGATCAGGATGGGCAGCAGCACGGCATGGATCATGGCCGCGGCTCCTTGTCGCCAGCGTTGCCGCCTGCGGCGGCATCGCCGTCATGCGCCGGCGGCCGGCCGGCGGCGTCGACATGGTCGCTGCCGGTGAGGCCCAGCGAGCGCAGCGCCAGCACCACCGCGAACGCGGTCATGCCGAAGGCGATGACGATGGCGGTCAGCACCAGCGCCTGCGGCAGCGGGTCGGCATAGCTGGCCCCCGGCGCGATCACCGGCGGCCGGCCGATCGACAACCGCCCCATGCCCAGCAGGAACAGGCTGACCGCATACGACAGCAGGGTCAGCCCCAGCACCACCGTGAACACGCGCTCGCGCAGCAGCAGGTAGATGCCGGCGGCGGTCAGGATGCCGATGGCAATGGCGTAGAGCGCGGCCATCAGTCCTCCTCCGCGGCTTGTGCCGGCGGCAGGTTGCGCACGCCCAGGTGAGACACGATCACCAGCGTGGTTCCGGTCACGGTACAGAACACTCCCAGGTCGAAAATCATCGCCGTGGCCAGCTCCACTTCGCCGATGCCGGGCAAGTGGAAGTGGCCGAAGGCGGTGGTCAGGAACGGATAGCCGAAGGCCAGGCTGCCCAGCCCGGTCAGCCCCGCGATCAGGATGCCGGCGCCGGCGATGACGCGGTAATCCGGCGCGATGCGCGCCTCGGTCCAGCGCACGCCGTTGGCGACGTATTGCAGCAGCAGCGCCACCGACGTGATCAGCGCAGCAATAAAGCCCCCGCCCGGCTGGTTGTGCCCGCGCAGCAGGATGAAGGCCGCCACCAGCAGCGTCAGCGGCAGCATCAGCCGCGCCAGCATCGCCAGCAGCAGCGGGTGCGCCTGGCTGGTCCACGGCAGGCCGTCCGGCGCGGCCGACGGCGTCGGCAGGCGCATGCCCTTGAGCAGGGCCTGCACCGCCAGGCCGGCGACCAGCAGCACGCAGATCTCGCCCAGCGTGTCGAAGCCGCGGAAATCCACCAGCAGCACGTTGACCACGTTGTGCCCGCCGCCGCCCGGCACCGCCTGCTCGATATAGAACGCCGACACCGGGTCATACGGACGCGTCATCACCGCGTAGGCCGCCACCGCCAGCAGCGTGCCGCCGCCCAGCGCCAGCACCGCATCGCGCACGCGGCGGCCGGCGCCGGGGCGGTCGTGCGCTTCGCGCGGCAGGTAGAACAGCGCCAGCACCAGCACCAGGATGGTCACCACCTCGACCGAGATCTGGGTCAGCGCCAGGTCTGGCGCCGAAAAGCGCAGGAACGCCAGCGACACCATCAGCCCGCAGCCGCTCAGCAGCACCAGCGCCAGCAGCCGCTGCCGGTGCGCCGCCACCACGGCGATGGCGCACAGCGCCAGCAGCGCCAGCGTGGCGGCGCCGACCGGATCGATGGCGCCGGCGGGCAGGCTGCCGGCGAGCGCGGCCAGGTCAGCCAGGTAGTACGCCGGCACGGCCAGCAGCGCCAGCAGCATCCAGGCGATATAGGTGGGCAGCGAGCCGCTCTCGAGCCAGCGCGTGACGGCCCCGGCAAAGCGTTCCAGCGCCTGCATGCCATGCTCGAACGAGCGCCGCGCGCTCAGGTGTTCGATAGCCTGCTGCCAGCGCCGCAGTGCGTCGCGGCGCAGGAAGAACAGGGTCGCGCCGCCCGCCATCGACACCAGGCTCATCAGCAGCGGCAGGTTGACCCCGTGCCACAGGTTCAGGCTGTAGGCGGGCAGCGGCGCGCGCAGCGTCGCCAGCGACGCGGCCGCGAGCAGGTCGCCGACGGTGTAGGCCGGCACCAGCCCGACCACCAGGCAGATCACCACCAGGAACTCCACCGGCACCTTCATGAAGCGCGGCGGCTCGTGCGGCGGGTAGTTGGGCAGGTCGGGCCGGCCCCTGCCGAAGAACACGCCGTAGATGAAGCGCAGCGAATAGGCCATGGTCAGCGCGCCGGCCATGATCGCCGCGGCCGGGATCACCCAGTTGAACTCGCCCAGCAGCCCCTGCGCGAGGGTCTCGCCGAAGAACATTTCCTTGCTCAGGAAGCCGTTGAACAGCGGCACGCCCGCCATCGACAGCGACGCCACGATGGCCAGCACCGCGGTGTGCGGCATATAGCGGGCCAGGCCGCGCAGGCGGTCCAGGTCGCGCGTGCCGGTTTCGTGGTCGATGATGCCGGCGGCCATGAACAGCGACGCCTTGAACACCGCGTGGTTGATGATGTGGAAGATCGCCGCCACCGTGCTGAGCTGGGTGTCGAGCCCGAACAGCAGCGTGATCAGCCCCAGGTGGCTGATGGTGGAATACGCCAGCAGGCCTTTCAGGTCGCGCTGCAGCAGCGCCAGGCCGGCGCCGACGATGAGCGTGGCCAGCCCCGTCATGCTGACCAGGTAGAACCAGCTGTTGGTGCCGTCCAGCACCGGATACAGCCGCGCCAGCAGGAACACGCCGGCCTTGACCATGGTGGCCGAGTGCAGGTAGGCCGAGACCGGCGTGGGCGCGGCCATGGCGTGGGGCAGCCAGAAGCTGAACGGAAACTGCGCCGACTTGGTGAACACCGCCAGCAGCACCAGCACCAGCATCGGCAGGTACAGCGGGTGGTGCTGGACCTTGCCGGCCTGCGCCAGCACCACCGACAGCTCGAAGCTGCCGCAGATATGGCCCAGCAGCAGCACCCCCGCCAGCAGCGCCAGCCCGCCGCCGCCGGTGACCGCCAGCGCCATGCGCGCGCCCTGGCGCGCATCGGCACGCCACGACCAGAAGCCGATCAGCAGGAACGACAGGATGCTGGTCAGCTCCCAGAACACCACCAGCAACAGCAGGTTGCCGGCCAGCACCACGCCGAGCATCGCCGCCATGAACAGCAGCAGCAGGCAGAAGAAGCGCAGCGCCGATTCATTGCGCGCCAGGTAGTAGCGCGCATACAGGATCACCAGCAGCCCCACCCCCAGCACCAGCAGCGCGAACAGGAAGGCCAGCCCGTCGAGGCGCAGCGACAGGTCCAGCCCGAGCGCGGGCAGCCATGCCGCGCGCCAGCCCAGTGCGTGCCCCGGCTGCGCAAAAACCTCGCCGCGCAGGCTCATCAGCAGCATCAGCGCGGCCAGCGGCAAGCCGATGATGACCGGCGCCACCAGCCGCGGGGCACGCGTGCCGATCAACCACGTCAGCGCCGCGGCCAGCAGCGGCAGCGCAATCAGCAGGGGCAGCGCCATGGGCGCGCCCTCAGCCATTGCCCGGGGTTGCGGCCGGCGTGCGCGCGCCGGCGACGTGCCGGGCGGCAGATCGGGAAATGGATGCGAGTCGGATAGTCGGGGCGGTGGTCATGGTCTGGATTCTCTGGGCCGGCGGTCCCGGCCGCTACCTTCCGGATTCTGCCGTCATTGCGCCAGCCGTGCCAGCCAATCACCACGATTCGCAAAAAAATCATCGGCTTGCACAAGAAACTGAAGACTGCCCGCCGACCGCCAGCGCAGCGGCACAGGGACAGACGGCTCGCGCGGATGATATCCAATGAATATCGGTGATGAAGAAATGAATATTAGACGCCGGCGCACGCGTGGCTTAGCCTTGGCGCCAGGACATGCCCTCCCACCCCCGCATCCGGAGCCATCACCATGAGCCAGTTCCTTCTCTACGAACAGCAGGACCACATCGTCACGCTGACCATGAACGAGCCCGAGCGGCGCAATCCGCTGACCGGCAATACCGCGGTGGCGGAGTTCCTGGCCGCGATCGACCGTATCCACGGCGACCGCAGCGTGCGCGCGGTGGTGATCACCGGCGCCGGCACGGCGTTCTCGTCTGGCGGCAATATCAAGGACATGGAGCGCCAGGCCTCGGGCGCGGTGCCGGGCATGGAGATCCGCCAGGACTACCGCTGCGGCATCCAGCGGCTGCCGCTGGCGCTGTTCAACCTGGAGGTGCCGGTGATCGCCGCGGTCAATGGCGCGGCCATGGGCGCGGGGCTGGACCTGGCCTGCATGTGCGACATCCGCATTGCCTCGGAACGCGCGCAGTTCGCCGAGTCCTTCGTCAAGCTCGGCATCATTCCCGGCGACGGCGGCGCGTGGCTGCTGCCGCGCGTGATCGGGCTGTCGCGGGCCGCCGAGATGACCTTTACCGGCCAGCCGATCGATGCCAGGCTGGCGCTCGAATGGAACCTGGTGTCGCGCGTGGTCGCGCCCGACGCGCTGCTGCCCACCGCGTATGAGCTGGCCGGCCGCATCGCCGCCAATCCGCCGCACGCGGTGCGGCTGGCCAAGCGCCTGATGCGCGAAGCCATGCATACCCGGCTGGATACGCTGCTGGAACTGTCGGCCGGCTTCCAGGCGCTGTCGCACCAGACCGCCGACCACCGCGAAGCGGTGCAGGCCTTCCTCGACAAACGCACGCCGGTCTTTACCGGCAACTGAAGCCGGCAACTGAAGCCGGCAACTGAAGCGGCCGGCGCAATCTCGCTGGCGCGGCCCTAGCCTGCCACGCCCAGCGCCCCTTCGACATTGCGCACCAGGCTGACCAGGCGCGGGCCGATATCCTGCTCCAGCAACTGGCTCTGCGGGCTGAACACCGGCACCGACGCGGCGAAGATCCACGCCTCGCCGTCGCGGCGCGCGCGCATCGGCACGGCCACCGACTCCACCTCGCGGTGCAGGTCGCGATGGCCGCGGCAGAAGCCGTGCTCCTGCAGGTCGCGCGCGGCATCGGCCAGGCGTGCCTGCAGCCAGTCGGCGCGCGGCGGATCGGCGGCGCGCAGCTGGGCCAGATACGCCTCGCGCTCGGCCTGGTCCAGCCGCAGCAGATATGCGCGGCCCGAGCCGGTGCGCGAGACCGATACGCGCGTGCCGACCTCCGGCCGGAACACATGGCTGCCGACGCCCTGCGCGATCTCGACGTAAGTCAGCGCATGGCCGCTGCCGACGATCAGCTCGACCTGCCCGGCGCTATGGTCGGCCAGTTCCTGCATCGCCGGGCGCGCCAGCTGGCGGATCGTCATGCGCGCCAGCGCCGGCGCGGCCAGGTTGATCAGGCCGACGCCGGGAACATAGCGCGACAGCCGTTCCGAGTAATGCAGCAGGCCCAGCCCGCACAGCGTGTCGAGCAGCCGGAACAGGGTCGGCTTGGCCAGGCCGGTGCGCTCCATCAGTTCCCGGCTGCTGAGTTCCTGCACCGTCGGCGAGAAGCAGTTGAGGATCGAGACGCCGCGCGCCAGTGCGCTGACAAGGCGGGCCTCGCCGTCGGCGTCGGCGGATGGCGGGGCCACGGAGGCATGTGGAGCATTAGTCATCGCAGGGCCTGAATCTGAAGTTTTTTGATACGCGTGTCTCAAAACCCGGATGTTGCCCTTCGCCTTTTCGAAAGTCAAACCAGGTCTTTTGCGTTTACATGGCGATATTCCGACGCCAGAATCCCAATTCATCGTATCCGACGATCACTTTTCGATACAGACGTCTCAATATCCCCATCACGACTCGCAACGCTCAGCTTTTTCAGGAGACTCCGCATGCAACAAGCCGTCATCGTCGACGCCATCCGCAGCCCGATGGGCCGCTCCAAGCCGGGCTCGGCCTTTACCGAACTCCATGCCACCGAACTGCTGGCGCAGGTGCTCAAGGGCCTGGTCGAACGCAACCGGCTGGACCCGGGCCTGGTCGACGACGTCATCACCGGCTGCGTGACGCAGGCGGGCGAGCAATCCGCCGGTCCCGGCCGGGTCGCGTGGCTGGCGGCAGGCTTCCCCGAGCACGTGCCGGCCACCACCATCGACCGCAAGTGCGGGTCCAGCCAGCAGGCGGTGCACTTTGCCGCGCAGGGCATCATGGCCGGGGCCTATGACATCGTCATCGCCTGCGGCATCGAGTCGATGAGCCGGGTGCCGATGGGCTCGGCGCGCATCGGCCAGAACCCGTATGGCCCGTCGATGGAAGCGCGCTACGCGCCCGGCCTGGTGTCGCAAGGCGTCGCGGCCGAGCTGGTCGCGGCCAGATACGAGCTGTCGCGCGAGCAGATGGACACCTACTCGGCCCGCTCGCACGAACTGGCCGCCGGCGCGCGCGCGAGCGGTGCGTTCCGCCGCGAGATCCTGGGCATCAGCACGCCCAACGGCGTGGTCGCGCAAGACGAGACCATCCGCCCCGGCACCTCGGTGGAGAAGCTGGGCACGCTGCAGGCGTCGTTTCGCAACGACGAGCTCAGCGCGCGCTTCCCGCAGATCGGCTGGAACGTGACCGCCGGCAATGCCTCGCAGATCAGCGACGGCGCCGCCGCGATGCTGCTGATGAGCGAGTCGATGGCGCAGCGCCTGGGTTTGAAGCCGCGCGCGCGCTTTGTCGCGTTCGACGTCTGCGGCGACGATCCGATCGCGATGCTGACCGCGCCCATCCCCGCCAGCCAGCGCGCAATCAAGAAGAGCGGGCTGACGCTGGAGCAGATCGACCATTACGAAATCAACGAAGCCTTTGCCTGCGTGCCGCTGGCCTGGCAAAAGGCGCTCGGCGCCGACCCGGCGCGGCTGAACCCGCGCGGCGGCGCGATTGCGCTGGGCCATCCGCTGGGCGCCTCGGGCGTGCGGCTGATGACCACCATGCTGCATGCGCTGGAAGACAGCGGCCAGCGCTATGGCCTGCAGTCGATGTGCGAAGCCGGCGGCATGGCCAACGCCACCATCATCGAGCGCCTGTAAGCAACGCCCTGCCCCATCCCGATTTCCCATCAAGGAGACACACCATGAAACTGACCAATATGTCCGCCGTCGTCACCGGCGGCGCTTCCGGCCTGGGCCTGGCCTGCGTGCGGCGCCTGGTGGAACGCGGCGTCGACGTGGTCATCGCCGACCTGTCGGAAGAGCGCGGCAACGCCGTGGTCGACGAGTTCGGCGGCAAGGTCCGCTTCGTCAAGGCCGACGTGACCGACACCGGGCAGATGAACGCGGTCTACGACGCCGCCGAGGCCGTGGCCCCGCTGCGCGCGCTGATCCATTGCGCCGGCCTGGGCGGCCCGGTGCGCGTGGTCGAGAAGGACGGCTCGCCGGGCTCGCTGGGAAAGTACGAGTCGATCGTGCGCATCAACCTGATCGGCACCTTCAACGCGCTGCGCTTGGGCGCCGCGCGCATGGCGAAGAACGAGCTGGTCGACGGCGAACGCGGCGCCTGCGTGCTGACGGCCTCGGTGGCGGCCTACGAAGGCCAGATCGGCCAGATTCCCTATGCCTCGGCCAAGGCCGGCATCGTCGGCATGACGCTGGTCGCCGCACGCGACCTGGCGCAGCGCGCGATCCGCGTCTGCACCATCGCCCCGGGGCTGTTCGACACCCCGCTGCTGGCCAAGCTGCCCGAGAACGTGCGCGCCTCGCTCGGCGCCATGGTGCCGCACCCGGCGCGCCTGGGCGCGCCCGACGAATACGCCTCGACCGCGCTGCACATCCTCGAGAACCCGATGCTCAACGGCGAGACCATCCGCCTCGACGGCGCCATCCGCATGGCGCCGCGCTGAGCCGGACGACCCAGACAGGAGAGACCCATGAGCGATACCCTGCTGAAGGAAATCCGCGGCAACGTGATGGTGCTGACCATCAACCGTCCCGAGGCCCGCAATGCAATGGACTTCGAGACCGCCACGGCAATTGCCGCCGCGCTGGATGAACTCGATGCGCGCGATGACCTGAGCCTGGCGGTGCTGACCGGCGCCGGCGGCACCTTCTGCTCCGGCATGGACCTGAAGGGCTTCCTGGCCGGCAAGCGCCCGAGCATTCCCGGCCGCGGCTTCGGCGGCCTGACCGAACGGCCGCCGCGCAAGGTGCTGATTGCCGCGGTCGAGGGCTATGCGCTGGCCGGCGGCTTCGAGCTGGTGCTGGCCTGCGACCTGGTGGTGGCCTCGCGCGCGGCGAAGTTCGGCCTGCCTGAAGTCAAGCGCGGCCTGGCCGCCGCCGCCGGCGGCCTGATCCGCCTGCCGCGCCGCGTGCCGTACCACGTGGCGATGGAATACGCGTTGACCGGCGACATGCTGCCGGCCGAGCGCGCCTACGAGCTGGGCCTGGTCAACCGCCTGACCGATGCCGGCGGCGCGCTCGACGCCGCGCTGCAACTGGCCGATGCGGTCGGCGCCAACGGGCCGCTCGCCATCGCCGCCAGCAAGCAGGTGGTGGCGCAGTCGGGCGACTGGACCCGCGAGGAAATGTTCGCGCGGCAGAAGCCGCTGATCGATCCGGTTTTCACTTCCGCCGACGCGCGCGAAGGCGCGGCCGCGTTCGCCGAGAAGCGCAAGCCGGTGTGGACGGGCAAGTGAGAGCTTCCGCCCCGACCTGAGGACGGCCGGCCGCAAGCCGGCCGTTCTCGCATTTTTCTCGCATTTTTTCTCGCGTTACCAAGCAGCACACCCACTACAACATGGAGGAGACCCATGACACCCAAGCTGCCCGCATCGCTGTCCCATACTAGCGCAGCCCTGCTGCTGGCCGCCGCCGCGGCGCTGCCCTGCGGCGCCCATGCCGCGGCCTGGCCCGAGCGGCCCATCACCATCATCGTGCCCGGCGCGCCCGGCGGCACCACCGATATCCCGACCCGGCTGGTGGCGCAGAAGCTGTCGGCCATCCTCGGCCAGCCGGTGGTGGTCGACAACAAGCCCGGCAGCGGCGGCATCATCGGCACGCAGGCCTTCATGCGCGCGGCGCCGGACGGCTACACGCTGCTGGTCGGCAATACCGGTTCGCACGCGATCAACTACAGCGCCTACAAGCAGTTGTCCTACCAGCCGCAGGATTTCCTGCCGCTGACCGATTTGATCTCGTTCGCCAATGTGCTGGTGGTCGGCGCGCAGGCGCCGGTGCGCAGCGTGGCCGAGCTGGTGGCGCAGCTCAAGCAGTCGCCGGGCAAGTATTCCTATGCCTCGGCCGGCATCGGCCAGACCACGCACCTGACCGCGGAACTGTTCCGCCTGCGCACCGGCACCGAGGTGATCCACGTCCCCTACAAGGGATCGACGCCGGCCACCACCTCCGTGCTGGCGGGTGAAACCACCTTCATGTTCGACAACCTGACCCAGGCGTTGCCGCAGATCCGCGCCGGCAAGCTGCGCGCGCTGGCGGTGACCAGCGCCGAGCGCCTGCCCGCGCTGCCTGACGTGCCCACCATGGCGCAGGCCGGCGTGAAAGACTTCGTGGTGATGGGCTGGCTGGGGTTCTTCGCCCCGGCCAAGACCCCGCCGGCGGTCGCCGCGGCGCTGCAGGACGCGCTGGGCAAGGCGCTGCGCGATCCCGAGGTGGTGACCCGCTTCCGCGACATGGGCGGCACCCCCGGCGGCGAGGCGCAGCCGAAGTTTGCCGCGCTGGTCCGCGGCGAGATCCAGCGCTGGGGCGAGACCATCCGCGCATCGAAGGTCAGCCTGGACTGAGTGCGCCGCCCTGCCGGGCCGCCTTTGCCAAATCGGAAGGTGGCCCGGCCCAAAGCCAAATTGACACGGCCGCGCGCCGCGGCATACCCTCGCCTTACCCTGCGGTATATTCAGTGCCCGCTTAAATTCCAAGACATTGCAGACATGGCAGGCGCCCGGGGCCACAACGACAACGAAAACCCAGCGACCGAGACTCCAGCGTGCCTCCCTCCCTCTCCCCCGTCCCCGCTCCTTCCCGCTATGCCGGCCTGCGCCCGGCCTTGCCGATCCTGCTCGGCGCTTCCGTGATGCTCAGCCTGGCCATGGGCCTGCGCCAGAGCCTGGGCATCTTCATGCCGCCGCTGACCCGCGACATCGGCATCTCGGTGTCGGATTTCACCGTCGCCATCGCCGTGCAGAACCTGGCGTGGGGCCTGCTGCAGCCGCTCGCCGGCGCCTGGGCCACGCGCATCGGCTTCCGGCCGCTGATGATGGCGGGGTCGCTGCTGTATGTGATCGGGCTGGTGCTGCTGGCGACCGCGCACAGCCTGGTCGGCGTCACCCTGGGCGCGGGCGTGGCCATCGGCGCGTCGATGGCCTGCACCGGCAGCGCGCTGGCGATGGCGGTGGCGGCGCGGCCGGTGCCGGCGGCGCTGCGCAGCACGGTGCTGGGGCTGGTGTCGGGCGCGGGCTCGCTGGGCGCGCTGCTGGCGGCGCCGATCGGGCAGATGGTGACGCAGGCCTATGGCTGGCGCACAGGCCTCGCCGCCTTCGTGCTGCTGGCGCTGGTGATGCTGCCGGCGGCGTGGGCGGCCGGGCGCGTTGACCGGCTGCCGCTGGCCACGCCGGCGGGAATCGGCCAGGACAACGCGCGCCAGGCGCTCGGCACCGCGCTGCGCCACGCCCCCTTTGTGGTGATGGCGCTGGCCTATTTCGTCTGCGGCATGCAGCTGGTCTTCCTGACCACGCACCTGCCGTCGTATCTCGACGTGTGCGGCATGGACCCGATGCTCAGCGCCGAGGCGCTGGGCGTGATCGGCGGCTTCAACGTGCTGGGCAGCATCTTTTTCGGCTGGGCCGGCGGCCGCTTCAACAAGCTGATGCTGCTGGGCGGCATCTATACGCTGCGTTCGCTGGCGCTGACCTGGTATTTCTCGTCGGCGCCGACACCGCAGAGCACGCTGGTGTTCGCCGCGGTGATGGGCTTCCTGTGGCTCGGCGTGGCGCCGCTGGTGTCGGGCTGGATCGCCGAGACCTTCGGCCTGCGCTGGCAGGCGATGCTGGGCGGCGTGGCCTTCTTCAGCCACCAGATCGGCAGCTTTGTCGGCGCCTTCGGCGGCGGGCTGGTCTATGACGCGCTGGGCTCCTATACCGTGGCCTGGCAGGCCGGGGTGGCGCTGGGGCTGGCGGCGGGGCTCGCGCAGATCGCTTTCGCGGTCGCGACCCGGCCGCGGCCGCCGTTGATGGCGACGTCCTGAGCGGGGGCGGCGGTAAGAACGGGCGCGCATTGTAAATCTGGCGTCACGCGACTTGCGCACAGGCCGGTACGACGCGGGGGCGGCGCTGGAACGGTTCGTGCCTGTCTGCGCAGAGACGCAACGCTCAGACCCAAGGAGGCCCCCATGACCTCGACCGAACAGGAAATCCTGGTGTGCGGCCCGGAAGACGGCCGCTGGCATCTGGAAATACGCACCGGCAAGGGCGCCCCGGAACGGCTCGACGGCGAGTTCGACTCGCCCGACATGGCGATCGCCGGCGCCCAGCAGGTCTATCCGTCGATTCCGGTACGCGTGACCGACATCTCCGGCGCGCCGGCACCATCGGCCCCCGCGCATGAGGGATCACTGACCGACTACCATTACGGCGGCCACAGCGTGACCCGGGACGAGAAGCTGACCGGCCGCGCGCATCCGTCCAGCGATACCTCGCAGCCCCCGCCCGGCCCGCACCCCTACCAGCCCACCGATCTCGGCAATCTGCCCCCGGGCACGCCGCGTCATGGCATGTACGGCGTCGCGTCGAGCCCGGCCGAGGCCGAGGCCGCCGACCGCAGGGACCAGGCGGCGCGTCGCCCCACCGGCTCGCGCGACGCCGAAGACTAGTCCAGGCGGCACCAGGGCGCGCGGCAGCACGTACAATCCGGGTTTTCCTTTCGCCTCGCCGGACCTGCCGCCATGACCACCCTCGGAACGCCCCTTTCCCCCTCCGCCACCAAAGTGATGCTGCTCGGCTCCGGCGAGCTCGGCAAGGAGGTGCTGATCGCATTGCAGCGCCTGGGCGTGGAGACCATCGCCGTCGACCGCTATGACAATGCGCCCGGCCAGCAGGTCGCGCATCACGCGCGCACCATCGCCATGAGCGACCCGGACCAGCTCAAGGCCCTGATCGAAGCCGAAAAGCCGCACCTGGTGGTGCCCGAGATCGAGGCCATCGCCACGGCGATGCTGGAAACGCTGGAAGCCGCCGGCACCGTGCGCGTGATCCCCACCGCCCGCGCCGCGCGCCTGACCATGGACCGCGAAGGCATCCGCCGGCTCGCCGCCGAGTCGCTCGGCCTGCCGACCAGCCCCTACCAGTTCTGCGACTCGCTCGAGGAACTGCAGGCCGCCATCGACGGCGGCATCGGTTACCCGTGCGTGGTCAAGCCGGTGATGAGCAGCTCCGGCAAGGGCCAGAGCAAGATCGACGGTCCCGAGGGCGTGAAGGCGGCGTGGGACTACGCCATGGCCGGCGGCCGCGTCAGCCACGGCCGCGTGATCGTCGAAGGCTTTATCGATTTCGACTACGAAATCACGCTGCTGACCGTTCGTGCGATCGGCGCCAGCGGCCAGGTCGAAACACAGTTCTGCGCGCCGATCGGCCACCTGCAGGTCAGCGGCGACTATGTCGAGAGCTGGCAGCCGCAGCCGATGCACCCCGCCGCGCTGGCCAGCGCGCAGCGCATCGCGCAGGCGGTCACCGCCGACCTCGGCGGCATGGGCCTGTTCGGCGTCGAGCTGTTCGTCAAGGGCGAGCAGGTCTGGTTCAGCGAAGTCAGCCCGCGCCCGCACGACACCGGCATGGTCACCATGGCCACGCAATGGCAGAACGAGTTCGAGCTGCATGCCCGCGCCATCCTCGGCCTGCCGGTCGACACCACGCTGCGCAGCCCCGGCGCCAGCGCCGTGATCTACGGCGGCGTGGAAGCCCAAGGGGTGGTCTTCGACGGCGTCGACCAGGCCTTGCGCGTGCCGCAGACCGAGGTGCGGCTGTTCGGCAAGCCGGAGAGCTTCGCCCGGCGCCGCATGGGCGTGGCGCTGGCCTATGCCGGCGATATCGACACCGCGCGCACGCGCGCCAAGGAAGCCGCCAGCCGCGTGCGCCCGCGCGCGGTGGGCTGAGCCGCGCCTCCCTGCATGCCGCTACATCCCCGCTACATCGGATGGCTGCCGGCGGCGGCGCCGTTGGCCGGGGCATGCTGGACCGCCTGCGCGGCCGCCACCTGCGCCGCGGCCAGCACCGGCGCGATGCGTACGCCGTTCAGGTCGGCGCCCGACGGTGCCTGGTACAGCCGCAGCCCCAGTTCCGGCAGGATCGCCAGCAGGTGGTCGAACACATCGCCCTGGATGCGCTCGTAGTCCATCCAAGCGGTGAGCGCGGTGAAGCAGTAGATCTCGACCGGGATGCCCTGCGAATCGGGCTCCATCATGCGCACGTTCAGCAGCAGGTCGTGGTGGATCTCGGGGTGGGCCCTCAGATAGGCAATGCCATAGGCGCGGAAAGTGCCGATGTTGGTCAGCCGGCGCCGGTTGACCGGGTCGTTGCCGGCGGCGATCAGCAGCCGGTTGGCCTCGTCGACCTCGCGCTGCTTCTCTTCCAGGTAGTCGTGCAGCAGGCGGAAACGCATCAGCGCGTGGACCTCGCGGTCCTCGAGGAAACGCACGCTGCCCGCATCCAGCCGCAGCGTGCGCTTGATCCGGCGTGCGCCGGACTCGAACATCTGGCGGTAGTTGCGATAGCTCTCCGAGAACAGCTTGTAGGTCGGCACCGTGGTCACGGTGTTGTCCCAGTTCTGCACCTTGACCGTATGCAGCGCGATGTCCTTGACGTAGCCGTCGGCGTTGCACTGGGGCATCTCGATCCAGTCGCCGATGCGCAGCATGTCGTTGGAAGTCAGTTGCGTGCTCGCGACCAGCGACAGCAGCGTGTCCTTGAACACCAGCAGCAGCACCGCCGACAGCGCGCCCAGGCCGGACAGCATCCACAGCGGCGAGCGGTTGATCAGGATCGACAGCACCAGCACCGCGCACACCAGTCCGAGGCCCAGCCGCCCGACCTGGATATAGCCCTTGATCGAACGCGTCTGCGCCCGGCGGCTGCTGGCGTACACGTCCTGCCAGGCGCTCAGCACGCCGCCCAGCATCAGGAAGAAGCAGATCCACAGGCCGGCATGCGCCAGGCGCTCGATCGCCAGCGCATAGCGGCCCATGTGCGGGACTTCGCCGATGCCGATGGTGATCACGGCAAAGCCCACCGCGTAGCCGAAGCGGCGGTAGGCACGATGGCGCGTCAGCGCCCTGCTCCACTGCCCCTTGCCCCATACCGTCAGCAGGCGATGCGCAAGGCGTGACGACACACGGCCGCACAGCCATTGCGCCAGCACCGCGATCAGCACCAGCGCCAGCAGGTACAAGGCAATCTGCGCGGACGGATGGGCCGGAACACGTTGCTCGAACAGATCCAGCAGGGCATCGAAACTCATAGGGGGCAATGTTGCGCCAGTCACGTGGCCGGATAGTGTACCCAACGCGACCGTCCCGCGGCGAAAACGCGCCGCGGCGCAGTGCCGGCTAGGCCGGGCCCGCGACGCGTCGCGGCGGCTCGGGTGCGGGTTGCGCCGCCTGGTCGCGGTCCCCCGCCGCGGCACTAGCTTGTTGGGCTTCCACTTCGCGCAGGCGCGCGCGCAGGGCACGCGTGATATTGCGCCAGGCGTCGCTGCCGATGACCAGCCGGCGCGGCGGCGCGGCGCTGCCGGCGGCGGCAATGATCGCTTGCGCGAAGCGCTGCGGGTCGCCCCGGCCGCTGAACCTGCCCATCGCAACCAGCCGGCGCAGGTTGCCCACCGCGCCGCGCTGATAGGCGTCGATCCATTGACGCGCGGTATCGGCGTTTGCGTCCAGGCGGGTCGGCGCGCGCCCGGGCTCGACCAGCGTGACGGCAATGCCGAACCCGGCCACCTCCAGCGCGAGCGACTCGCAGAAGCCTTCAATCCCCCATTTCGAGGCACTGTAGAGGCTGGTGCCAGGCAAGGCGGTCTGCCCGGCCTCGCTGCTGAGTTGCACGATGTGCCCGCCGCCCTGCCTGCGCAAATGCGGCAACGCGGCGCGGATCAGCAGGATCGGGCCCAGCAGGTTGGTGTCGAGCTGGCGCCGGATCTGCGCCGGTTCGACTTCCTCGGCGGCCCCCACCAGCATGGCGCCCGCGTTGCTCGCCAGGACGTCGATGCGCCCCATGCTGCCAAAGACTTGATCCACACACGGCGCAATCCGTTCGCCATCGGTGAGGTCGAGCCCGAAGATGCATAGCGCATGGCCGAACCGTTCGCGCAGCCGCTCCAGTTCCGGCGTGCACGACGCACCGCGCACGGTGGCTGCCACACGGTCGCCGCGCGCCAGCAATTGCTGGATGAGTGCCAGGCCGATGCCGCTGCTGGCCCCGGTGACGAACCAGGTGCGGGCGCTCATGGTGCCGGGGCTTGCGCGGTACCGGCTACGCGGGATGCCGCGTCCACCGCTGGCCGCGCTGCCGCCCGGCCGACATGCACGGGCTGGCCGCCTTCACGCAGCATCTGCGCCTTCCAGTGATAGCGCGGCGGCGCCTCGGAGGTCAGCGTGAAGCGCGCCTGCGTCAGGAATACCGCGAGGAAAGCGGCAAGCTCGACCAGGGCGAAATGCTTGCCGCCACAGACGCGCGGCCCGAAGCTGAACGCGGTGCCGCCGCCTGGGCCAGCACCGCCTTGGCCCAGGTCGAGCTGCCAGGGGTCCGGCCGTTGCCGCGCATCATGCTGGATGCCGATGAAGGAAACGAGGATGTTCTGCCCGGCCGGAATACTGCGTCCGCCAATCACGTCCGGGCCGTTGGCAAAGCGCGCGATGATGGGCGTGGGGGGATAGAGGCGCAACGTTTCCGAAATAAAGCGCTGCAGCGGCTGCAGCCGCTGCAGCGTCTCCCAGTCGGCGTCGCGCTGGGTCGCGGCCAGCAAGGACTCGCGCAGCTGCTGCTGCACGGCCGGATAGCGTGCCAGCAGGTAGCAGGCCCAGCCCATGGTGGCGGCGGTGGTTTCGGCGCCCGCGGCAAAGAACGTCAGCAATTCGTGCTCAAGCACGACGTCGTTGGCGGGGTCGCGGTCGATGGCGAGCATGTCCGCCAGCAAGGCGCTGTCCGCCGCGCCCGGCGCGCGGAACCGCTTGAAATCCTGCAGCACGCGGCGGCGCAGGTCCGGCAGGCGCGCCAGCGTCTCGCGATACAGGGCGCTGGTCCGGCCGGGCGGCACGAACGAATACTCGGAACCGCACTCCATCAACTGGGCGAGGTTGCCGAGGTCTATCCCGGTCTGCGCGAATTCCACGCCCAGGAAACTCCTGACCAGCACCGACACCGACATCTCGCGCAGCACCGCGTCGTCGATGGTGGCGGCCCCGGCCGCGCTGGCCGCGGCCAGCCGCGCCACGGCCGCGTGCGCATACTGCGTGGCCAGCGCAAAGGTCTGCTGGCGATCGAACCTGGTGAAGTAATGCTGGGTCAGCGCGCGCCGGATCTCCCACGCCGCGCCGTCCTCCGAAAACCGCGACGCGCCCAGCGCTTGCCGGAACCACGCCATGTTCTTGCGATAGTTGGAGGCGTTGGCGCGCAGCACGCGGTCCGCGTCCTCATGGCGCTGGATCACCAGTACCGGCACGCCGTTCAGTTCCAGCTCCACGTTGGCGGCATTGTGGCTCCGGCTGAGCTGGTACAGCGCGTTGCAGAACTCCGACGACTGGCTCATCGCCCGCTCTCCAGCAGGCCCGCCAGGTCACTGACCGTGCGCAGCTCCAGCAGCGCCACCGGATCGACCTCCTTCATGGTGCGCTTTTCGATTTCCATCACGATCATTTCGAAGGTCAGGCTGTCCATGTCGTGCAGCGTATGGATGCTGGCATCGGCATCGATCTTCTCCACCGGCACGAACAGGCAGCCCGACAGCAGCTCCCTGGCTTCCTGCAAATAGTCCATAGCCCCACCTTTCGCGATTCAAGCGGTTTCCTGACAAGCCGGCTCAGCCGTCTCGACCAGCGCGCCGGCCAGGTAGTCGCGCCTGGCCTGCGCGCGCGACAGCTTGCCCGACGAGGTACGCGGCAACGCGCGCGGCGCGACCAGCACCACACGCCCCGCCAGCCCGAAGGCCTCGCCAAGCGCCGCCTGCACGTCCTGGCGCAGCCGCGCGCGCGCGGCCGCCTCGGCAATGCCACACTGGACCAGCACCACCAGGCAGTCTTCATCGTCCTGCTGCGCCACGCAGAATGCCGCGGCATCGCCCGCATGCAGCGGCGGCACGGCTTCGACGACGGCCTCCACGCCCTGCGCCGACAGCGACCTGCCGCGCAGCACCAGCACATCCTTGGCGCGGCCGGTGATGACCAGTTCGGCGCCGGCCAGGAAGCCGAGGTCACCGGTATCGATATAGCCGTCGCGGCGCCGCATGGCGGCCGCCGCCGCGGCATCATTGCGATAGCCGGCGGCAATGCTGTCGCCGCGCACCCATACATGGCCGACCCGACCGCCCGGCACCGGCATGCCTGCGGCATCGGCCACCATGACCTCGACCCCGGGCAATGGCTGGCCGCAGGAAACCAGCGGCTTGCCGCCGGCGCTGGCATCGCCGGGGCAGGCCACGACGCGGGCGCCGCTGCCCGGGGCGGCGATCGACACCGCCAGCGTTGCCTCGGCCAGGCCATAGCTGGGCAGGAAGGCCTGGCGGCGAAAACCCGCCGGGCCGAAGGCGGCGGCGAATTCATCGAGCACCTCAGGCGGCACCATGTCAGCGCCCACGCCGGCCACGCGCAGCGACGACAGGTCCAGCGTCGGTGCTGCGTGCATGCGTCTCGCGGCAAGCCGATAGCCGAACGCCGGCGCGTAGGTAATGGTCGCGCGGTTGTCGGACATCAGCCTGGGCCACGCCAGCGGCCGGCGCGCGAATGCGGCGGGACTCAGGAAATCGACGCTGCATTGCCCGAACATGGCGCCGATGGCGAAGCCCACCAGGCCCATGTCATGGAACAGGGGCAGCCATGAGCAGGCCCGGTCCCGCGGGCCCAGGCGCAGGCCATGCACCAGCATCGCCTCGATGTTGGCGCACAGGGCGCGCTGGCTGACTTCAATCGCGCGCGGATGCGAGGTGGTGCCGGACGAGTGCTGGATATAAGCGCATGCGGCCGGACCGGAGGCCGGCGGCAACGGGCCTATGGGAAGTTCGTCGACCGCCTCGAAGGCCAGCACGCGCACGCGCGGCAGCGCCTGTGCCGCGGCAACGGCGCACGGCAGAATGGCCCGGGGCGCCAGCAACACGGCTGCGCCGCTGCCTGCCAGCATCGCGCGCAACTGCGCCACGTAGGCATCCTTGCCACCGGCATACACCGTGTAAGGCAGCGGGCATGGCACCAGCCCGGCGTACTGGCACGCGTAGAAGCACACCAGGAAGTCGGGACCGGTGTCGGCGATCATCGCCATCACGCTGCCCGGCGGCAAGGCCATGCCGGCCAGGCACGCGGCGGCCGCGCGCGCGCGCTCGCGCAGCGTGCGGTAGCTCAGGACCTGCTGAAGCTCGCCCGAGGCGCCATAGAAGTTGACGCCGGTCTCGCCGCGGCCGGCATAGTCAAGCGCCTCGGCTATCGAGCCGAAGCGTCCGGGAACATGCGCCAGCAGCGGGTTGCCGGTGGGTGTGGGCTCGAGGGGACACGGCATCGACGGCGCTCAGGTGCGGAACGAGGCAAAGACCAGGACATCCAGCCGCTTGCCGTCCAGCGACAGGCACTCGCCGCGGAGCCTGGCTTCAAAGACGAAGCGGGTGTTGTCGATAAAGTTGAACAGCATGCGGCGGTTATTGCCGAGGATCCGCGCCACCATCTTGTCGACGTCGCGGTACAGGTAGAAATGATCGAGCAGCGCATCGATGGTCGCCCACAGCACGCCCTTGCCCCAGTAGGCGTTCTCGCCGATGCCCGTGGTGAGATGGCCGACCTTGTGCGCAAGGTTGACGTCGACGGTGTAGAAGCCGATCAGCAGCCGGGTGCGCTTGTCAAAGATGCCGACCAGGTAGTTGCGCTGGTTGTCGAAGCCCGCGATGAAATCCGCCAGTTCCGGCAGGGTGAAGTTCAGCAGCGGCAGGTTCAACCCGCGCAGCATCTCTTCGTTGCCGAGCCAGGCGAGGAAGCGTTCGTTGGCATCGGCCGGAACCAGGCTGCGCAGCAGGAAATCGCCTGTTTCGACCAGCAGCGGGGCGCCGGCCGGCGTGCCATATTGCGGGACGGGGATGGGCGTGGCCGGGCGCCGCGCCGGCGGCACCGCTGCCTGCCCGCCGGGGGCCATCGCGCTGCGCAGGGGGGACGGGCTTGGACTCAATTCAGAACCTCCAGTGCACAAACGCCTTGACGCCGCTGTCACGAACCCCGCCGCCATACTGGCCGGAATAGGTCAGGCCGACATCCAGGTTCGGCGACAGCGCGCTCTTCAGTCCGGCCTCGATGACCGCGGCATTGCGGGCAATCGGCACGCCATAGACGGTGAAGGGATCGCCGCCAAGGAACGACAGCGTGGCGGCCTGGCCGACGTCGCCCATGGCATAGCGCCAGCCCAGCATGCCGGTCGCGCTCAGCCGGGTGCCGTTGCGCAGCACGAAGCCATGCGAGGCGCGCAGGCCCAAAGTGGAGAAGCCGACGTCGGCATTGCTGCTGGCTCCGGCCAGTTCTGCGATGGTGCCGCGCTCGCTGAAGCTGCCGGTATGCAGGTGCACGTAGGCCAGGTTCAGGAACGGCTCCAGCGCCACCGGGCCGGCCTTGGCCTGGTAGCTGATTTCGCCGAACACCTGGGCGGTGCTGCCGCTGTAGTCAGCCGTGGTCTGGTCATACAGGCCCGGAAAGGCCACGGTGCGGTACGACGAAAGCTCATGCCAGGTATAGCCGGCACCCGTGCGCAGCGAGACCTCATGCCACTGCTTGCCCGCATACAGGCCCAGGTGATAGTTGTCGCTGTTGCCGGACGAGTTGCGGTCCTTGACCTTGAAATCCGACCGGCTGTAGCCGGCCATCGCGCCCACACGCCAGTCCGAGGCCAGCGGCTGGTCGGCACCGATGAAGAAGCCGCCCAGATTGCGGTCGACCGACGCGGCATTGCCGTTGCCGCTGATGCCGCCCCAGGAGCCGAACACCTGGATCCAGGCGCCGCGGTCGCTGGCCTGGACGCCGCCCTCGCCACTTTCGCCGCGCTCGCCATCGTCGCCGCTTTCCGCTTCCACGCCGTCGCGATGCGCCTGCCGCGCCTGGCGCAGGCGATGGTTGATCGCCTCGCGCAGGAAGCGGCTGTCTTCCAGCATTACGCTGCGCGCGGAGGCATATTGCTCGCCGGACAGCAGGTCCAGCGCATGCGCGGCGTCGCCGCGGCTGAGTTGCGATGCCAGCTCCACCGCCAGGATCGAGCCCATCCCGAGGCTTTCCACGCCGCCCGCGGTGTTGCACTGGTTGCTGGTCATGCCTGGCTGGCAGAACGAGACGTCGGGCTTGCGCACCACGGTGAGGTAGGCGTCGTTGGCGTCGTAGCGATATGCAAGCGTGACGAACGGCAGGTTCTGCACCAGCTCGCCGAAGGTCCCCGTCACGCCGCCGCTGGCGGCGAGGATGCGCCACTCGCTGCCCGGCACGAACACGCCGCCGTTGATGCCGGCCAGCCTGACGGTGGCGCCGTTCAGCGTGGCACTGCCCGTGGCACTGAGCAGGTCGCTCGGCAGCAACTGCGTGACCGGTGTCGCGACGCGCCGGCCGCGGCCACGATGCGCCTGCAGCAGGCCGCCCACCGAGGTCGCGGCCAGGTCGACGTCGACATAGCCGGCGCCCGGCTCGAAGTTCAGGTTGCCGCGGGAAGCCAGGGTGGCGATGCGCTGGTCCGGGGTGCCGGCGGCAATCGCGCCGCCCGCGCGAATGGTGGTCGGGCCCACCGTGCCGGTGCCGCGCAGCGTGCCGCCGGCGGCCACGTCGATCGGGCCGCCCAGCGTGCCGGTGACGTAAAGCGTGCCGCCATTGACCGCGGTGCGGCCGGCGAATCCGCCGCTGTCGCCGCTCAGCCATTCGGTGCCGGCCAGCAGCGAGAATGCGCCGGTGCCGGCGAGCACGCCGGAATAGATATCGCCGGCGCTGGTCAGGTTGAGGCTGCCGGCGCCGATATTGACCATGCCGCGGCCGGCCAGGCTGCGGATGTTGGCCGCGCCGCTGGCGGCGGAGACATCGAAGGTGGCGTCGGCGACGACGCGCTGCGCCTGCGCCACGCTGCCGGCGCCGACGAGCGCGAGCGTGCCGCCGCTGACGACGGCGGGGCCCGTGAAGCTGTTGGCGGCGGCCAGGTTGAGCGTACCGCCGCCTTGCTTGTCCAGCGCACCGCTGCCCGAGATGGCCCCGCCCTGCGTGGCGGTGCCGGCGCTGACGACCGCGGCAAGGGTGGCATCGGCGCGGATATCGACGGGATTGGCGGCACTGACGGCATCGGCGTAGGCCAGGCCGGCGTTCGCCAGCACGTTGACCTGGCTTTGCCCGATCGATGCGTTGCGGGCCAGCCCCAGCGTGCCGCCGGACAGGTTGGTGCTGCCCGAGAAGGCACTGTTGTCCGCGGTCAGCCACGTCGTGCCCGCATGGTTCTCGATGGTGCCCCTGCCCTGCAGCGGGATGCCGAACTGGTAGTTCTGGTCGGCATGGTTGAACACGATGGCACCGTCGCCGGCGCCAAAGATCACGCCGGCCGCTTCAAGCTGGCCCGGTGCCACCGGCGTGCTGCCCACCGGCGCACCGATCGTCAGCCGGCCCCGGGAAGCCGCGCTGTCGGCCAGATACAGGTAGCCCAGGCCGCCGACAAACGGGGTCAGGGCGTACGGGCTCGGCAGGGAACTCTTGCCCCGGCCCAGGGACACGACCCCGCCGTCGCCGATGACGACGTTGCCGGTTCCGCCGGCGCCCACGTGAAGCTCGCCGATGCCATCGTATTGGGGATCATCGGATTGCGTGACGCTGCCCGCGATGTTCCAGCGTGATCCCGCGCCCGATACCGTCACATTGCCGGTGCCGCCGTCGACGCCAAGCTGCATCACGCCCGGTCGTGCGAACTGGTTGCCGTTTTCGTCCATGCCCACGATCACGCTGGACAACACCTTGCCGCCCGCGAGGATATTGAGATTGCCGACGCTGCCGCTGCCCTGGCCGAGTACCAGGCCATTGCCAAACGTCGCCTGTGAGCCGGCATCGCTGACCGTAACGGTGCCCTGACCACCACTGCTGCCGATCCAGGTAGGCAGGATCGCTGGTGCCTTGCCAGCGCTCAGCCCGGCTGGCGGAAAGGCCAGCTTGCCACCGGACAGGACGTTGATCGTGCCAGTCCCGCCGTTGCTGCCAGCCAGGTTCTGCAGCGGCGCACGGTCAACCCTGCCGTCCAATGCCGCGGCAATCTTGCCCCGCGACAGGACATTGACTGTGCCCGTGCCGCCCTGGCCGACCAGCATCGAACCGCGGAGCACGCCGAGACCGGCACCGTCCACGTTGATCTCGGCGCTGGCATTGCCGGACGCACCCGCCACCAGATTGCCGGCGGTCATGCCGAGCCCGGCGCGGTAGTTGTTGGACTGGCTGCTCTTGCCGGTGCCGAGCAGATTGAGCCGGCCGGTGCTGCCGGCGCCGACGCCAACATTCAAGGCACTGACCGTGGCATCCAGGTTGGCCTGCGGCTGCGACCGGAAGTCGATGTTCCATTGGCCGTTGCCGCCGTTCACGCCCACCCCCGCTTCCGCGTAGTTACCGGTATTCGGATCGTAGACGTCGAAGCGTGCGGAATACACGTCCGGTGAGAAAACGGTGCTGAACTGCGCGGAAGTATTGATGCCGCTGCCGAGCAGGAATTGCGCGATACCCCAGCCGCTCTGGATACTGGTATCCCAGCGCGGCGCTTGCCCCGCGCCATTGATCAGGACCGCGTCCTGATAACCCGGCACCTGCCCGCTGCTCCAGTTGGCGCTATCGAAGATGTTGCTGCCGGCAGTGCCAGTCCAGGTGACTTGCTGGGCCATCACCGAAGTCGCCAGCACAGGCAGCGTACCGGCCAGCACGGTCAGTCCGGCGCGCAACGGCGGCGCAAGGCGTGAGGCGTTGTGGGTCATAGGCTCGCTCGGTTCGGCCAGCGACAACGACGCGTCTTATCCTCTCCAAGCGCAGATGTCCCGGCAACAAGTGGCTGATAAACCATACATCACTTGCATCCCGAGCGTTATTTCAACTTTTTGATTTACGTATTAAGTGCTTGCGTAGCTCAGCGAGCACAGCAAAAGCCAGCCACAGGGCTGACCAGCGCAATCCCGGCAACCAGCGCCCACCTCATCCCGGCAAAAGCTTCAGCCCGCCAATGCCGACGAAGATCAGCCCGATCAGCACTAGCCGCAGCGGCGACGCGCTCTCGCCCAGGAACAGGATGCCGATCAAAGTCACACCGATCGCGCCGATGCCGGTCCAGATCGCATAGGCCGTCCCCACCGGCAGGTGCCGCAGCGCCGCGCTGAGCAGGTAGATGCTGGCCAGCGCGGCGCCGATGCCAAGCGCCGTCGGACCGAAGCGGGTCCAGCCGTCGGTATGCTTGAGCGCCAGCGCCATCACGATCTCGATCAGCCCGGCCAGCACCAGCAGCGTCCATGCCATTGCCATGTTGTTCTCCTCGTTGCGCCGCCCGGCATCCGTTGCCGGCGACGTCCAGCCACTGTAGGCTGTGCGGATCCGCACGCATACTGGCGAAATCTGCAAAAGGGCTATGCAAACATGCACGAAGCCGACTGGGACGACCTGAAATACTTCCTTGCCGTGGGCCAAGCCGGCTCGCTGGCCGGCGCCGCGCGCGCCCTGCACGTCAACCACTCGACGGTGCTGCGCCGCCTGGCGCGGCTGGAAGACACCTTGGGCACGCTGCTGTTCGAGCGCCATGCCACCGGCTACGCCATGACCCCCGCCGGCGAAGCGCTGGCGCAACGGCTGGCCGGCGTGGGCGAACAGATCGATGCGGCGCAACGCCAGCTGTCCGGCCTCGACAGCCAGCTGAGCGGACCGTTGCGCGTGACCACCACCGATACGCTGCTCGGCGCGCTGCTGATGCCGCTGCTTGCCGAGTTCAGGTCGCTGCATCCACGCATTCAGCTGCAGCTCGTCGTCAACAACAGCTTCCTCAGCCTGAGCCGGCGCGAGGCCGACGTGGCGATCCGCCCGGCCAACGCGCCGCCGGAGTACCTGGTCGGACGCCGCATCGGCCGGCTGCAGACGGCGCCGTACGCGGCGCGAGACTACCTGCGTCAACTCGGGCTGCCGACCGACGAGGACCACCCCGCGCTGGCGGATTGGCCGGCCTATGACTGGGTGGTGCCGGACGAAGCCCTGTCGCACCTGGCGCAGTCGCGCTGGATCCGCGAGCACGTGCCGGAGCCGCGCCGCGTGGTCAGCGCCGACAGCCTGGTGGCGATGGCGGACGCGGTCCGGCATGGCATGGGCGCCGGCATGCTGCTGTGCCTGCTGGCGGGTGACGATCCGGCGCTGGTGCGGCTGGCGCCGGCCGACGCCGCCATGGATACCGACCTGTGGGTGCTGACCCACCCGGACCTGCGGCACAGCGCGCGCGTGCGGGCGCTGGCGGATTTCCTGCATGAGCGGCTCAGAGAAGGGCGATGGCTGGCGGGATGACACTTCCCGCGACAATATTCAAATCGCTGCTGAGTTTTTTTACTTGCGGCCTTTGCCAGGGTCGCAAACAATCCGAACATTAATTGTCGCGGGTGGATTTGGTACCAGGTTGAGCCCGTTCACCGCGCGCACGCGGGTCTGCTTCAGCCGATAGTCGTTCAGGGACATATTGCAAGGACACAGACTTGCCATGTTGAAGCAGATCGAAAGCGGATCGTATTCTTCCGGCAACCAACCGTCCGAGGACGTTTGCGGCTATGTGGCCGATGACACGTCCGTGCACGCCTGGGTCATCGACGGCGCTACCGGAATTTCTCCATCCTTGATGCTGGCGCCCAATCATTCCGACGCCGAATGGTACGCGCTCCGGATTAACTGGCACTTGCATCGCTCGATCGTGTGCAACGGTACCACGCACGATTCGGATGCGCTGCTCGCGTCTGCCATCGACGCTGCGAATGCGGACTGTCGTGCATTGATCAAAGGTCGCGCTGCCGATGCGCACCTTCTGCCCTCTGCCTCGGTCATCCTGGCAAAGGTCCAACGGCATTCGGGAGGCCACCGGGTTTCGTTTGCCAAACTCGGGGATTGCTGCGGCGTGTTACGGAGCGGACCTGGATCGGCTCATATCGTGGAATCCACGCTCGGACCATCGTTCGATCTGGAATTCGATGAACTCGCTGCGCGCCTTGCACAGACGCCTGGAGACAACGAACGGCGCAGCGCTGTCCTGGCAGATATCTCGCGACGCCTGCTCGCCAGGCGCAAGACGATGAACCAGCCTGGGGGCTATGCCATCGCGGCGCCCAACTGGGACCCCTCCACTCTTGCGTTCGAATCGTTCCATGCCATCGAACCGCCATCGCTAATGTTGTTGAGTGATGGCGCCGCCAGGCTGATCGACAAATACGGCGCCTGTACCCTTGAAGACGCGCTGGACGAAGTCTTCAGGATCGGGGTGGCGGGACTCGTAAGCAAGGTCCGCGAAATCGAGCGCGACGATCCCGCCTGCCAGTCGTGGCCGAGATTGAAAGCCTCCGACGACGCCACGATTGTCGCACTTCAGGTCGGCGCACATATTCCGTGAAGCCCGCCGGATCGACGGGCTTGCGGCTCCTACCCTCGGGACGCAGCTCCTGACAGGAATCGCCAATGGGATCACACCCGTCGCTGCGCGACTCAACACGGCAGCGTTAAGCCGCGTCAGGTAGCACTAAGAGTCGTGACAGCTTGAATGCGCACTACGTCGGTGGAACCGTCTCACGCCGCCGGCGCATACATCTCCAGCAACTGCTCATCGGTAAAGCCCCACTCCGCCGCGTTCTCGAACGCCACCACGGTTTCGTCGCCATGGCGCAGGTCGATCAGCTCGGTCGGCACCGGCCGCGACTGCGACACCGAATAGAACGCCATCACCTTGGGCCGCAGCGGATCGGCGTCATGCTGCGCGCACACCACCGCGAGCCGGTTCGAGCGCAGCCGCAGCACGGTACCGAGCGGATAGATGCCGACGGTGCGCGAGAAGGCCTTGAACACGCGCCGGTCGAACAGCGTGTCGACGCGCACGGCCATGTATTCCATGGCGCGGGCCGGCGACCATGGCTGGTGCCCGGGGTGGCTGGCGGTGAGCGTGTCGTAGGTATCGCAGATCGCGCCGATCCTGGCGTGCACGCTCAGTTCCCGCCCGACCAGTCCGAACGGAAAGCCGCGCCCGTCGACGCGTTCATGGTGGTGGACGCAGACATCGAGCGGGATGTTCGAATACAGCCGGGCTTCGTTGAGGATGCGGTAGCCCGCGGAAGGATGGCGGCGGTAGGCCTCCTCCTGCTCGGGCGTGCGCTCGCCGGCGCGGAGGATGGCGGCGCCGGGCACGGCCAGCTTGCCGATGTCATGCACCAGCCCGGCCAGGCCCAGTTCGCGCACCTCGTCGTCGGGCAGGCCCAGCGTGCGGCCGACCGCGATCATCAGCGCGCAGACCGCGAACGCATGCAGGTAGTTGTCGTCGCCACGGGCCTTGAGCCGCGCCAGCGCCAGCAGTGCCTGGCCATGGCGCGACAGCGAGCGCGAGGCCGCGTCGACCAGCAGCAGCGCGCCGCTGACCTCCAGCGCCCGCCCCATGCGCACGTCGGCAAACATCGAGCCGATCACGGCCTTGCCGGACTGCAGCAGTTCGCGCGCATGCACGATCTCGGCTTCGAGCGTGGTGGCTGGC